>JAGFJD010000203.1 GCA_024102975.1 Phaeodactylibacter sp. | reverse complement strand
ACATTTTGGGGGCTACTTGTGTAAAGGTGTGAAAGTGTAAACGTGTAAATGATTGGGAGCCAATTTCTTTTACACCTTTACACGCTTACACTTTTACACGGGCCAGAAAATGTCTAGTGGTGTGTTCCCGGCCCATGGCCAGGCGTTGCGTATGGCTGATGAGGGCGTCCAGTGCTTTGATCACGTCGTTGTCCCGGAGGTCGGGATCATCGCGATAGACGCTGAAGATGGCGAATTCTATGTTCTGAAGAATATCCGGATGTCTGTCTTCTAAGCCCATTGTTGTATTGTGATTCCGTTTTTCTTTTGAACAATTAAGCCCAAGTTTTTAAATCTACAAAATTTTTTCCCGGAAAAAATGGAGGGCCTGTTTTAGATTTTTTACCGCTTTCGGGCTTAGCCCCTCCTCTAATTCCCAGGCGTACCCGGCGATTCCCAGCGTGAAAGCCTCCGGCGCCTCTCCATATATCTCCTGGCAGAGAGCCACCACCGATTCCGGATCCAGGGCATGAGTAGAAAAGCTGAAGGCAGCCACCGGCAGGCAGGGTTTCCAGTAGAATCCAGCCTCTACCGGTTGGTGCAGCGCATCCACGAAAATGACGGTTTGGTAGGCGCGGATCACGTCGGCGTCTTCTACCTGAAGCTGGTAGCGGTAGGTTATTTCCCCGGCAAACAGCCCTTGCTCCCGGATGGCGTCCAGGAAAGCCCAGCCCAGGCCGTCGTCGCGGCGGGCGTTGTTGCCGATGCCGAGGAGGAGGGTGGTGGGGGTGTTTAGTTTGGCGGGAGCGTGGGGCATGATGATTGGGTTTGGCTATCTAGCTTTGCAACGCAAATTTCACAATTTGCCGATAAAAACTTTATTTTTTAACTTAAATCGTTTATTTTCGCAGTTAAAATAGATAAAATTTAATTTATGAAGCTTTAAACCATGGGGGCGGCATCCTTTTAGCAGCCATCGCTGCCCCCGGCAATAACCCATTCCAGGTTAATATCGGCAGGCGGTGGCGCAACAATCCCGCAGGATGCCCGGCAACATCTGCTCCAATATAAGGCAAAAACGGCTAAAAAAAAGAATTGGAACGGCGAAGTTGACGTGCTTCGCGTGGGTGGCCTATGCCTCAACGCTGCATATCATTTCATTTGTATAACAAAATGGCAACGGGGTCAGGAAGTTGTTTTTTGAAGTCGGGTTTTTCAAAAAAAACAAGATTTTTATACCTGACCGGCCCAGGTTCGACAAAAACAAACGCGGATTATACATTTCAGTACTTTCCGGCCCGGACATCAAGCAGTTTTCTGCTGAATTGGACAAGGCAATCGAAAAAATAAAGCCACAGGTTCCGGACTTTGATTTTGACTTGTTCCGGGCCGATATTTTGCAATTCACGGAGTCCTTGAAGCAAGCTGCTTAGGAAAGACATGTCCAACCAGGCTTCACCCCTTACACCGCTCGTCCACCACCTTGCCCTCATAATCCAAAACCGCAACCTGCAACGGCATTTTGCCCAACGCATGCGTCGCGCAGCTCAGGCAGGGGTCGTAGGCGCGGATGGCGACTTCGATCTGGTTGAGCATACCTTCGGTAATCTCCGGTTTGTCGCTGAGGACGTTTTGGGCCACCCAGCGCACCGCCCGGTTCATGGGTTCGTTGTTGTGGGTGGTCGACACGATGAGGTTGCACTTGGTGATCATGCCTTTTTCGTCCACTTTGTAATGGTGGATGAGGGTGCCGCGCGGCGCCTCGATGATGCCGATGCCTTCCGGGCGGAGTTTTCCTTCCCGCACCAGGTCGTTGCCCAGGATGGCCTTGTCTTCCAGCAAACCCTTAATCATTTCTGCGCAGTGCAGCATTTCGATAAGGCGCGCCCAGTGGGAGTGCATAGTGCAATTGTTGATCTGGCCGTTGGTGTAATTCCGGAATTCCTCCCATTCTTTATGGGCGAGGGGAGTTGGAATGCCGTTGCAGACATTGAGGCGGGCCAGCGGCCCGACCCGGTTCCATCCCCGTTTTCTGCCCAGGTGTTTCAGGTAGGGGAATTTCATGTACGACCATTTCTCGACGCCTTCTGTAAAGTATTTTAGATAGGAGTTGTTGGGAATATCGTGGAGCGTCGTGTTGCCTTCTGCGTCTATGGCGCGCAGGCGGCCGTGGTAGAGCTCCAACTGGCCTTCCGGGCCGACCAGCCCCAGGTGGCCGGAAGGATAGCGCGCAAAAGAGTTCAGCCATTGGTAGTGCTTGTCGTGGTAATCCTTGATGAAGCTTACGATCTCCCGGGACCATTTGATCATCGTATCGGCTGAGGGCGTATCGTTGTCGTGGAGCAGGTAGTCCCTTTCTTCGGCGGTGAAGGTTTTGTGCACGCCTCCCGGCACGGCGGCAATGCCGTGGATTTTTTTGCCGGCGATGGCCTTGATGATCTCCTGGCCGAATTTGCGCATCAGGATGCCTTTGCGGGCCAGCTCCTTATTTTCAGCGGCCACGGCTACCACGTTGCGTTTCTCCGGGGGAGCGTCGAAGCCAAACAGCAGATCGGGAGAGGCCAGGTAGAAAAAATGCAGAGCATGAGATTGAAAAACCTGGCCGTAGTGCAGCAGGCGCCGCAGCTTGGTGGCGGTAGGAGTCAAATCCTCCGGCTCCAGCCCAACCAGCTGGTCAATGGCTTTGGCGGCAGCCAGGTGGTGGCTCACCGGGCAGATGCCACAGAGGCGCTGTACCAGCAGAGGCGCCTCCCAGTAGGGATGGCCCTGAACGAATCGCTCGAAACCCCGGAATTCGACAATGTGGAAAAATGCATCTTCCACATGGCCTGCTTCGTCGAGGTGGACGGTGACTTTCCCGTGTCCTTCCACCCGGGTGACGGGGTCTATGGTGATCTTCTTTCCCATGGGTCAGTCGTATTTGAATTCAGAATACAAAATGGAATAATGTTCCCCCCACAACAGGTTCTTCACCGCTTTCCAGATATGCTCCGGATTGGGCGGGCAGCCCGGAATGAAATAGTCGATCTTGACGATTTCGTTGCAGGCATAAACCTTATCCAGGATTTTGGGCAGGTCTTCGTGGTAGGGCACGATGTGCTCTCCCGGAACCGTCGTAATGGAGTTGAGGTAGGCTTCCTCCAGGCATTCCTCCAGCGGCATCATGTTGCGCATGGCGGGCAGGCCGCCCCAGATGGAGCATTCGCCCACGGCGACCAGGATGTCGCACTTTTTGCGGAACTCCCGAAGGGTTTCCACATTTTCCGAATTGCAGCACCCCCCTTCGATCAGGCCGATATCGCACTGCTGGGTGAACTTTTTGATATCGTTGATCGGCGACTTGTTGAATTCCACCACCTCCAGCAGGTCGATGAGGCCCAGGTCGATGTCCAGCAGTGACATGTGGCAGCCGAAGCAGCCCGCAAGGGAGATGGTGGCGATAACCTTTTTCTCTTTGGCCTCTTTGACCGTTGATTCAACGACGGATTTTTTAGCCTCTTCTTCCTTTTGAACGGATTCTTTATCGAACGTGCGGTCGCCAAAGGGTTTGGCCAGGCTCTGGCCGCGCACCAGGATAGCGCCGGTGGGGCAGAGTTCCATTGCCGCCAGGGCCTCTTCACGGGTGAGCTTCGCTTCCTGTTCGTAGTCGATACCTACCACTGTTTCATTGCCCCGGTTGCAGAGGGAGAATACTCTTTTCCCATCCTGGGTCCGCACCTCTTCCACACAGCGGTGACATTTCACGCAGCGGTTGTGTTCGATGATCATCCGTTTTGGGTGGAAGTCGATCAGGCGGTCTTTGAAAAGGTGGGGAAAGCGGGAAATGGAAACCCCCATTTCGTATCCCATGTGCTGCAGGCTGCAGTTGCCGCTTTTTTCACAGGCCGGGCAGAAGTGGTTGCCTTCGGCAAACATCATCTCCACAATGGCCTTGCGGGTGTCTTCCATCTCCGGCGTATTCACCCGCACTTCCATATTGTTTTTCACTTTTTGCATACAGGCCGGCGCCGGCTTGCCGTCGATCTCGCAAATGCAGACCCGGCAGGTGCCCAGCGGAGGGTCAATATGCTCGTAGTAACAAAGTGAAGGGATGAAAATGCCATTTTCCCGGGCTACCTGGACGAGATTGCTCCCTTCCCGGGCCTTTATTTCCTTGCCGTCGATCTTTATGGTGGCCTCGCCCTTTGCCTTTGCGGGTTGCTTTTTCTTCGGCTTAGCTTTTAAACTTTTCATATTCTTCCGTTGCCTTTATTAGGTCAAATTTTCTGGTCAGGCCCTCGCCCGGCTGAACCTCAAAAAACTCGGGGAAAGTATCCAGGGCCTTAATCAACGTATTGGAAGCCGTTTTTCCAAGGCCGCAGCGGCTGGCCGATTGCATGATTCGGCCCCACTGCCGTATATCTGTGTAGTCAGACTGCTGAGCCAGGCCCAGTTTGATCTTTTCCAGCTTGCGCTGCAGGATGAAGTTGCCCGCCCGGCAGGGAGTACATACCCCGCAGGACTCTTCCTTGAAAAAAGTGGTGAAATTGAGCAGGATCTGCAGGATATCCCGGTGTTTGCTGAACACCATAAAAGCGCCGCCGCAGGCAAGGTCGTCCTTTGACAATACCCGCTCCTTGTCTTTCATAGAAATACATTCTCCCGAAGGCCCGGAAACCTGGATGTAGTACGGGTCGTCCGCATGGCAGAGCCTCAGCAATTCTTCCACCTTCATTCCGTATTCTACCTCATAGACGCCTGGTTGGTGGCAATCGCCGGAAATGCTGATCAGCTTGGTGCCTGGCGAGCTGGAGGTTCCCGTGGCCAGGAAGTGGCCGGCGCCCAGTTCGATGATGCGGGCGGCGGCGCACAGCGTTTCTACATTGTTGACTACGGTCGGCTTGCCCAGGAAACCTCGTTCGATGGGGTAATATTGCTTGACCCTGGCCTCGCCGCGTTTCCCCTCCATAGAATTGAGCATGGCCGTTTCTTCTCCCACGACGTAGGAGCCGGCACCCAGTTGCAGACGGATATCGAAGTCGAAGCCATCAATGCCGGCTGCATTTTTCCCCAGAAGCTCCATGCGGTAAAATCGCTCGATCTCCTTTTCCAGTTTGTCTTTCATCCACATGTATTCAGCCCGCAGGTAGAGGATGCCCTCCCGGGCACCTACGGCGTATCCGGCCACGGCCATCCCTTCGAGTACCAGGCCGGGCATAGCGTTCATCAACACCCGGTCTTTGAAGGTGCCCGGTTCGCCTTCGTCGGCGTTGCAGACGATGTATTTGGGAGTAGCGGCCTGTTGCCGGCACAAGCCCCATTTCAGGCCGGTGGGGAAAAACGCCCCGCCCCGCCCACTGAGTTTCGAGCGGTTGATCTCTTCAATGACTTCCTCCGGATTCCTGCCCCTTAACTTAGTGATAGCGTTGCCCGGGAAGTACTCCCGGAAAAAGACCGCCCGTTTTCCGGGGGGGGCATACCGGATATTGTCTTCTGCCTCATCGCAGATTTCTTCCACGGGTACACCTTGTTTCAGGCCGGCGACAATCTGCCTCACTTTCAGGGTGTTGAGGTTGGTGAAGGGGTGGAAATTGATCAAAGCCGCCGGCTCCTGATCGCTCAGGCCGATGCAGGAGGTTTCGAAAAGGCCGAACAGGCCGCTGGGGTCCACCTCGCCGAAGCGGGCACCGGTTTCCCTTTCGAAAGCTTCCCGGACCCGCTGGAAGCCTTTGAATTCTGAAACAATACTGTTGTTCAGATAAACGGTGAACCGGCCGGCCGGCCGACGGTGAAAGAAGTGGTAAAAAGAAATCACCCCTTCCACTTGGATTTTGGAAATGCCAAACCGCTCAGAACACTGGCTTATGTCTTCATCGCGGATATAGCCATGTTGATTCTGATATCCCCACAGGCAGTTGAGCAATTCAGGATGAGCACGCTGGGTGGATAAGGTTTCCGCTTCCATATTTGAATTTTTTGTAGCCGGATCAAGGAACCTCACCGCATATTAAGATTAAGCTACATCAGGCCTGATGACATTTTTCACTTCATCGGGTGATTATTCTCATCGCAAGTCCGCCGTTGATTTTCAAAATTTGTGCCGTCGCCTTAACCGAAAAAGAAACCGGTTTAAAAACGGAAACGAATTGTCCCAGTACAAAAAAAGCTGATATGGATAAGAAAGATAAGGGGGTAAAGTACCCCGGCGTCCGCGTCGCAATGGATGGAAATACTGCTGCGATCATGTGTGAACGGGAATCTTCCGATGCAGCAGGAGCATACCCGATCACTCCTTCCACACAAATGGGAGAATATTGGGCGGAAGAAGCCGCCAAAGGCCACCTGAACATTTCCGGGCGGCCTTTGATATTTATAGAACCGGAAGGAGAACACGCCGCCGCAGCCGTTACCGCCGGCCTGTCCATGACCGGCCTGCGGGCCGCCAACTTCTCTTCCGGACAGGGCATCGCCTATATGCACGAATCGCTATACGCCGCTGTTGGGAAACGGCTGACCTACATCCTCAATATCGGCGCCAGGGCCATGACCAAATCCACCCTGAACGTCCACGCCGGCCATGATGATTATCACGCCATAGACGATACCGGCTTTTTTCAGCTGTTTGCCAAAAAGGCACAGCACGTTGCCGACCTGAACATCATCGCCCATAAAATCGCCGAGCTGGCCCTGACTCCGGGTGTGGTCGCCCAGGATGGCTTCCTGACCACGCACCTGATCGAGTCTTTGCTGCTTCCTGAGCGCGAGTTGATCCAGGAATATCTGGGCCGCCCCGATGACATCATCGAGACGCCCACCGCTGCCCAGAGAATTATTTACGGAGAAACCCGCCGGCGCATTCCCGAACTCTGGGACGTGGACAACCCTGTGATGGCGGGCATCGTTCAGAACCAGGACTCCTACATGCAGAGCGTGGCGGCTCAGCGGCCCTTCTTTTTTGACCACATTAAAGAATTGACGGACCGGGCATTCGAAGAGTTCTACCAGCTCACCGGCCGCCGGTATGAGCGCGTCATGACTTATCGTGCCGAAGATGCCGACTACCTGATCCTCGGGCAGGGCAGCGTAGTACCCAGTGCTGAGGTTGTAGCCGATTACCTGCGCAAGACCCGCGGCATCAAAGTAGGCGTGGTTGACCTGGTTATGTTCCGGCCCTTCCCGGCCGAACTGATCGCCAGGATTCTGAAAGGCAAAAAAGGCGTCGCCGTCCTCGAAAGGCTCGACCAGCCCCTGGCGGCCGACCTGCCCATCGCCCGCGAAATCCGCGCCGTGCTGGCCAAGTGCATGGAAAACGGCGCCAACAGGAAAAATCCTCCTTATCCGGAACTGCCGGGCTATAACCCGGCCGACCTCCCGGCCCTGTATTCCGGATCCTTCGGAATGGGCAGCCGCGACCTTCAGCCGGAAGGCATTATCGGCGCCATTGAAAACATGTTGCCCGACGGCAAGCACAAAAAACAATTCTACCTGTCCATAGATTTCATACGGGACGTTCCGTTCACGCCCAAGCAAAGGGCCTACCAGGAATCCATCCAGGAAGCCTATCCTCACGTGAAGGAGCTTGCCGTAAGAGGATCGGAAAACCCGAACCTCATGCCCGACGGCGCCGTCACCGTCCGCTTTCACTCCGTGGGCGGCTGGGGAGCGATCACAACGGGCAAGAACCTTGCCATGACGCTTTTCGACCTGCTGGGCTATGACATCAAAGCGAATCCGAAATACGGCTCCGAGAAAAAGGGCCAGCCGACCACCTACTATCTGGCGGCGGCGCCCGAACCGATCCGCGTCAACTGCGAGTACTACTTCGTCGACGTCGTATTGTCTCCCGACCCCAACGTGTTCAAACATACCAATGCGCTGGCGGGCCTGAAAAAGGGAGGCGTCTTCATTATCCAAAGCGACAAAGCGAAACCCGCAGAAGTCTGGGCCGACATCCCCAAGCCCTACCAGAAGATCATCATCGACAACAATATCCGCCTTTTCTACATCGACGGGTTCAGGATCGCCCGCGAAGAAGCTACCGACCCGGAACTGCAGCTGCGGATGCAGGGCATCGCCTTCCAGGGTGCCTTCTTCGCTGCTTCCCCGCTCATGGAAAAGGCAGGCCTCACTGATGCTACGTTGCTTAAAGCCATTGAGGACCAGCTGCAGCACAAGTTTGGCGGGAAAGGTCAACGGGTGGTGGACGACAACATGCGGGTGGTAAAGCGCGGCTTCGACGAAGTGCATGAGGTCAAGGATAAAGTGCTGGGCGCCGGTCATGAGGACAAGAAAAACGGGGAAGCGCTGCTGCCCATCCCAACCATGATGAAGGACATTCCGAAGAGCAAGTCCAACCTGAGCGATATTCACCGGTTCTGGGAACAGACGGGCAATTTCTACCTGCGCGGTATGGGCAACGACAACCTGACCGACCCCTTTATCGGCCTGAGTGTCATGCCTGCTGTATCCTCGCTTTTCAGGGATATGACCGGCATCCGTTTTGAACATCCCGAATGGATCGCCAACAACTGTACGGCCTGCGCCAAGTGTTATACCGTTTGCCCCGATACGGCTATACCAGGGCTGGTAAGCGAACTGTCGGAGGTGCTGGATACCGTCGTGAAGCGGGTAAAGAAAAACCACGAGAAAGTGGAATACCTGCCGAAGGCGGTGCGCCAGATGGAAGGCAAGATCCGGGCGCTGTTCAGGGAGGACAATAATAACGGAGCTACGGTCAACCACCTTATCCAGGACGCCATCGACCAGTACATCAGCGAGAACGACAACGGCAATGGGCTTGCCCGGGAAATGGAATGGTTCCGCGAGGAACTGGGCGATTTCCAGTTCGCCCTTACCCGCCCGTACTTTGATATCCATGAGAAAAACCAGCCCAACAGCGGCGGCTTGTTCAGCATAACCATCAACCCGACCACCTGCAAGGGGTGCATGGAATGCGTTGAGGTTTGTCCGGATGACGCCTTGCGGCCTGCCACTCAGACTGAAGATTCCATCGCCCGGCTGAGGAAGGACTGGGATTTCTGGCTGGACCTGCCCAATACGCCCCAGAAGTTCAACCGCGTCGATGACCTGGAAGAGAAGATCGGCCCGCTCGAAACCATCCTGCTGAATAAGGATGCTTACCTGAAGTTTGCCAGTGGCGATGGCGCCTGCCTGGGGTGCTCCGAAAAGACGGTGATCCACTTGTTTGTGGCCACCGTGGAATCCCTGATGCAGCCCCGGATCAGGAAGCATGTCGCCTACCTGGAAGAACTGATCGGCAAGCTGGAGCAACACATTCAGTCCAGGCTCTTCAAGACCGTCAATGTCAGCGATGCGGAAGCGATGTCCAGGATCGTCGCCGAGATGCGCAACAGCGACCTGACCATGTCCGGCCTGGCCAGAAAGCTGGAATCCGAAAAGGGCACCGAGCCTATTGACCAGGAATGGCTGAGAGACGTTACGCAACTGCTGGCCAAACTGAAGAACCTGAAATGGAAGTATACGGAAGGGAATACCGGCAACGGGCGTTCCTCCATGGGCATGACCAACTCGACCGGCTGCACCTCGGTATGGGGCAGCACCTATCCGTTCAACCCCTATCCGTTCCCCTGGGCGAACCACTTGTTCCAGGATTCCACCTCTATGGCCATGGGTATTTTCGAAGGCCACATGGCGAAGATGGCGGAAGGCTTTAAGGCCATTCGCAGAGCAGAGCTGGAACTGAGCGGCCAATACAACACGGCAGAGCACGACGAGTTTTTTACCTACTTCACCTGGCAGCAGTTCACCGACGAAGAATGGCTGCTGTGCCCGCCGGTAGTGGCACTGGGCGGCGACGGCGCCATGTACGACATCGGTTTCCAGAACCTGTCGCGCATGATGGCCTCCGGCAAACCCATCAAGGTCATCGTCGTCGATACCCAGGTATACTCCAATACAGGCGGCCAGGCTTGTACGTCCGGCTTTATCGGCCAGGTATCGGATATGGCCCAGTACGGAAAGGTCTGGAAAGGCAAACCCGAACCGCGCAAGGAAATCGGCCTGATCGCCATGGCGCACCGGAACACCTACGTGCTTCAGGCTACCATGGCCAATACCAGCCAGATGATCGAAGGCTTCATCGACGGCCTGATGGCCCGGCGCCCGGCCTTGTTCAACCTCTACACTACCTGCCAGCCCGAGCATGGCGTCGGCGACGACCTGGGGGTACACCAGGCAAAACTGGCTATGGAATCCCGTGCATATCCCATTTTCAAATACAATCCCGACAACGGGAAAACAGCGGAAGAGGCGTTCGACCTGAGCGGCAACCCGGCGATGGACAGCATCTGGCCAACTTACCAGCTGAAATATCTGGAAAACGGCCGGGAGAAATCCATGGAAGTGGCCATGACCTTTGCCGATTTCGCTGTGACGGAAGCCCGGTTCCGCAAGCATTTCCGCAAGGTGCCCCGCGATGCCTGGAACGAGAATATGGTCGTCCTGTCCGAGTTTCTCGAAATGGATGCCGGTGAGCGGGAAGGGAAATTCCCCTTCATCTGGGCTGTCGACCGGAAACAGCAACTCAGCCGCGTGCTCGTTGCCAAGACGATCGTCGAATCCTGCGAAGAACGGCGCGACTTCTGGATCATGCTCCGGGCAATGGCAGGACAGGACAAGAAGAAAGAGGAAGTGGTGGACGTCGAGAGCAAGATTCGGGCAGAGGTAGTTGGCAAGATCGCCCAGGGGCTGATGAAACTGGCCGGAGGCGACGGCGCCGGCATCGCTACCCTGGCGCTGGAAGAGCCGGCACCGGCCACCCCGGCGCCGGAACAGGCTCAGCCCCAGGCCAATGGCGACTATCTGGCACCCTGGCTGGAGACGGAAAATTGTACCTCCTGTGATGAGTGTATCAAGCTCAACGCCAATATATTTGCCTACAATGATAATAAGAAGGCGTATATTAAGGATCCCAAAGGAGGGCCGTACGAAGACCTGGTAAAGGCTGCCGAGAAGTGCACTGCCCGGGTGATCCACCCGGGGCTGCCGGCTGACCGGTCAGTAAAGGATGCAGAAAAGTGGATAAAGAGAGGCGAAAAATATAATTGAGCCAAATGCGGCAAGTAGCTCGCAGAGGCGCAAAGACGCGAAGGGTTAGCATTAATGACTTTTCAGCTCTGGGTCTCAGCGCCTCTGCGTGATGCTCAATTATCCACATCTCGAAATCGATTGAGTACTACCAACAGGTTAACTAATGGGATTACTAGATTTTCGCAAAAGCACATTCAAGCACGGTGTCCATCCACCGGAGCATAAAGAGGAAACCAATGGCCTGCCCATTCGCCAGTTTCCGTTTGCTCCGCTGATCATCCTGCCTATGGCCCAGCACATCGGCGCTCCCTCGCAGATTGTCGTTCGGGAAGGGCAGGAGGTCGTCCGGGGCCAGTTGCTGGCCAAAGCCGGAGGATACGTCTCCGTCCCGTTGCATGCGCCAATCTCCGGCACCGTCCGGAAGATTGCCAATGTGCCGACCATCTCCGGCAAGATGTCGCCGGGCATTTATCTGGAAGCCTTTCCGTCCTCCAGCCAGGAAGTGCTGGAAGGTACGCCTGTGGATGTCGATACGGCAACTCCGGAAGAAATCCTGAAAGGCATTCAGGACGCCGGGATCGTCGGGTTGGGCGGCGCGGCATTTCCTACCCACGTGAAGTTAAAAGTACCCGAGGGAAAGAACTGCGAGGTACTCATGATCAACGGCATCGAATGCGAACCCTACCTGACCACCGACCACCGGGTGATGCTCGAACAGGCGGAAGACATTTTTACGGGCATCCGTTATCTGCTCCGGTCCACGGGTGCCGGGCGGGCCATTATCGGGATAGAGGCCAACAAGCAGGACGCTGCCGACCATCTGGAAAAGATGATCCCGGAGGGCATGCCGGTTTCGGTGAAAGTCGTACCGGTCAAATATCCTCAGGGTTCTGAAAAAATGCTGATCACCTCGGTGCTCGGGCGGGAAGTTCCGTCAGGAGGATTGCCCATAGAGGTGGGCGTCGTGGTCGTCAACGTGGCCACCACAGCGGAGATCGGGCGCCTCCTGCCGCACGGGCGAGGCATCCAGGAACGGGTCGTCACCATCACCGGCCCGGCAGTGAGGAAGAAGGGCAATTATCTGATCCCGGTCGGTACGCCGCTGCGGTATGTGCTGGAACAGGTTGGCGTGGATGAAAACATCAGCGAGGTATATATGGGAGGCCCCATGATGGGGGTGGCTGTTTCTAACCTGGATATTTCTATTACCAAAGGTACTTCGGGCATTGTCGCTTTTACTGAAAAAGACATTAAAAGAGCGGACAAGGTCTATCCCTGCATCAAATGCGGCGCCTGCGTAGATGCCTGCCCCCTTTCCTTGAACCCTTCCAGGCTGGGTATCCTGGCAAAATTTGAAGCCTACGATCAGATGGCAGAGGAATTCCACCTGATGGATTGCTTCGAATGCGGGTCGTGCTCTTACGTATGTCCTTCTCATATTCCATTGGTGCAGTACTTCAGGCTGTCCAAATCGATCGTAAGAAAGCGCAACGCTGCAAAACAGACGAACGGGAATGCTAAATAGAACGCTAAATATCAGCACATCGCCCCACATCACCAGGGGTATCGGCACCGATGACATCATGCAAAATGTGGTCTGGGCGTTGTTGCCGACGGCCATTTTTGCGGTGTATTCTTTTGGCATGAGCGCCCTGCTCGTGCTCGTAACATCGACTGCCGCCTGCGTCCTCACGGAACATTTTCTGTGCAGGCTTTCCAAAAAGGAAAGCACCATATCCGACTGGTCGGCCGTCATCACCGGCTTGCTGCTGGGGCTGACCCTGCCCCCCAATTTTCCTCTGTGGATGGCATTCTGCGGAGGGGTGATCGCAATCGCCCTCGGCAAATCCATCTTTGGCGGGTTGGGGTACAATGTGTTCAACCCGGCCCTGGTGGGGCGGGCGGTGCTGCAGGCGGCATTTCCGGTAGCTATTACCACCTGGTTCCCGGCTTTCCCGGACAACCGTTTTTTCACGGTATCCTCTTCCACCTTTGCCGCTCCGTTTATGGAGCCTACGGTCGATGCCGTTACGGGCGCTACGCCCTTGTCGGCCTTTAAGTTCGATCACGTGGTCACTCCTACGTCCGAACTGGCCCTGGGCCTCATCACCGGCTCTACCGGAGAGACCTGCGCTGTGCTGATCTTGCTGGGGGGGCTTTATCTGGTTGCCCGGAACATGATGAACTGGCGCATCCCGGTGGCCATCCTGGCGACGGTTTACGTGCTTAGCGGCCTTCTGCACCTGGCAGACAGCCAGGCGTACCCGCCTCCGCTCTTCATGCTCTTCTCGGGCGGGTTGATGCTGGGCGCCGTTTTCATGGCGACGGACATGGTGGCCTCTCCGATCACGCCCCTGGGGGTGGTCATCTACGGGTTTATCATCGGCCTGCTCGTCGTGGTGATCCGGATTTGGGGCGGGTTGCCGGAGGGGGTGATGTACGCCATCCTGCTGGCCAACGCCATATCACCCCATATCGATAACTGGATACAACCCAGGGTTTACGGAACTTCCAAAAGCGCGAAAGGGTCATGAGCGAAACGAACCAGATACAACCATCGGCGGCCGGGAACAGCGGGAAAATGCTCCGGGCTATGGTCGGGATCGGCATATTGTGCGCCCTGATGATCGTGTTGACTTTCCAGGGAACCCTGCCGATCATTAAGGAGAAAAAGGCAGAGGCGCTGGAAAAGGCGATCTTCAAAGTGCTGCCGGGGATCGAAAAAACAGAAATATTTCAACTCGGCGACGGAAACAATTTCGCTCCGGTAAACGGCGAAGGAGAAGAGGGCCGGGTTGTCTATGCCGGATATGACGAAAACGGCAGGTTTGTGGGCGTAGCTGTGGAAGCCAGCGGCCAGGGATATGCGGACATACTGCGCATCCTCTATGGCTATGACCCCGAAAAACAGGCAGTTGTCGGGTTCTATGTCCTGGAAAGCAAGGAAACGCCGGGCCTGGGCGACAAGATCGAAAAGGACGCCGGGTTCCTGTCCAACTTCGAAGCCCTGGACGTAACCCTGAACGAGGAGCAGAGCGGCCTCCGGAATGCAGTCGTCCCGGTAAAAAGCGGGACCAAGGAGCATCCCTGGGAGGTGGACTGCATAACCGGCGCCACCATTTCTTCCCGGGCGATCGGCAATATTATCGGTGCCAGCACGGAGCGGTGGGCGCCGCTCCTGCACAAGAACAAGGATACCTTTGCAAAACAAGAAGGCGAAAATTGAACTGAGATGGCTGACCTGACAAAAAATAAAACGGGGTTCCTGGCGACCTTGCAGGAGAACCCTTCCACCGACGAGTTCATCAAGGGCTTGTGGCGCGACAATCCTGTGTTTGTGCAGGTGCTGGGCATGTGCCCGGTGCTGGCCGTTTCCAATACGGCCATCAATGCCCTGGCGATGGGGCTGGCTACCACTTTCGTCCTGTTGATGTCCAACATACTGGTTTCCTCTCTGCGGAATTTCATTCCCAAACAAGTGCGGATCGCATCTTACATACTGATCATCGCCACTTTCGTAACGATGGCCGACTACATCATCCAGGCCATCAGCATAGAATTACACAAGGCGCTGGGCGCTTTCATATCGCTTATCGTGGTGAATTGCCTGATCCTGAGCCGGGCGGAAGCATTTGCCTCCAAGAACACGGTCGGCAAGTCCATTTTAGATGGGCTGGGGATGGGCATCGGGTTCACGTTCGCGCTGTTCTGCCTGGGTGCGGTGCGGGAGTTGCTCGGGAACGGGAGCGTTTTCGGCGTTCCGTTTTTCCCGGATAACTTCCAGGAGTGGATCGTCATGATCCTGCCGGCGGGAGGCTTTTTTACCCTGGCCATCTGGTTACTTATTTTTAACGCAGCAAAACAAAGGAGGGCAACGACATGAAAGAGGAATCACTGTGGTACATATTCATCAATGCGAGCCTGATCAACAACTTCGTGCTGGCTTATTTCCTGGGCATTTGCCCGTTCCTGGGGGTTTCCGGTAAAATGGAAACAGCCACCAAGATGGGGGGCGCGGTGACCTTTGTGATGCTCATCAGCTCGATGTGCGCTTATGCTATCCATGCCCTGCTGTCGGCGATCCATGCGGAATTCCTGCAGCTGATCAGCTTCATTGTGGTTATCGCTTCCACCGTTCAGCTGGTGGAGATGTTTATTAAAAAGATGAGCCCCGCATTGTTCAGGGCCCTGGGCATATTCCTTCCCCTGATCACCACGAACTGCGCTATCCTGGGCCTGGCTCTTTTCCAGACCAGCAAGGGTTACGGGTTTTTCGAAAGCCTGGTGTACGCCCTGGGCGCCGGCGCCGGGTTCACCCTTGCCCTGGTGCTGATTGCCGGCCTGCGGGAGCAGCTCAACTTCGCGGATGTACCCGGCGTGGTCAAAGGCACGGCGCTGACCCTGCTGGTGGCCGGCATTTTGTCTCTGTCGTTTATGGGGTTCGCGGGGTTGGGCAGCTGATTTATGAAGTGCGATGTGCAATGTGCGATTTTTGATTTGGCTCACTGCAGGCTGCACGGTTGGGTACATCGCATATCAAAAACTATATATCAAATGATTACTTCTTTTCTTATCGGTATCGGCGGAATGATTTTCCTGGTGGCAGGATGGGTAATCGTTCAGTCCTTATGGAGAAAGTCGTTTTCCGATTATATATCTGACGATGACGTCTTGGCGGACAGGCGTAGCTGCGGGAACTGCGGTTGCACCACCATCTGCGAGAACAAACGGTTATCTGCGAAATAAAATATTAACATCTAACAATAGAGGTTATGGCGAACTTATCGGACTACAATACAGAAAAAAAATATCAGGCGACCGTTAAAAAAACGGAGCGCCTGACACCGGCCGATACGGAGGAAGTCCGGGAAATACTGCTGGAAGTGAAGCAACCGGAATTCGACTGTAAGGTGGACCAGAGTTTCGGCGTATTGGTGGCAACCAACGGCGAATTCGGCAAAAAGTTCCACCACCGGCTGTACAGCGTTGCGGATTTGCCGGCAAGGGAAAACGGGAAAACCCTCATCACCATGCTGGTCAAGCGATGCAGCTATGTAGACGACTTCAGCGGAGAGAAATACAAAGGAATAGCCTCCAACTACCTGTGCGACCGGAAAGTGGGAGAGGAAATTACCATCACCGGGCCTTTCGAACTGCCTTTTTCTGTACCGGAAGACAAAAATGCCAACCTCATCCTGATCGGTATGGGGACGGGCATCGCCCCTTTCCGGGCATTCATCAAGCACATTTACCACAATGTGAAGGACTGGAAAGGCAGAATCCGTCTGTTCTACGGCGCCCGCAGCGGCCTGGAATTGCTCTATCTGAATGAGAAGGACGGAGACCTGACCAACTATTATGATGAGGAGACCTTCAAGGCATTCCGGGCTCTGAGCCCCCGCCCGACCTGGTCTGACCCCATCGCTCTGGACACTGCTATCGAAGAACGGGCGGAGGAGATCTTCGAGATGTTGTCCCTGAACAATACCTATGTATATGTGGCGGGCTATGAGAAGGTCAGGGAGAAACTGGATAAAGCCTTTGCCAATATCCTGGGGTCGAGGATAAAATGGGAAACCCGCAAAGCGGAACTGGTCGTGGGGGATAAGTGGGCGGAGGTGATTTATTAGGCTGAGGCTGAGGTTAAGGTTGAGGTTGAGGGGGAATGTTTTTTCAGTCTCAGCCGTGAGGGGGGGAAGAAGTTTACGGCATGCCGCCAGGGAGAAATTTGTCCAACCTGGTTCACAATAAGATTTTGACATGACAATACTCATTGCACTTGCCGCGCTGGGCGGATTGACTTTTTTGCTGGCCTCTATGCTCATTGTGGCCAACCGGAAGCTGTATGTCTACGAAGATCCGCGCATCGATGTGGTGGAAGATATGCTGCCGCATGCCAACTGCGGTGCCTGCGGCTACCCGGGGTGCCGGCCCTTTGCTGAAGCGCTGGTTTCCGGCGGTGCCCTGCCGGGCAAGTGTACGGTGAGTTCGGAAGAGGGGCGGGTGAATATCGCCCGGTATCTGGGCGTCGACCTGGGTGCTGAAGAAAAGCGGGTGGCCCGCCTGGCCTGTGCCGGCGGTACCAACGTTGCGCTGAACCGCGCCCGGTACAAGGGGATTCAGAGCTGTCAGGCGGCATCGTTGGTATCCGGAGGGGGTAAGGGTTGTTTCTGGGGCTGCCTGGGCTTCGGCGACTGTGAGGCGGTCTGCGATTTTGATGCCATCACCATGAACCCCTTTTCGCTGCCGGTGGTGGATGTCGATAAATGTACGGCCTGTGGCGATTGTGTAGAGGTGTGCCCCAAAGACCTCTTCTCCCTGCAACCGGTGAGCCGCCGGCTTTGGGTAAACTGCAAAAACCTGGAACAGGGCGACGATATCCTGGAGGAATGCCAGGTAGGCTGTACGGCCTGCGGCAAATGCGCCATGGACGCTCCGGGCAGCCTCATCGAGATGATTCACAACCTGCCGGTAGTCGATTATTCGAAACATCACCAGACCCAGGCGCCCATTCAGCGTTGCCCTACCGGGGCCATCGTATGGCTGGATGATGAGGGGATTGCGATCAAAGGGAAGGAAGCAAAGAAGATTATCCGGAAGGGGGAACGGGAGACGGGGTATTCGTGACACCTGCTGCCTATAGGTGCAAGGATTTCTTCAGCCCTCTTTTCTCCTCTTCAAGCTTTAACAACAATTGAGTAGGGTAGTCATACTTTTTGGTTTCGCTCCCTCCTTATCTTTAATCACAGAAGTAATCTTGTCCAGGTCAGATAAGTATAAAATTTTGGTTTCGTCTATATCGGCGGATAAGGCTCGGGTATAAATTACGCCTAGGCATAAATGAGCAATATAATCGGAATAAGGGAATTGGATATTTTTTGTGCTCGTTCTGTTTCGAAAGTATTCACCATGTGACCCAAGAGTAAAGCCACTACAAAAGCCAGGGTAGTCCTCTAGCCTATAAGTCGTTTTTATGTCAACTGCAAACTTTATTTTAGGATTTTTTAAGTTTACAAAAGACAAGTCCGGATACCAATTTTGTTTTTCTGCCAGAATGATTTCATAACCGGTTTCTTCAGCAAATTGCCTGAATTTGGGATATAGTTGAATTTCCAGGATTTTGGAAATAATCTTTGTATCGGCTGAAATAGTATAAATAGTTTTGTCGACATCGATGAAACCTTTTATTTTCCAGTCTTGACTATTGGTAGAAACATAAGCTGTTAAAGATTTGGAAAACTCTTTCAGCAAATTGAGGAATTCCTGCTTTACTTCGTTCATTGCCGCAGGATAAGGATAAAAAAACACTTTAAAATGAAAAGAGCCAGCGCATGCGCCGGCTCTTTTTTCTTGTGTCAACTTACCTTTCTTCGGTTGCCGCCGGAGGGGCGGCAACTCAGAGTCGCGGCAGTAAAACCCGGCTTCGGCCAGGTTTTACTGCCCGGATTAACGGTTACATTCTTTCGATGACCATAGCGATCCCCTGGCCGCCGCCGATGCACATCGTTACCAGGCCGTAGCGGCCGCCGGTGCGCTGCAGTTCGTACATCAGTTTTACTGTGATGATAGCGCCGGTAGCGCCGATGGGGTGGCCGAGGGCGATGGCGCCTCCGTTCGGGTTGGTCTTGTCAGCCGGGAAGCTGAGTTCCTTGGCTACGGCACAGGCCTGGGCGGCGAAGGCTTCGTTGGATTCGATGACGTCTATATCCTTGATGCTCAGGCCGGCTTTATCCAGGGCGTTTTTCACGGCCGGCACCGGGCCCATGCCCATTTCGGCGGGTTCGACGCCACCGTGGCCGTACGCTACGATACGGGCCATGGGCTTGAGTCCTCTGGCTTTTGCCGTTGCTGCATTCATGAGTACGACGGCGGCAGCGCCGTCATTGATGCCGGAAGCGTTGCCGGCGGTCACTGTGCCGCCATCTCTTTTAAACGCCGGACGCAGTTTTTGCATGCCCTCGATGGTGGAGCCGGCGCGGGGATATTCATCGGTGTCGAAGACGATCGTCTGCTTGCGGCCGGCTATTTCCACCGGCACGATCTGGTCTTTGAAGTATCCTTTCTCGATAGCATTGACCGCCCGATTCTGGCTTTCCACCGCGAACTCATCCTGCTGCTGCCGGCTGATGTGGTATTTGTCCGCTACATTTTCGGCGGTGATGCCCATGTGGCCGTGCCCGAAGGGGTCGGTCAGGGCACCGACCATCATATCGACTCCGCCGGCATCGCCCATGCGCTGGCCCCACCGCAGGTTGGGCAGCATGTAGCCGCCGCGGCTCATGTTCTCCGCTCCGCCGGCGAGGGCGGCTTCGCATTCGCCCATCTGAATGACGCGGGCGGCCTGTACGATCGCCTCCAGGCCGCTGCCGCACAGGCGGTTGAGCGTCATGGCCGGCGTTTCTTTGGGGACGCCGGCCTGCACGGATACGACGCGGGACAGGTACATGTCCCGCTGTTCCGTGTGAATGACGTTACCAAAAAAAGTGTGCCCGATCTCTTCGGCGCTGATGCCGGATCGTTTGATGGCTTCTTTCGAACACGTAGTAGCCAGTTCAATGGGGGGAACCGTCTGCAGGGATCCGCCAAAAGTGCCAATGGCTGTGCGGGCGCCACTGAGTATTACGACTTCATTTAGTTCTGCCATGTTCTTTGGATTGTTTGTAGATTTTAAATTTAGGGATTGATGAGTTCGGGATATGGAGTATATCCCGCATACTGCGGCCCAAGATACAAAAAAAAACCCAAAACATATAAGTATCTATATATTTTGTTTTATTCTTTTCTTTTACCGTGCGATTCACCCTGTCATTATACTTTGCCAAAGGGTCGGAAGCCTGAGCCGTTCGAGGGCTGCCCTGAAAACATCGTCTAAGGGAGCGGTAATACTTGCCTTGTTTTTTCCCACCGGGTGAAAGAACTCCAGTTCGCCGCCATGCAACAACAGCCGGATTGAATTACGGGCACACCTACGTGCTGATGTTGCTGGCCGGTTTTTTCCTGGCAAAGGCAATCGAACTGCAGTGCCTGCACAAGCGCATGGCCCTGGTAGCCATAAAGCTGTTGGGCACAAGCCGGCGCACCATCCCTCTGCTGCTGATGATAACAGCCACTTTTGCCTGCTCCTTTGCCTTTATGCTGCCCTCCGGCACAGGGACCAGTGCAGTCATTTTCGCCAGCGACCGGGTTGCCATCCGCAGATGGCAAGGTGTGGGCTGTGGCTCAGTTTCATCAGCATTATCCTGCTGACCCTGCTCTTGTACCTGGTCGTGGCGCCGCTGCCGGGGATCGGGACGGAACTGCGGGGGTAGGCGAGGCAGGGGAATGGTTTTATTGTTATATTGCCGTATTGTTATATTGTCAGGCAGAGATTTGAAAATACTTCGCTTTATTACCAGATGACACGCGATTACGACTATATCATCATAGGCAGCGGCTTTGGCGGCTCGGTCAGCGCCCTGCGGCTGGCGGAGAAGGGCTACAAGGTGTTGGTCATCGAAAAGGGCAGGTGGTACCGGAGCGAGGATTTTGCCAGGACAAACTGGAACCTGCCCAGGATGTTCTGGGTGCCCGCCCTTCGCTTTTTCGGCATTATGAAAATGACTTTTTTCCGCCACATCACCATCCTCTCGGGCGTAGGAGTGGGTGGCGGTTCGTTGGTATACGCCAACACCCTGCCCGTACCCAAAAGGGAGTTCTTCAGCAGCGGCAACTGGAAAGGGCTGGCCGACTGGGAAGCCGAACTCCGGCCGTTCTACCAAACTGCGCGGAAGATGCTGGGGGCAGCGCCCAACCCGCAGTTGGAGGAAGGCGACCGGGCCCTGGAAGAACTTGCCGCCGGTATCGGCAGGCCAGGCCAGTTCGAAGCTGCGGAAGTCGGCGTTTTCTTCGGAGAAGCCGGAAAAATGGTTCCCGATCCCTACTTTGACGGCAAGGGGCCGGAGCGGGCCGGCTGCACCTTTTGCGGCGGCTGCATGACCGGCTGCCGGCACAACGCCAAAAACAGCCTGGACAAAAATTATCTTTTCCTGGCGCAGCGACTGGGCGTGGAAATCCGGGCAGAATCAGAAGTAGTTGACGTAAAGCCCATCGGGCAGGCCGACGGATCAGAGGGATATTCGGTCCGTTACCGCTCTTCAACTTCCTGGTTGAAAAAGCAGAGGAAGGTTACCGCCCGTGGGGTTGTATTTGCCGGAGGAGTCCTGGGCACTGTCCCCCTGTTGCTCCGGCTGCGGCAGTCTTCCTTGCCGGGGTTGTCTGCCCGGGTGGGATACGGCATCCGCACCAATAACGAAAGCCTCATTCCGGTCACTACCTTCGACAAGAACAAAGACCTCTCGAAAGGCATAGCGATCGGCTCCATTTTGCATACCGACGAGAACAGCCACCTGGAGCCGGTGCGCTACGCTGCGGGCTCCGGTTTCTGGCGGTGGCTCCTGTTGCCCATGGCCCACGGCGGCAGCTTCGCCGCCAGAATGGGAAAGATCATCAAAGACTGGCTATCCCATCCACTGGACAACCTGAAGCTTTTGTTCGTGGACGACTGGGCGAAGCGTACTTCTACCTTGCTCTTTATGCAGCATCTGGACAGCACCCTGCGCTTCCGTCGCCACCGCCTGGGGTTTGTACAGTCTTCCGTCGACCGGGGCGCGGCGCCCAGCGCGTTCATCCCACGCGCCGAAGAGCTGGCGCAGCGCTATGCGCGCATCCTCCGCGGCAAAGCAACCGTCTTCGGGCTGGAACCCCTTATGGGCATTCCCTCCACCGCCCACATTTTAGGCGGCGCCGTCATGGGCAAAAATCCCGGCGAAGGCGTGATCGACAAAAATAACCGGGTATTCGGATACGAAAATATGCTGGTTTGTGACGGCGCCATGATCTCAGCTAACCCTGGCGTCAACCCTTCCCTCTCCATCACCGCCATTTCCGAAAGAGCCATGAACCTGATCCCGGAAAAAGGCTCTTCCTCTCAAACTCAGCCTCAGCCTTAACCTCAACCTCAGCTCCTTCCGGCAAAATGCAACATATGTCCAGAAAAATGCAAGATATGTACGAGTATCTTATGGGTGAAATGCAGAACTTTGAATTATGATAACGGGCTTTCTGCCTTTACTAAACAAACACAAAAGAAGGACACCTGAAACTAAACCCCATCGCCAGCCGATCTATCCAGGTGATGGGGTTCTTTTTTGGACGGGCCGCCCTTAACCGGTGTTCGATATGTAGACCCCAACCCCGGCAGACGGTTGACGGCCGACGGCTGGCTGCGAAAATTGAGCCAACGAAAGTTGAGGCCTACATATCGAACTTGGGTTAAGCTGAACCCTGATGAACCGGGGGTTGTGTACGACGTACGAAAACAACTGCAACCTTTGTGGTTTTCCCGTACCTGAAAGGCCGGGAAAACCTGTTGCAGTTGAGTATGCATTAATTCCGTCATTCCACCACCATTTTCTCTACGAATTCTCTTCCTTCCGCCCTCACCCGTATGAAATACAATCCGGCGGGCAGGGAGGACACGTCGATGGCGCGCGCTCCGGCGGGAACGGACATTACCCGTACGCCCATCTGATCGTACATTTCCACCGACTGCACATTCAGGGAAGGCGGAGCGGCCATCTGCAAACTTTGCCGGGCAGGGTTGGGGAAGAACCGGACGGGCCGGCTGATGGCGGCCTTTTCGCCTGCGCTCAGGGCAAGGTCTCCGATGACGATGTTGTCGAGGTAGGCGTTGTCCCCCTTATTGTTGGGGTCGAACGCTTTACTGAAACCATTGCGGGTTTCGAAGCAGACTTCCACCTGGCCGCCCAGAAAATCCGATAGCTCTATGAGATGGGTCTTCCAGGGGTCAGTAGAGAAGCCTCCGGGCCGGTAGGTTTCGCTCACCTGTTGCCCGTTCACCAGTACCCGCAGCGGGCTGCCCAGGGGGCGCACGCCGCCGAAGCCGGTGAGGTAGTAGGTGGTGTAGGTCTGGCGCAGGTCAAAACGCAGGCTGGCGGCAGCCAGGTTGGACAGGTCTGCACAGAAGCACACTTTGGCGGACAGCACTTCGTTGACCTCCCAGACGTTATCCTCGTCCGGATTCGCTACTTCGCCCCGTTCCCGGGCGCTGAGGAAGTCGCCGCCGGTCATCTGAATGCCATAGCTACCAGTACGGGCTGCCTCCTCCGAGAGGAAGGCGTTGCCTTCTTTGGCAATAGAGATAAAAAGGGAATCCAGCGATCGTTCTGCTCCTTCAAAAGTGATCTTTCCCGGATTGGTAACGGGAATGGGGTTAGCTACGATCCTGCCGATGATGCTGTCGTTGCCCGTCAGGTAGTCCGGGTTGTATTGTACCCAGGCGTCCAGTTCATTGCCGGAAGAGACAGGGACTGCAACCGGGGTGCTGAAGGTGTAGTTGAAAAAGTCGCCGCGATACAAGGTAACCGGCATAGTAGTGGTTTCGCTTATAATTTCCCCGTTGTTGAACCGGTAGAAAAAGGCCATGGCCTCGTTGGCTGGCAGGGAGTCGCAACCGAAAAACCCGAACTGCACCTGGACCGGGAGGAGGTTTTCCTGGAGGAAGCAACCGGAAAACGGGCTTTGGATGTCGCTCATCCCCAGGTCAACATTTTGCTCCAGGATGTTGTCGACGGAAAGTTCGAGGGTATCGTTAAAGGCTGCCTGGTCTGCTTCCAGCCCTGCCCAGCAGCGCAGCCGGTGAACGGCCGGCGCCGACAGTTCGGACGCCGGTATGGCGTAGGTGTAGGCCAGGGTGTCGCCGCCTTCCAGCGGGGCATCCAGGGTGAGGGTGTCCCAGTGTACCGGGCCGTTATCGACCTGGAAGGCCATGGGGATTTGAAAGCCTGCCCCGAGTTGTTCGCTGCATCCGTTGTACCGGAACATCAGGGTGATGGCTTCTGCCTCTCCGAAACCGCACTCGATGGTGGATGGGTTGAGGATTTCCAGCAGGCGCAGGTCGAAATCGGTCGTTTCCGGGCCGACGCCCACGGCGTACCAGGCTTTGGAATTTTGAATGACAGCTTCCGAGCAGATACCGTAAAGGTCTTCGGCGGCCTGCATGCTGCCCAGGCGGGCGTCGAGGTAGCCGGACCGCCGCCCGAGATAGTACCGCAGGTTGCGGAAGGCAATGGCGGCGGCAGTGTCCAGGCCGACACCCTGAACCTCGTAGATGTCTCCGCGGTCGTTGGCACCGCTCCCCCCGTCGGCGAGCAGGTAGAACCAGTAGTTTTGTACCCCGCTGTTGGTGTGTACGCCTCCGTTGTCCTCGGAGCTGCTGATCCAGTTTTGGCCGCGGTAGGTGTCCGGATCCCCTTTGGATTTCGGGTTGGACATATCCCGCAGGCCATTGCCGTTGATGTTGGCGTCTTCGCCCATATTCCAGTCTGCCAGCTCCGGGGATGCCCAGAATTCGACCAGGGCGCCGAAGATGTCGCTGAAGGACTCGTTGAGGGCGCCGCTCTCGTCCTGGTAGATCAAATCGGCGTTGAACTGGGTAATGCCATGTCCGAATTCGTGGGCCACGATATCCAGGGCGGCCATGGAGGAATAGGAAGTTCCGTTGCCGTCTCCGAACCGGGCCCATCCCCCTGTCCATTGGGCGTTCACCCAATTGTTGCTGAAATGAACATAGCTGATCAGAGGCATGTTCTCCCCATCTATGCCGGCGTAGTTGTGTTCCCGGGCAAAATAGTCGAAAGTCATTTCCGCGCCCCAGTGGGCGTCGGTAGCCGCTTCGTCCTGCCGGGGGTTAAAATTATTCCAGTAATTGTCGGTATCTGTAAAATCTACAGCGTTTCCCTCGTTGGTGCCGGTATTCAGGTCGTAGGTCTCGATGCCGCCGCCCCGGCCGGTTTCGACGAGGCGGAACCGGGTGGAGTTCACGGAGTCGGTGATGATTTCGCGGGTGCCGCTGTATTTGGTTTCGGCAATGCCGGGCGTATCCTGGTTGTCACACATCCGTTCGAGTTCCAGGAGGAGGTCGCCGCTGCGGGCGTCGACAAACAGTTGCCTGCGTTGCTCGGTGGGTTCCCTGGTATGGATAATCATCGTATAGGCCAGGCGGTAATCTTCGGGCTTTTGTTTCAGGGACGGGTCTACCAGCACCAATTCCACCTCCGGATAGAAAGTCGCTTTTTCGTCCCGGTTTACTTTTTGCAACATGCGCTCCGCCGCTTCGATTTCCCACATGTAGAGGGTGGCGGGCATATATTCGAGGGCCAGGGCCAGCGCTTCGTCGGCGCTGATGGCCGGTTCCGGACCAACATCCAGCCCCCGGGGCCAGTGGCCGTTCAGGCTTTCCACTACCCCTCCTTTTTCGTGGATGAATACTTCGGCATCCTGCACTTTTACGCTGCGGTGGTACAACTGGTAGCGGTGGTGAGCCATGCTCAGCTCGTCGGAAAGCGTCCGGAGCAGGCGCAGTTCGTCTTGGGGGCCGAGGCCCAGCTCAGAAGCATGTTTGTGCAGCACGTCTGCTGCACTGAGCTGAACGCCGTCCCTGGGTTTCAGCCAGTTGGGATTTCCGTTCCGGGCATATAAAACGGACGTTGACGAAGGGGGCGGCAGGGGCGCCTGCCATTCGCTGTTGAAATAGCTAAAGCTGCAGAGGCCGGCCAGGGCTAATGCGAGGAGGAGTAGATTTTTAATCATAGGGAGGGAAGTTTTGAGTGTTCTTTCTTAATTAAGAAAGGAATAAATATACGGCAAGTATGCCTTAGGCTCATGGGTTTTCCAGACTTTCCGGGATTTTTGTCATGGATAGGGCAATTGGATTAGGTTAAGTAGAAATAATGTACATTGTTCTGGTAGAAGATGCGTTGACTTGTATGTTGAAAAATAATTGTCGTTTTTTCATGGCAAGAACCAAATAAGTTTTTAGACTTGGGTTTTTTCGAAACATAGATTATTTTTCTGCGTCATAGTCAATGAGAAAATACAAAACCATGACTGCACTACAGATTATTCTGGTGCTCCATACTACTAGACATTTTTCTGGACACAGAGTACCCAGAGGAGACACAAAGTCACACAGAGGATTGATTATCAATGGGGAAAACTCCGTGTGCTCTGTGTTGACCTCAGTGTTCTCTGTGTCCAAAACCAATTTGTCCAGTACTACAAGGGTAAAAGTTGGAAACGAAACAATCGTAATCCCCTGCTTCGCCCCCAAACCCGTTACGATTATATTAAATAACCCCCCTTTCCGTTAAACGGACGTTAAAGCTCTCGCGTTGTATTGGTATTGATCCTATCTTTGAAGGGCAATTAATCCCTTTTTTGACGGAAAGTGTGGCCATGAACCCCTTCCGTTGTCAAAAAAGAAAAACTAAACCGCAACGCCATGAAAAAGTACCTGCTCTCGTTTGCCCTCGCCCTGGTCTTCAGCGGCTTCGCCCTGGCCCAGTCATCCGACCAGAACCCGCGCGCTCAGGAGGCCTATCAGGCCTATGCGCAGCAAACCGACAGCCTCCACGCGTCTACTCTCGGGGCAACCATCGACAAGACCTACGAAGCTTATGACCCGATACTGATCAAGGAACAGCGCCGGGAAGACCGCCGGGAATTCCGTCGCGAGCTGCGGCTGGAGCGTGCCCGGAACCGCAATATCTTCTGGAATCGTCCTTACGGATACCCCTACTGGAATCCCTGGTAAACGGGAAAAGACGAACCGGGAAGGCGCAGTACGTTTTCCCGGGAATACTCTTTCAAGCCTGTAACGAAACGAAATAAAAACCAAAATCAATCTGCATGAAAACGTTCATCCCCTTCCTTCTATTCGCCCTCCTGCTGGGCTTCTCCTGCAACCGCCAGGTACAGCGCATCGAAACCGACACCACCGTCGACCTGAGCGGCCGCTGGAATGACACCGACGCGCGCCTTACCGCCGCCGAGCTCGTCACCGAGATTATGGGCCGGCCCTGGCTGGAGCGCCATGTCAGCAAGACCGGCGAAGAGCCCGTAGTGATCGTCGGCATGGTGGAAAACAAATCCCACGAGCACATCGAAGCGGAAGTCTTCACCAAAGAACTGGAAAAGGCTTTCATCCAGAGCGGCCGTGTACGCCTGGTACAGGGCGGCGAAAAACGCGAGCAGATTCGCCGCGAACGGGCCGACCAGCAAAGCAATGCCTCCAAATCCACCATGAAACAGTGGGGCCTGGAAGTCGGCGCCGATTATATGCTCCAGGGTTCTATTAACTCCATCATGGACGCCTACAAGAAAAAGAAAGTCATCTACTATCAGATCGACATGATCCTCACGGATATGGAGACGAACGAAGTGGTCTGGATCGGCGATAAAAAGATCAAGAAGTTTGTCAAGAACTGATATTCGGGAATGGGGCTTTGGAGTGGTTACTGGTTATTAAGGTTATTGCCGGCGCCCGGCCCCGGGCCTTTGAACGCCAGTGATAACCAATAACTTTAATAACCAATAACTTCAACCGGCTTATCCCCGGAAATATCTGCTCCTAACTCCATTCCCGGCATCAGACCCTGGATAAAACACCCACTGTCCATCCTTTTTTTCGCCCCAACTCCGACACCTATGAGATATATTCACATCCCATACTGCCTGGCCCTGGCGTGGATGGTGGCTTCCTGCGCTTCTTTCGAGCAATACCGGGTAATGTACAACAATATGCTGGAGCAGTCTGACCTGGAAAGCGCCGCCCGCCTTATCGAGAAGAAAAAGTTTTATCAAAAGGACCGCAACAAAGTCTTGTATTACCTCGAACTGGGCGCGCTGGCCCGCATGCAGGGCAACCTGGAGGCCAGCAACGACTACCTCAACCAGGCAGATTTACTGATCGAGGACCGCCGGGCTTCCCTGGGCGCCAAGGGCTTGTCGATGGTCACCAACGCCCGCGTGCTGCCCTACCGCACGGAGTACTTCGAGAATATTGCTGTGCATTACCTCAAGAGCCTGAACTACCTGCAGCTCAACAACGCATCGGCAGCCCGCGTGGAGGCCCGCCGCACCAATATCCGCCTGCAGGAACTCAACGACGCCGTGCCGGACAAGCCGCTCAAATACCACGACGATGTGCTCGGCCACATCACTATGGGACTGAGCTACGAAATGAACGGCGAGTGGAACGACGCCTTCATCGCCTACCGCAATGCCGCCGAACTCTTCATCGAGGATGGAAAAGTCTCCTCCTACATGGGCGTACGCATGCCCGAGCAATTGAAATGCGATCTTGTCCGCATGGCTCAGCGGATCGGCTTCGCCAACGAAGCCCAGTATTACAACAGGCTGCTCCGGCCCAGTTGCCCCGATGATGAGGGCGAAGGGGGTGCCCTGGCCCTGTTCTGGGAAAACGGGCAAGGGCCGATCAAGGAAGAGAATATACTCGGTTTCAATATTTTCCGTTACGACGACCGTTCCAGCCTGCGCTTCGTCAACAGCCGGCTGGGGTTGGAGTACGACCTGGGGCCGGAGGCGTACAACCAGTACAATGGCTTTGAAGGCATCAACAACATCAGCCTGGCTCTGCCTGCTTTCCGAAAACGCACTTACCCGCTGCAGTCCGCACAGGTGAAATACCCCGGCGGCACCCAGCAAATGGAAATGATCGAAGACCTCAACGAGGTGGCCGAGCAGTCGCTGCGCGACCGCTTCCACCGCGAGCTGGCCAATGCCCTGCTTCGCCTCGCCGCTAAGGAAGCTATGGAGGCTTCCCTGCGGTCTATCAAAACCAAAAAGAAAGACAGCGAAAAAGAGGAAGAAGAAAAAGAAGGCGAGGAAAAAAAGAAGGAAGAGAAAAAAGAAGAGCAGAAAAAGAAAGAGGATGAATATTCCGACACCGCCGGGCAAATCCTCGGCGGCGCTATGGACATCATCAACGCCATGACCGAGCGGGCGGACATCCGCTCCTGGCAATCCCTGCCGGCTGAAATCTACTACCGGCGCATCCCTCTGCAAACGGGGCAGAACGAGATACGGGTCAGCTTTTACAACCAATACAACCAAAGGGCCGAAGAGCATGTCCTGCACATACAGGGACAGGGCGGCCTCATCGTCCGCAATTTGATCACACCCGACGCACGGGTCATTCAACCAACCGCAAAAACAATTCAGCCATGAGAACAATGCTGCTTATTTTCTTTATGGTGGCCTCCGCCATCGCCGCTTTCGGGCAGGATAAGATCGACGTCGTCTACCTCAAGGACGGCCGGGTGATCAAAGGTTCCATCATCAAGCCTCTCGATGCCGACGGGGTGCAGATCATGACCACGGAAAGCGACGTCTATACCTTTTCCGCCGATGAGGTGAGGCGGGTGGCGCGCGAAGCCATCCAACACGAAAACATCAAGAATAAAGTATTCGTCCACGACGCCGAGGGCTTTACCAACATCACGACCCTGGGCTACGGATTCGGCATCGGCACTGTAGGCGACGCGAACAACAACGAGGACTATTTTGCCCTGCACACTGTCAACGGCTTCCACGTCAACCGGATGATCAGCCTCGGCGTCGGCGTAGGCATCGAGGGTTATGGCGACTACGAGTTGGTGCCGCTCTACGCCGACATCCGCATCTATCCGGCCCAGACGGAATGGGCCCCCTTCTTCTACGGCGACCTGGGCTACGGCCTGGGCGTCCTGGAGAAAAATACCGACGGCGGCCTGATGGCAGCCATCGGCGGCGGCCTGCAGCGCTCGGTAAACCCCAACCTGGCGTTCGTGGCGTCCATCGGGTACCGGTATCAGGAAAATACCGTCGGTACAGATGAGCTGAATGCCAGTTATCTGCAGATCAGCGTTGGGGTAAAGTTTTAGCCATCAAGGCATCATCGGGCCGCCCGTACGCAGGCTATCCTGCTGTACGGGCGCCTCTTTGTTTACGGGGTTAGAGACCCGGTATTCTTGTCCGTACGAAATGGCGGCCCAAAGCAGCAGGACGAACAGGGCGGTATTGACGAGAGCCGAAAACTGCGAAGCGGCCGGGTTGCGCCGGTAGCCCTCGTAGTCCCGCGGAGGGTAAGAGGGATAAGGATACTGTCCGCCGGGAAATTCCCGGTAAGCAGGCCGCATGAAAGCCAGGTTGAGCAGGATCAACAGGAAAAAACCGCCGGCTAGGATTTGCAGAGTTGTCATGGCTGATGGTTTTAGTGAATGAAGAGGACGGCCGGCTTATTATTTCGAGATCTTTATTAGTATATACCGGAAGTAGGAGATGGCCAACCGGATGTCGCGTGTTTTCTATTACTACTTTGTTAATTTAACCTGAGGTTTGACCTGGATGTGTTGCCATTCAGCGAACTGAAGCCAGTTGAGGCTGAGAACCCTGAAGGCTGGGAGCCTCAGGCAAACCAAGCTTGAGGCATACTTGCCAGAGAATGCCGGGATTGCGGCTGCCATCTCTCGCCCTCAGCCTTAACCTCAACCCTCACGTTTTTTACTATTTCTCCAGGATGAAAGGTACCGCTTCAGCTTCTTCCCGGTGTCGGAGGCGCAGGTAATGCCAACCCGGCATCAACCTCGCTGGTAAAACCAGTAATTCTTCATTATCTCCTTTTATTCGCTGCCCTTCGGCCAGAATAGCAACCTCTCTTCCAGCCACATCACAAACGGAAATCCTGACTTCGGAGCTGGAAGGCAAATCATACTGAAGCCTGATTCGCTCCTTTGCCGGGTTAGGCGAAAGGGAAACCCGGAGGGGCTTCCGGCCCTCACCGCCAGCAGCGAGGGGTAAAGGAAAACGGCCCAGCCAGATGTCATAACCGCCATGATTGCCACTAACTTCGAAGTCATTTGATTGAGTGGAACCGGCCAGCACCAGTTCATTGTCCGCATTAAGTTGGATGGCTTCTCCATAATCATATTTGCTGCCGCCGATGGATTGCTGCCAGAGCATGCCACCTGCTTCATCGAAGCCAGCCAGCCAGAAATCCTGTGACAAGTGATTGGCAGTAAGGTCTCCATCTCTGGAATAGGAGTGCCCTGTAATGACAAAGCTTCCTCCTGGCAAGGCCAGCATGTCCCCGACGAAGTCATGCCTGGAGCCGCCATAAGCCTTCTCCCATAACAGGTTACCCTGGTTGTCGAGCTTCACTACCCACCAATCCGACTGGCCGTGATGCCCGCTGACGTCGCCGTCACTGGATCGGGTATCGCAGGCCAGCAGGTAGCCCCCGTCGCTGGTGGGCAGCACTGCTTGTGCCTCATCGTCTGCTGAACCACCCAAAGTTTGTTGCCATTCTACCGCACCGCTTGTTGACAATTTAACTACCCAGGCGTCCCTGCCGCCGTGGAAACTGGTAATATCTCCATCAAAGCTGTCGGTGGCAGCCGCAACGATGCACCCGCCGTCGGAAGTGGCGGTGATGTCGAATGCTTCATCGTCCAGAGAACCACCTAATGCCCTGGTCCATTGAAGGCTGCCATCATTAGCGGCCTTTACCACCCAAACGTCTTTTTCTCCCTGATATCCGTTTACGTCACCATCGTCCGAACGGGTGAAACCTGCCAGGAAAAACCCGCCGTCGCCTGCTTCAGTAATGGCATAAGGAATATCCTGGCTCGTTCCGCCATAACACTGTTGCCATTCAATGGCCCCCTCCGGCCCCAGCCGTAGCATCCAAAAATCTTCAAAGTTGAATACCCCGCCGCAAGAGATATTCCCACCTGGAAAATCAATACCCGACCCTGCGACGATACACCCCCCGTCCGGCATAGGAAGGATGCCGCTCATAAATTCGTAATTGGCGGTTCCCAGGCAAATCTGCCATTGAAGGATTCCTTCGAAGTCGGTTTTAAAAACCCATCCATCCAACACGCCATGAAAACCGCTCACATCTCCACCATTGCCAAAGGTAGCGCCGGCAACCAGATAGCCGCCATCAGTAGATGACGCCATGGCATAGGCAATTTCATCGTTCGGGCCGCCATAGCAGTGCTGCCAAAGAAGGGCGGGAGACTGAGCGTTCAGCTTGACGCCTGATACAAATAGAAAGAAAAATAAAACGGGAAGAACCTTGCTGAAAAGAATAGCCTTTTCCATCGTTTATGTCTTTTTAGGTACATCTTGTTTTCTCAAAATCTTGTGTTTCAATTAAAAAACGAACTGGTCAACACCTGCTCAACCGTTTCCCCCTCTTTAATAGCAACAGTCCTCACCACCAGCTTCCCGTCGCTCAGCCGGGTGTATTCGACCTCCCGGGCACACCACTGGACAAAATGGTTTTGGACACAGAGAGGCACCGAGGTCAACACAGAGCACACGGAGTTTTTTCCATTGATAATCAGGTCTCTGTGTGGCTCTGTGCCTTCTCGGCGTACTCTGTGTC
>JAGFJD010000197.1 GCA_024102975.1 Phaeodactylibacter sp. | reverse complement strand
CTGAATTGGCCCGCCGGCCGGAGATAAGGGGCCGGAGAAAAATTGCGTCCCGGCAGAGCAGCGTCCCGGGCGATCCGGAAATTGCAAAACAGTTGACAGTCAAAAAGTACCCCGATCCCGAATTGCCATCCAACTCAACAAACAATAACGGACACAGCCCCCACACTACTGGACAAATGGTGTTGGACACAGAGCGCACTGAGCCCAACACAGAGGTGCGCAAAGTGTTCCGTTGATAATCAAGCCTCTGTGTGGCTCTGTGCTTTCTTGGCGTACGCTGTGTCCAAAAAATGCCCAGCAGTATGCACACCTACTAATACCCCACTTCCGTGAAAACGCCGTTGCGGACAGATACCGAATCGCCGCCCGGGCCGGTCAGGGCTGTAAAAAAGAAGGTGCCGGAGACGATCGTATCCTTCACTTCATCGATCACGATCAGGCCCGACCCGCTCGGCTGGTTGCTGGCATAAACCGGCGCGCCGGCCTCGGCCTGCCAGGCACCGACGGTGGAAGCCGCCGGATAGGAGGTGTATTCGCCCTCGCTGAAGCCGCCCACCACCAGGCTGATGGTGGACCCGTCGCCGGCGACGCCTACGACGCTCAGGCGGGCGCCGATGGTATCGGCGCTGACGACACTGGCGCTCCATTGCCGGCCGTCGACCACCGCTCTCATCTTCACCGGGCCCTGCTGGACGCCGGACGGGGACTCATTGTCCTTTTTGCAGCCCCAGGCGGCGAACAGGAAGATCGAAGCAAGCGATAAAAGCAGGAATTTTTCTGAAGTATTCATATTTTATACTTTCTGTTTTTTTGGACAGTTATTCGAAAAACAAAAGCGGCCAGGGCGGAAACTGTTTCCCGAATTTGGATAATTTTTTTCAAAAAACGGAAAAGTTTCGAAAAGGAACCTCTGCCAGAGGCTGTAAAACAGGCGCGTTGCCTTACCTTTAACCAAAATACCGGGCCTTGTATTTCACCCGGGGAGCAATATCCTAAACTATGAATATCAACGACACTTTTGATCCCGGCCACTATCAGGCCGCGCCCGGCCGTTACGGCACCATGCAATACCGCCGCTGCGGCCACAGCGGCATCCGCCTGCCGATGATCTCGCTCGGGCTCTGGCACAATTTCGGGCACACCAACGACCTGGAGACCGGCCGGCAAATCCTGCGCTGCGCCTTCGACAACGGCATTACGCACTTCGACCTGGCCAACAATTACGGGCCGCCCTACGGCGCGGCGGAGGAGAACTTCGGGCGTATCTTCCGGCAGGATTTCCGGCCCTACCGCGACGAACTCCTCATCTCCAGCAAAGCCGGGTGGGATATGTGGCCGGGGCCGTACGGCAACTTCGGCTCCCGCAAATACCTCATCGCCTCTCTCGACCAGAGCCTGAAACGCCTGGGCCTGGAGTACGTCGACATCTTCTACCACCACCGCCCCGACCCGGAAACGCCCCTGGAGGAAACCATGGGCGCCCTCGGCCACCTCGTGCAGCAGGGCAAAGCGCTCTATGCCGGCGTCTCCCAGTACGATGCCGGGCGGACCGCCAAAGCCGCCGGGATTCTCCGCGACATGGGCGTACCCCTGCTCATCCACCAGCCCCGCTACAGCATGTTCGACCGTTGGGTGGAAAACGGCCTGCTGGACGAACTGGAGCGGCAGGGAACGGGTGCCATTGCCTTCTCTCCCCTCGAACAGGGCATCCTCACCGGCAGATACCTGCAGGGCTTCCCGGAGGACAGCCGCGCCGTGCAGGACGCCCGCTACCTGGATAAAGACAAGGTCACAGAAGAAAAACTATCCATAGTGCGGCGCCTGGCAGCCGTTGCCGAAAAGCGCGGGCAGAGCCTCGCCCAGATGGCCATTGCCTGGCTGCTCAAAGACGAACGCATCACCAGCGTGCTGGTCGGCGTAAGCAAAACCAGACAACTGCTGGACAATATCGGCGCCCTGGATAACCTGGCGTTCAGCCGGGAAGAGCTGGAAGCGATCGAAGCAATCCTGAAACCGGCACCCCGGCAATCATGATCGGCAAAGACCTGAACTACGCCATAAAGCTGCTGAAGGCCGAAGCGGTGGTGGCGATTCCTACCGAAACCGTCTACGGCCTGGCGGGCAATGCCCTGAGCCCCAGGGCAGTATCCACCATCTTCGAAGTGAAGGACCGACCTTCCTTCGACCCCCTCATTGTTCACACCAGCCACCTGGAACGCATAGCCGCCCTGGCCACCGAAATGCCGGAAGCTGCCCGGCAGCTTGCCCGCCGGTTCATGCCCGGCCCGCTTACGCTCCTGCTGCCGAAATCCGGCCTGATCCCCGATATCGTCACCGCCGGCGCTCCCCGGGTCGCCGTGCGCATCCCCGCCCACCCCCTGACCCAGGAACTGCTCGCCGCCCTCGATTTCCCGCTGGCCGCCCCCAGCGCCAACCCCTTCGGCTACATCAGCCCGACCACCGCCCGGCACGTCGAGGACCAGCTGGGCGACAAAATCCCCTACATCCTGGACGGCGGCCCCTGCCAGGTCGGCCTGGAAAGCACGATCGTCGGCTTTGAAGAGGGCCGGGTGGTGATATACCGCAAGGGCGGCATTGCCGTTGAAGACATCGAAGCGGTGGCCGGCCCGGCACTCGTCCGCCCTCATTCTTCTTCCAACCCGGCGGCGCCGGGCATGCTGAAGAGCCACTACGCTCCCTCCGCTCCGGTAGTGATCGGCGACATCCGGCGCCTGCTGCCCCACTACCAGGGCAAAAAGGCAGGCACCATTGCTTTCCGGACTCCGATACCCGGCATCCCGGAAGAACGGCAGCTCGTCCTGTCTCCTGCCGGAGACCTTGCCGAGGCAGCCCGCAACCTCTTCGCCGGCATGCGCCGGCTCGACGCCCTGGGCCTTGATGTCATCTTGGCGGAACTCTTGCCCGAACAAGGGCTGGGCCGGGCAATCAATGACCGGCTGAGGAGAGCAGCAGCGGATTAGTGGAGTTATCGAACTGTTCCATTGTTGAGGGCACTCCGGAAAGTCCCTGGATGGAGGTACGCGATTTGAAATTACTTATGAACAGCCTGGATTTCTCCCGCTTCGGCAAGTCCAGCCGATAAATTGGAAAGGAGAAAATAGAACAGGAAAGCTCCCAACCGGCATACATTTCCCCCCATCTCTATCCATTTCCATACATTTCCCCCCATTTCCACCCATCCCTATCCATTTCCCCCATCTCCTCATCCCAGGGTTCACCGGTCCGCACACCGCACACAACGGGTGCTTTCCGGCATATACATCAGGCGGGCGGGCGGGATGGGTTGTTTGCAGCGGCTGCAGATACCGAAATCCGGGCTGTCGACCCTGGTGAGGGCGAGGCGGAGGCTGGACAGTTTCCGGCGGGCGGAACGCAGCGCCGCTTCGGATACCCCCTTATTGTTGATGGCGTCCATGCGGCTGACGCGGCCGATGGCGTTTTCCGGCGAGATGGGCTGGGTGGCCTCTTCCAGCCGCTCCACCTCTTTCTCCATTTTTGTGATCGTTTCGGCGATCTTCTTCCTGAGTGCCTGTCTTTGCTGGCTGGTCATGGCGAATGATGGTTATACATCAAAGCGCGGATGGCACCGTTTCCGTAGAACCATCCGCGCTTTGAAATCCTTACGCACGCGCAATCGGCGGCAGTTTAGTCGTTCGAGGAGAAAATGGCAATCAGGCGGAGGATTTCGACATAGAGCCAGACCAGCGTGATGAGCAGGCCCATGGCAGAAAACCACTCCATGTAGGCCGGCGCGCCGTATTGCTCGCCTTTTTCAAAATTGTCGAAATCCAGCAGCAGGTTCAGTGCGGCCACGGCCACGATCACCAGGCTGATGCCGATGCCCATCCAGCCCCCTTCGTGGAGAAAAGGCATATTAACGCCAAAGAAGGACAGTATCCAGTTCAGGAGATAGAATACGAAGATGGCGCCGGTGGCCATGATGATGCCGGCGCGGAACTTGCCGGTCACCTTGATGATCCCCGCTTTGTAGATGAACAGCATCAGGAAAAAGACGGCCATGGTGAGGGTTACCGCCTGGAAAATAATTCCGTTGAACAAGCTGGCGTATACTGCGGAAATGGCACCGACGAAGAGGCCTTCCAGCCCGGCGTAGACGGGTGCCAGGGTGGGCGACATCTGCGGCTTCATCGATGCGATGACGACGACGATCAACCCGCCGATCGCGCCGCCCCAGAGGAACAGCTGGCTGGGCATGGAAAAGCTGATAATAGCCGTCAACAACATGATACCGCCCAGGATGAGGGACTTGTTGATCGCGCCCTGTACAGTCATCCGCTCGACGATGCCGCCGGCCGTCCGCGCCATATCGCCGTCCAGGACTTCATGCGCCGCCTGCTGATAGGCGGATTCTTTCATAACGGGGTTGTGAGACTCCAAAAAGCCTTTTCTTCTGCTCATTTTAATGGATTAAGTGATTTTGGGAATCGGATGAACCCTTGACCGGTTCACCCTTTACCTGTTTTCAGCTCCTAAATATAGAATGAAGTAAGTATTACTACAAAATTTGGATAGGAATAGTTTTATAGTTTCCCACACCCCACACCCCATGAACCCATGCACCCATGAAACAATGAACCCATCCACCCATGCCCCCCTCACGGCCTCGCATACCCCAACCTCCCCAGCAGTTCCGCCTCGTAGTAGCTGTCCAGCCCGGCGACGGACAGGATGCCTGCCTTTTCCAGGCCGAGGTGGCCGTCGGGCGCGAGCAGGCTGTCGTCAACCAGCACTTCCACGACCTTGCCGATGATGAAGATCGACCCGTTGGCCCGGATGTGGTGTTCTTCCTCCCATTGGAGGCCCAGCTTGACCGGGCTTTCCCGGACGTAGGGCGCCGGATGGGTATCGGTGTACTGCGGGGTGAGGCCGCAGGCCTCGAACTCCGAGATTTGCTCATCGTACTTGGCGGAGGTCTGGTGGGCACGCTCGTAGAACGATCTGGCAACCGCATTGATGGTGAAGAATTCGCGAGCCTTAATGTTGTGGTACGTCTGCCGCGGCACCGTCAGCGGGCGCATGACGAAGCCCAGCAGGGGCGGCGTGGCACCGATGTGAACCACGGAGTTGAAGATCGCCACGTTCGCCACTTCGCGGTAGCTGATGGTCCCGATCAGGTTACAGGGCTTGAAACCGGAAATGCTGTTCATCAGGTTGCGGCGGTAGAAGCGCTCCATGCCGAGAATGTCGTCCAGTGAAAAATGCTTTTCCATAGATTCGGTTTTACTGTTTTAACTTATAAAAACGACAGGTGTTGGGCAAATGGCAAAGAAAGGAGAATTTTGATGGCCGCCGGCCGCCGGAGAATGGCTATATTGCTGCATTGTTGGTTTTGGTTGTGCCGACGGGATGTTTTCTGTCTGTATTGCCGAATCCAGACCGACAACCCTGTTGCGCCAACAATTTAACAATATGAAAATAAAGCAATACAGCAATTAAACCATGACGCCCTACGACCAGGATCCCAGGCAGGAAGACCCCATCAAAGTCCCCGCCTTCACCGAGGAGCAGCGCCGCTATACCCCCGAGCAGCGCTCCCGGCTGATGAGCAAAATCCGCTCCCGGGACACCAAACCGGAGCTGATGCTGCGGCGGGCGCTCTGGGCATTGGGGTATCGGTACCGGAAAAATGTCAAAAGCCTGCCCGGAAGCCCCGATATTGCCATCAAAAAGTACAAAGTGGCGGTCTTCGTCGACGGCGGGTTCTGGCACGGCTATAAGTGGGAAGAAAAAAAATCCAGCATCCACCGCAACCGGGAGTACTGGATTCCCAAGATCGAACGCAATATGCAGCGCGACCGGCAGAATACGCAGGCCCTGCAGGAAAAAGGCTGGACGGTCTTCCGCTTCTGGGAACACAAGCTGAAAAAGGAATTCCACATCTGCCTGGAGGCGGTAGTCGACGAGCTGGAGCGCAGAAAAAGAAAATGAATAAATATCTCACCATCTATAACAATCCAAGACAATGAATAATGAATGGAAAAAACTCTACCCGGCCATCCTGTTATTGCTGGCTGTAATTACGGCGGGCCGCGCCCAGGAATTCAACCGGGAAAAAATCTCGGACGCCCTGCTGGAACGCATCCAGGATAAACCCTCCTCCTATCACTCCATCGGCGTCCTCCTCCAGGAACAGGTGGACCTTCAGGCCATGGAAGAATACCTGCAGGAAAGTAAGGCGACGCTCGAAGAGCGGGCCTACCTGGTCATCACTTCCCTTCAGCAGAAGGCCAGCCAAACGCAGCCGGGCTTGCTGGAAGAGATCAAAAAGATGCCGGGCATAGAGCAGTCTTCCGTGCAGCCGCTCTGGATCACCAACGCCATTTTCCTCGACGCCGGTTCAGAGGGCGTCGCCGCCCTGAGCCGGCACCCGGCCGTCGCCTGGCTCGGCCTGTATCAAACGCCGGAACTGCACGACGGCGAAGCGGCCGGGGAGGCGTCCCCGGCAAAGCTGAACAGCACCGAGCGCGGGCTGGCCGCCATCGGCGCCACCCAGATGTGGGGCATGGGCTATACCGGTTATGGCACCCGCGCCCTGATCGTCGACTCCGGGCAGGACGGCTTCCACCCGGCCCTGCACAACCAGTTCCTGTACCACCAACGCCCCATGAACCAGGCCTGGCCCAACACCCAGGGAACTTATTACTGCGGAGATCACGGCACCCACGTCGCCGGCACCGTACTGGGCCTGGACCGCCTGACGGGCGATACCATCGGGGTGGCCTTCGACGCGCAATGGATGGGCGCGCCCATCGACCTCAACAACTGCGGGGAATACGTCGGAGGGTCGCCGGTCAATTCCGTAACCGTATTCCAATGGGCAATCAACCCGGACGGCGACCCCGCCACCATCGACGACATGCCCCATGTGATCAACAACTCCTGGGGACGGTCGGACCCAACCCTAAGCGATTGCCTGGCCCCTTTCCTCGGAAATACGATCGAGGCGCTTTACACGGCGGGCATCGCCGTGGTTTGGTCGGCGGGAAACAACGGCCCAGGTTCTCAGACCATCGGCAACCCGGCCATGACCAACAACGGCCTGGTGCGCATCATGAGCGTGGGCAATGTCAACGCCGGTTCGCCTTCCTTCCCGATCAGCAACGACTCCAGCCGGGGGCCCAGCGTCTGCGGCGGAACGGGTTCCCTGCTGATCAAGCCGGAGGTCTGCGCCCCGGGCAGCAACGTCCGCTCCAGCGTGCTCAACGGCGGCTATCAGCAGTTCAGCGGCACCTCCATGGCGGCGCCCCACGTCGCCGGCGCGGTATTGCTGCTAAAAGAAGCCTTCCCCAACCTCACCGGCGAGGAAATCCTGCTCGCCCTCTATTTCTCCGCCATCGACCTGGGCCCGGCGGGCGAAGACAACGCCTACGGCATGGGCATCATCAACCTGCCGGCGGCTTATCAGTATCTTCTCAATGAAGGCCACGAACCGGCCCTGCCCACCGAAGCGCCCAACGACGTCGTCCTCCTCCGGATTGAAACCCCGCCCCTGAACTGCGAAGAACAGGCCGTTACCCGCCTGCTGGTGCTCAACAACGGCACGGAAACGATCACCTCTCTGGACATCCGCCACGCCGTGCTGTCGGGCGGAGTGCCGAACTATTTTACCCACCACTGGGAGGGCACGATCGAACCCGGCGCACAGCAAACCATCCAGATGCCGCCCCTGCCCGCTGCTGCCGGTTCTTTCGAATATGTCGCAGAGGTGTTTATGGCCAACGGGCAGCCCGACGCCCGAAGGCTCAACAACCAGCTTAAAACCAGGGTCAATATCATCGAAGAGGAGTTCCTCGTCGCCGGCGTTTCCGGAAATGAGGTGGTCTGCCAGGGCGGGCAGGCCCTGCTGCAAAGCCTTACCGACAGCCTGGAATCTGTACGCTGGTACGACGAACCCGAGGCAGGCAGCCTGCTGGCCGAAGGGCCTGCCGTCCTGCTTCCCGTTGGCGACGAGTCTTTTACGGTGTACATGGAAGCCACTACCAAGAAAAAGGCGGGAAGGGCGAGCAACCAGGGAGGCCTCCAGCGAATGAGCGACGACAATAATGGCCTGGTCTTCGACGCTTATTACCCGTTCACCATCAAAACGGTCAAGATTTACGCCGAGGAAACGGGCGCCCGCCTGGTCACCCTGCGCAACAACTCCAACGGTGCCTCCGCCACCAAGATCGTATCCGTCCCGGAAACCGGCGAACAACGGGTAGAGCTGAACCTGAGCGTCGATGTCGGAGAGGATTGGGAACTTTACCTGAAAGGCGGCAAGGCGCTGGGCCTTAACCTGGGCGGCCACAACTATCCCCTGACCGTCCCTAATGTGCTTTCCATCAAACGTTCGACCCAGGGCCCGGTCTTTTATGATTACTTCTACGATTGGGAGGTGGAATACAATTACTTCTGCGGCCGCACTGCGGTAGAAGTACCGGTGCTGGCCACCGAAAATCCTTTGCCGGTGGTTTTCAGCCCGGCAGATGCCACAATCGACTTGTCTTCCGGCAGCAACGAAATCGCTTTTTCCGACCTGACCCAGGGCGCAGCGTCCTGGCTTTGGGATTTCGGCGACGGCACTACCAGCACGATGCCCAACCCGGTGCATGCCTATACAGATACGGGCCAGTATCAGGTTATCCTGACCGTTGTAGGGCCTGATGGCTGCGCCAGCAGCGCTTCCGGCACTGTTGTGGTGTTGGAAGGCACTTTAGGGACAGGGGACCGGACAGGCCGGAAATATGAGATGGCCGTTTTTCCCAATCCGGCCCGGGAAGCGATCTTCCTCTCGGTTAACCTGATACAACCCCGGGACGCAGAGGTCTTCCTGGCCGACATGCTGGGCCGGCCGGTGTGGCGCCGGCAGCTGGAATTGTCGCCAAACGAAGCGGTGGAGATACCGGTGAGCGGGCTTCCCGCCGGGCTGTATTCCCTTGTCGTGCAGGTGGACGGAGTGCTGGTGGGGGAACGGGTGGTGGTTCGGCGGTAGTTACGCACCTCATACGAAGCAAAATTTCACGCAGAGGCGCGGACATGCTACTGGACATTTTTTGGACACAGCGTACGCCGACCTGCCTGCCGCGAGGCGCGGCCTTGCAGGCAGGGAAGGCACAGAGATGCACAGAGGCTTGATTATCAACGAAAAATAACTCGTGTATTCTTTGTTGCATCCAGTGCTCTCTGTGTCCAAAGCCATTTTGTCCAGTAGTGTGTGGCGCGGAGGCGCAGAGTGGCCAAACCGTTGTGTACCAATTTTTTGCGCCTCCGCACCTCTGCGTGTGTATCTCAAAATTGAAACATTGCTACGCACCAGATGAATCTGGTACGTCCAGAGCTGTTTGCCTCCTTGCCGACAAACAGATGTCCGTATTTCCGGCAAGAATCGTTAATTTCGCAATGTGTAACAATATTCGGACTAGATAATATGCTTGACTCATGAAACGAACTTTTACCCACTCTTTTTTTTTGATCCTGTTATTTTGTTTTCTGGCAGCGAATGCGCTCCTGGCCCAACGCCTGGACGCCACTAAGATCACCGAATCCCTGCTGACGGAGATGGAGGCTCAGCCGGACGCTTACCACAAGGCTTATGTCCTGCTGGCCGACCGGGTCCATCCCCGGGAGATGGAAGCCGGCTTCCGGGCGCGGAAAACGCCGATCAAGGAGCGCGTTTACCTGTTGCTCACGGCCCTGGAGGCCAAAGCAGAAGCCACCCAGCCGGCCATGATCGCCCGGCTGAAGAGCCTGCCCGGCGTCCGCCAGGAAAGCCTGCAGCCTTTATGGATCACCAATATCATTTATTTTGAAGGAACAACCGACGCCATCGCCGCTCTTAGCCTCAACCCGGCAGTGGAAGAACTGGGGCTGAACGAAAAGGTAGAATTCGAACGTGCAGAGGAAGAGGTGTGCCCGGCGCCGGCCGAACTCAACAACGCTGAGCGGGGGTTATCCGTCATCGGCGCTCCCCAGATGTGGGCGAGGGGGTATACCGGCTACGGCCGGCGCGCGATGATTGTCGACACCGGCCAGGATCCCAGCCACCCCGCCCTCTACAACCAGTTCATTTACCACAACCGGGACATAAGCGAGGCCTGGAGAGGCAGCACCGACCCGGAAGATTGTGATTCTCACGGCTCCCATGTAACGGGGACGGTACTGGGCCTCGACCGCATCGCGAAAGACACCATAGGCGTCGCCTTCGACGCGAAGTGGCTCGGCGGTATTGCCCTGGACGGAGGCTGTGACTCCGGCACCGATGCCGCCGGCATCAACGGCATGTTCCAATGGGCCCTCAACCCCGACGGCAACCCCTCGACCATCGACGACATGCCGGATGTGATCAACAACTCCTGGCGGAGCGGCGCCAATTCCTGCAATGCAAGCGGCGTTTTTTCCACCTATGATGCGCTCTACGCCGCCGGCATAGCCGTCGTATTCTCAGCCGGCAACGACGGCCCCGGCCCATCCACCATTACGCCGCCCAAGTTCAATAACTGGGACACCGTGCGCCTCTTCGCGGTCGGCAACCTAAACGGCAACAGCTCATCCCTGCCCATCACCGGTTCCTCCAGCCGCGGCCCCAGCATTTGCGGGGGCGAAGGCAGCTTGCTGATCAAGCCGGAGGTTTCAGCCCCCGGCACCAACGTGCGCTCCAGCGTACCCGGAGGATATGACAACTTTACCGGCACCTCCATGGCAGCCCCTCACGTCTCCGGCGCCATCCTGCTGCTCAAGCAGGCTTTCCCTTATCTCACCGGGGAAGAACTGATGCTGGCCCTGTATTATACCTGTACCGACCTGGGCGCCCCCGGGGAAGATAACGACTATGGCATGGGCGTCATCAACGTGCCGGCCGCTTTCGACTACCTGGTCAGCCGGGGCCACGAGCCGGAGCCGCCGGTGGAAGCCGCCAACGACGTGGTGCTCCTGCGGCTGGACGCTCCGCTGCTGAACTGCGGCAACCGGGCCTACCCCCGGGTCACGGTCATGAACAACGGCGCCGAAGAAATCTCCTCCCTGCAATTCCGGTACTCGGCTGAAGGAGAGGAGGTGCATGTCCATGTGCAGGACTGGGAAGGCAGCATCGCTCCCGGCGCCATGGAGGAAATCAGCCTGGATGCCCTGGATGCTGAACCCGGCGAACTGGAGCTGGTTGTGGAGGTAACGCAGGCCAATGGTGAGCCGGACCTGCGCAGCCTCAACAACCGCCTCAAGCGCACGATCCGCGTTGTGGAAGACGAAAAGATACCCGCCCGTGTAGTCGGCGAAGCGCCGGTCTGCCAGGGGGGCAACGCCCTGGTGCAGAGTTCATACGAAGACGATGCAACCATCGAATGGTACGACGCCGATGTCGGCGGCACACTGCTCGGCGAAGGCCGCTCCCTGCTGTTGCCGGTCGAAGGCGCAGCACAAACGGTTTATGCGCAGGTGATCCCCCGGAAAAAAGTGGGCAAGGCCAGCATCGAGGACGGCGGCTCCATCCAGTCGGGCAATGCCCCGTTCGGCCTGCGGTTTGACGCGCAAGCGAATTTTACCCTCCGTTCCGTAAAAGTTTATGCCGAAGAGACCGGCGGCCGGCTAATCCGCCTGAAGAAGCCCGACGGCGGCGCCGTTACCAAGATCGCCTCCATCCAGGAGGTCGGCGAAAATATCCTCGAACTCAATATCCCGGTGGAAGCGGGCGAAGGCTACCAACTGGAGTTGCAGGCCGGCAAACCGCTGCAGTACAATGTCGGAGGGACGGGATACCCCCATGAAGTCCCCGGCGTCCTTTCTATACTCACTTCGACGGGAGGCCCGGTTTTCTACTATTACTTCTACGATTGGGAAATTGAATATGAACACGTTTGCGGCCGAACGCCGGTGACCATCGAAGTGGCGGAGGACGGGCAGGCACCAATGGCCGGCTTCACCATCCCGGTGGAAGAGATCAACCTGGCGGATGGGGGCGGCGAACTGCCCATCATCGACGAATCGGCGGGCGCCGTATCCTGGTTCTGGGATTTCGGCGACGGCAACAGCAGCACGGATCAGGAACCCTTCCACGTCTATACGGATACCGGTTCCTATCAGGTGACCCTCACCGTCATCGGAGAAGACGGGTGCAGCAGCAGCGCGGAAAGGATCATTATCGTGATCGAAGACGCCGTGCTGGGCGGCAGCGAGGTGCCGGCCCGGGCGGGCAACCGCCTGTTCGTCTACCCCAACCCGGCCCAGGATTTGCTCAACCTGGCCGTCAACCTGGAGCAGCCCGGCTTGCTGCGCTACCACCTGGCCGACCTGCTGGGCCGGCCCGTCCTGCAGGGTCAGCAGCAGATCGCCGGAGAGCAGACGCTGGAGGTACCGCTTGTCGGCCTGCCCGCCGGCGCCTATCTGCTGGTGGTAGACATCGATGGCGACCGCCAGGTGAAGCGGGTGGTGAAGAACAGATAGCCGGACAGGCACCCCGGAAACAGCGAAGCGTTCGTGAACCCCTGTGGGCCCGCGAACGCTTCGCTGTTTCCGGACGTAGGTTTATATCTCCGCCAGATATTCATGTACGAACTTGATCGCCATGGCCCCCTCCCCTACGGCTGAAGCCACGCGGTTCATGGCGCCGGAACGCACGTCGCCGGCGGCGAAGATGCCGGGCTGGCAGGTTTCCAGCAGGAAGGGCTCGCGATCCCGTTTCCAGATTTTGGGAAAACGCTCATCGGCCATCAGGTCCTTGCCGGTTTTAATGTATCCCTTGTTGTTGCGCAGGATGTTGCTGCCCAGCCAGTCGGTAAACGGGCGGGCGCCAATGAAGATGAACAGGGCGTCGGCATCGGCGGCATAGGTGGATCCGTCTTCCAGGTTTTCGATCGTCAGGCAATGAAGGTGGCCGTCGCCCTGCGCTTCCACAACCTGGCGGTGCCCCACTACCTCGATATTGTCAATGCTGTCGATCTGGTCGATGAGGTAGGAAGACATGGTCGACGTCAGATCGGCTCTGCGGATCAGGATCGTCACCTTTTCCGCAAACTGGGAGAGGTAGACCGCCCCCTGGCCGGCGGAATTGCCCCCACCCACGATGAACACCTTTTTGTTGCGGCAGGCGTTGGCCTCCGTCATGGCGGCGCCGTAGTAGATGCCGGCACCAGTAAAGTCGGCAATCCCTTTGGAGGGCAGTTTGCGGTAATCCACGCCGGTGGTGATGACCACGGCTTTGGTATTGATTGTGGAACCGTCTGCCAGATGAATGGTTTTGTAGGCGCCGTCCACTTCAATGCCGGCTACTTCCTGGGGAGAGAGGAACTCGATGCCGAAACGGGTAGCCTGGGAGATGGCGCGGCGGGCCAGTTCGGAGCCGCTCAGCCCTTTGGGAAAGCCCAGATAGTTCTCGATACGGGAGCTGGTGCCGGCCTGGCCGCCTGGCGCCCGTTTTTCGATCAGCAGGGTTTTCAGCCCTTCGGAGCCGCCGTAAACCGCTGCTGCCAGCCCCGCCGGCCCGGCGCCGATGATGGCCACGTCGTACAAGTCGGACTGGGCGGTGGGCTGCAGGCCGACCCGAGCCGCCAGTTCCGCGACAGGGGGATCAGCCAGGAAGGTACCGTCTTCGAAGAAAACGGCAGGCAGGTTTTTATGGTCTACGCTATGCAGGCTAAGCAGTTCCTGCGCTTCCGGGCTGGTTTCTACGTCGAGCCACTGGTAGGGCAGCAGGTTGCCCGCCAGGAAGTCCTTGAGGGCATGTGATTTGGGCGAATACTGGTATCCCGCCACCCGGATGCCGCGGAAAGCCGGGCGGTAGCCTGCCTGCCATTCGTCGAGCAGGTCGTTGATGACCGGGTAGAGCCTTTCGCCCGGAGGATCCCATGGTTTCAACAGGTAGTAATCGAGCTGCACGTCATTGATGGCCTTGATGGCGGCGTCGGTGTCGGAATAGGCCGTCAGCAGGATGCGCCGGGCCTCGGGATAAACCTCCCTGGCTTTTTCCAGAAAGTCGACGCCCGGCATCTCGGGCATGCGCTGGTCGGATAGGAAAAGGGCGACTTCTTCCCCCTTTTTCCTGAGTTCCACCAGGGACTCCAGCGCTTCCTTCGCCGAATCGGTGCTGATGATCCGGTACGCGTTTTTGTACTCGGTGCGCAGGTCCCGCTTCAACGACCGCAGCACCTGAGGGTCGTCGTCGACGGAAAAGATGATGGGCTTTCTTTCTTCTGACATTGGTTGAGTTTTGTGTATTTGTTCATTCGTTCATTCGTGTATACGTTGGCCATCCATAATGCTCCCTCACAAATGCACAAATACACGAATGCACGAATGCACGCTATTTGTCCGCCGGAAAACACAAGCTGAACGTCGTTTTCCCCGGCCGGGATTCCACATCGATCTCGCCTTTGTGGCGGTTCACGATCTTCCTGACGATATCCAGGCCCATGCCGGTGCCTTCTCCCATGGCTTTGGTCGTGAAGAAGGGTTCGAAGATACGGGTCTGGATGTCTTCAGGAATGCCCGAGCCGTTGTCGGTGATGTCGACGCGCACGTATTCGCGGTCGGGATAGGTATGCACGGACAGTTCCCCGCCCGGCGCCATGGCGTCGATGGCGTTGACGATGAGGTTGGTCCACACCTGGTTGAGTTCTCCGGCGAACCCTTTGACGTTAGGCAGCCCCGGAGCCAGGTTTTTTACCAGCTGTATATTTTTTGACTTAAATTTATGCTTCAGCATGGTAAGGGTAGACCGCAGACCCTCGTGGATGTCGACCGCCTCCATGGCCACGCCGCGGTCCATGTGGGAGTAATCCTTGATGGACTTCACCAGCTTGCTGATGCGGTTGGAGGCTTCCTGGATTTCGCTGACCAGGTTTTCCAGGCTGAGGGTGCTCTCCAGCCACCACATGATGGGGCCGATGGCGCCATCGCCGACGATGTCGTGGATGGTGTCCAGGTCGCCTTCCGTTACGCCGAAATCGACGAAGGTCTCGGCGATGTCTTCTCCGTTTTCGATGCCGTGGTCCTCCAGCCAGTCGGCGATGTCGTCCATGCGCTCCTCCCGTTCCATGAGGGAGAGGTCGAGGGTTTGGGCCTGTTCGATCCGGGAGAACAGGATGGCGTTCACCTGGTCGGTCTGTTCCGGGGTGATGCGCATGGTGATGACGGATTTGAACTTCTCGGGCGAGGCGTGTACTTTTTTGTACAACTCTTCCGCATTCCGGACCATGGCGGAGGCGGGGTTGTTGAGTTCATGGGCCAGGCCGGCGCTGAGCTTGCCCAGGGCCATGAGTTTTTCGTTCTGGAACTGCATGGTAGTGAAGTCCCGCACGCGGTCGCTCATGACAGCCACGAGGGCCTGGGTCAGCTCGTAGCTGACGTTGACCATTTCCACGAAGTGTTCCTTATGGAGTTCCAGGGTGTAGGTCGGCTCCAGGGCCTGGCCGATGGCGCGGGCCTCCTTCATGCGGGAGAAGGGGAGCACGCCGGTGATGTATCCGGCATCCCAGACGCCCAGTTCCCGGGTTTCTCCCTTTTGTTCCCAACGCACGACGTAGCGCCCCTGCAGGATAATCTGCATGTGGTCGACGGACTGGCCGGGATAGAAGAGTTTCTCTCCCGTCTCGTATAATTTGTAATCTGACTGATCGATCATCCATTGCAGCGCATCCGGGCTAATGCCCTGGAACGTGTCGAAGGACTGAAGGGTGGAGAGCAACTCCGGGGTTTTGGGCAGGGTCTTCATGTATCTATTTGGAGTGTTTACAGAATGAATATACACCCAAGGTAAAAAATAGTTTTGCAGAACTGTTGCCACAGAAGCGGCGTTTTCAATTTCATGAATCCATTCCGGCGTATCCTCCTGGTTTTTTTGTGTATCCTTTTCCTGGGCTGGCTTTCTGTGCAATTATCCCTGTACCGGCATCTGGGGCTGGCGGGTTTGCTGCTGCCGGGCCTGAACTTCGGGCTTCCTTTTTCGTTATTGAATTTCGAAGGCGGCAGGCAGCGGGCGCGAGGCGTGGCCCTGTTCAGCCTGTTCGCCACTCTGGCCATTGCTGCGGCTTTCCTGCTGCTGTTTGTCGCGGGCCCGGAGGGTGCCGGGATGAAGGGCATGGCGTTTGGCCTGATACTCGGGTTCTGTTGCGCCGCGCCGCTCACCCTGATGATCCATGTTGCGTATGGGCTGTCCTGGCCGGCGGCATTGCTGGCGGTCGGGCTGGGGAGCATCCTGCCGGCGCTGGCGGGGTTCGAGGAAGCCCGGAACGCCAGTATCCGCCCGGAGCTTTTTGCCGCCCTTTGGCTGGCAATTATGGGAGGGGTGTATACGTGGGGGCTGAGAAATGAATGATGGAATTTTACCCGGCCGAGGCAGGAGGACGGGGATGGAATGCCGGCCAAAATCATCCTTCCCTCAATCAATATCAACATGAACCACTCACAGGAACTCGGGACCAGGCCCATGGGGCAGCTGCTGGCCAAGATGGCCATCCCTGCCTCGGTGGGCATCCTGGTGATGTCCATCTACATGATCGTCGACACCATTTTCGTCGGGCGGTTTGTCGGCACGCTGGGCATTGCCGCCATCACGGTGGTCATGCCTATTTCTTTTTTCATCTCCAGCATTGGCATGGCGATCGGCGTGGGCGGCAGTTCCATCATTTCGCGCGCCCTGGGCGCGGACGACAACCGCAAGGCCTGCCACAGCTTCGGCAACATGGCCAGCCTGACGCTGCTGATCGTCCTGGCTGTATTGCTGGTGGGTTCTTTTTTCAAAGAGCCGTTGCTGGCCTTATTCGGCGCCAATGGCGACATCATGGCGCCGGCCAAAGTCTACTTCGACATCATCCTGATTGGCGTTCCCGGCCTGGCCTGGGCCATGATGAGCAACAACGTGATGCGGGCCGAAGGCCGCCCCAAGATGGCCATGCTCACCATGATGGTGCCGGCAGTGGCCAACCTGGTGCTGGATCCCATCCTCATCATCTGGCTGGACATGGGCCTGGCGGGCGCTGCCTGGGCCACCACCATTTCCTATTACCTGAGCGCCGGTTTTGCCCTGTGGTTTTTCTTCTCCGGGCGGTCGGAGCTGCGCCTGTACCGCAGCAGCATGATCCTGGAGGCGCCGCTGGTGCGGGAGATTTTCAGCATCGGCTTTGTGACCCTCGCCCGGCAGGGCACCATCAGCCTGCTGACCATCGTGCTCAACCATTCGCTGTTCCAGTACGGCAGCGAGCTGGCAGTGGCCATCTACGGCGTTATCAACCGGGTGATGATGTTCGCCAATTTCCCGGTGCTGGGCATCACCCAGGGATTCCTGCCGATCGCCGGTTACAATTACGGCGCCCGGAAATGGGGGCGGGTCAAAGAGATCATCAACTACTCCATACGGGCTGGCACCCTCATTGCCGTGGGGCTGTTTTCGGGCATACTTTTTTTCTCCGAACCGATCGTCCGCCTGTTCACCAACGACCCGGAACTGCTGGCACGGGGGCCCTCCGCCCTGATCCTCACCTTTCTGGCCACCCCCCTCATCACCGTTCAGCTGGTCGGGGCCGCTTATTTTCAGGCCATCGGCAAAGCCCGGCCTGCCCTGTTCCTGACCCTCACCAAGCAGGGCTTCTTCCTTATCCCCTTTGTGTTGTTGCTTCCCCGCTTCTTCGGTTTGGACGGCATCTGGTACGCCTTCCCCGTCTCCGACGTGCTGGCCGCGGCGGTGACTTATGGCTATCTGCGCATAGAGATGCGCCAGCGGCTGGATGTGGCAGTGCGAAAGGAAGAGATGGAAATGGCGGCGGTGGGGAGAGAGGAGTAATGGGGATGGGCATTGTTCAGAAACTGCCGATCTTCCTGTTTGGAAAAAAAATGAAGGTCCCGAAGACCGCTTGCAGCCAGCAACCATGCTACCAGCACGGCACTCTTTCCTTTTCCAGCAGTTGCTGTTTTATTTTTTCATACTTGCTGCGATCTTTTTTTTGTAGTTCCCCCAGGGCAACAGCGAGTTGTTGTTCGGCGGCAGCCAGTTCGTCCATGACTGCTCTCATCTCGGCAGCCGTTTTTTTATCCTGTTCGCCGGCAGCCATAACTTTGTTCCGGATAGCCGTATCCAGGGCAGGAAAAGCCTGAAACATCCGGATCAAATCCGCATTTCTGACGCCAATCATGTTCCGGCGCTCATCGGGCGGCATGCCGGAAGGCAGCGCCCGGCCCAGCGAGGCGGCCACCTCATTCCAGAGGCTGTCGTTCTGCTGGTTCAGGCGTTCCATCCGGCAGCTCAGCGCCCTTTTCTCCTCGAACAATTCGAGGGCGGCTTCTGCCTGCCGGTTGGCGCAGGCGGCAGGTGCCAGGGCCAGGCAGGCAAGAACTGCCAGCTTAATTCCATGCTGCAAAACATGCATAAACTTCTATATTTCCGTAAGGGCATTTACTCTTTCGGCTACTCCTGCGACATCGGCCAGCAGGAAGCCGCCCCCCTTCAGCCGCATACATCGCACGCTGCTCGGGCAGTCCCTAAGCCTACTCTCTCCACGGCAGTTGGTTCACTTTCCGGCCGATGCCGGCACCCAGTTCCAGGGCGGCCTCCGAATCCATGCGGAAATGGACGCCCAGCGGAATCCGGGAGTAGGCGTTCTCCTCAGCCATGGCACGGAAACTGGAAAAATCGCGGGGCGTTCCGTTGAATTCGGTGCGGCCTTCGTGGCAGCGGTCCGTCATGGCATAATTTTGCCCGAAGACGGCAGAGAGGACCTCGGCGGCGGCGGCGCCGAAAGTAGCGTGGCCGGAAGGGTAAGCGGGAAATGGCGGCGTGAAGTAGTTGCCCGAGCCATCCGGGCACATCACGGTATTCCAGCCCGCCTGGCCCTGGATGCGCCGGATATAATCGATGGGCCGTTCCACGTTGAAGCGGTATTTCTCGTGCCAGCAGCGCACGCCTGCGTCGCTCAGGGCCATGCCGAGCCGGGCATAAAGCTCCACCGCCGTGCTGAGAGACGGGGCTTCCCTTTCCACCAGTTGGTTGGCCACCGCGATCCAGCGGCCGGCGGGCGTGAAGGTGAGGATGGGGCAGTCGTCGCTCCAGAATTCGGCGATCCACCGGCTTTCCGGCAAGCCGCCCTGTTTGATGGCATTGACCATCTGCTGCACCTCCATGGCTTGCTGATAAAGCGGGGAGGCCGGATCTTCGCTGTACGGCAAAGGATCGGGGACAATGTCTTCATCCGTAGCGGCAAAGGTGCGCACCTGGCCCCAGCCCGGCAGCAAGGCCGGGGAAAAGTCCGGGAAAGTCGGCTGCCACAGGCCAATGCCGGCCGGCGGCTGGTACGAGGAGTCGTTGTTGCGCAGGTAGGCCTGGTGGCCGGCCTGGTCGGAAGCCGACCAGGCATAAACGCTTTCGGCAACGGCGCGCCCGAATTCCGTAGAGCGGGAAAACACGTCATGCGGCACCTCGTTCTTGAAATCCAGGTAAAAGTCGTTCCGCAATTCGAAAATGGTGAATAAATGTTCGGAAGGCGCCGTAGGGAAGAACAACTCCATTGACCTGGAATAGGCGGCTGTCAGCGCGGAAGGCCAGTGATAAGACTGCCCTGCTTCCGGCAACGGCAGGTCCAGGCCAGGGAAATAGGCAGCCATCGAATTGTAGCCTTCCATGCCATGCACCGCCGACTCGTAAGCCGCCAGCCCGAGGTATGCGCTTGTTCGGGCGGATACAGGAGGGCGGTACCCTGGCGTGAACCGCTCGAGGTCCAGGAACAGTTCATTCCACCTTAACGCTACATCGGCCGGCAGTTCGTTGACGCTCCCATAGGCATCAGGCAGGGACTCGTCGTCCCGGGAACAGGCGGAGGCCAGGAGCAATATTCCCATCCAAAGGGGGAGACATTTTGCAACCAGGAATTTCATGTTTTTCATGCGCTAATAATTTGTTAGTTGACAATTGCGGGATTTTTGCAGCGACTTAAATAGAAAATAAAATAATATATTTGGCAAAAATACGCTCCCCTTCCAGGCCATGCCTTAATTTGGGTTTAGAATGTCCTTAAAATTTCCTTAAAAAAACAGGAAATCCGAACGGAAACAAAAGAGAAAAAAAAACGTATCGGAATAGGATGAGAGTACTTCTTATCGAAGACGAAGCCAAAGCGGTCAAGGCCCTGAAGAAGGGGTTGAACGAACACCAGATCGAGGTAGACCTGAGCTATGACGGCTACACGGGCGGGCTGCTGGCTGAGCGTGGCGATTATGACGTCATTATTTCGGATGTTATCCTCCCCAACCTCAACGGCTTCGACCTGGTGCAGCGCCTGCGGAACAAGGGCGTCAAAACCCCGGTCCTGCTGCTGACAGCGCTGAGCGCTACCGACGACAAAGTGCTGGGGCTGGAAGCCGGCGCCGACGACTATCTGGCCAAACCATACGAGTTCAAGGAATTGCTCGCCCGGATCAGGGCCCTCTCCCGGCGCGGCAAAGGCATAACCGCCCATCAGCCGACGCTCCGTTTTGCCGGCGTGGAAATGAACTTCGACTCTAAGGAATGCACCCGCAACGGTCAAAAGATCGAGCTGACGCCTAAGGAATTCGCGCTGATGGAGTATTTTATCCGCCACCAGGGCCGGGTAATTTCGAAAACCGAAATTGCAGAAAAAGTTTGGGACATCAACTTTGAAACCAATTCCAACGTCATAGAAGTTTACATCAATTACCTGCGCAACAAGGTAGACAAGCCGTTCGGCAAAAAGCTGATCCATACGCTGTTCGGGTCGGGATATATCTTAAAAGAGGAGTAAAGGCTGCTTCAATTGCAAGAAAATGCAAATCCGCAACAAGCTGACGCTTCAGTTCATCATGATAGCAGCGGGGATACTGCTGGCCGCTTTGTTTTTCATTTATTTCCAGTTCAAGAAAAACCTGGAAAACGAATTTTACAGCAATCTCCGCTCCAAAGCGCTGATGACAGCCGAGATGGTCGTCGGCAAGCTCGCCGGCGAGCTGCGATTAGAGAACGACTCCCAGGGCCCGCTTTCTGGTTCTTACACGGAGAACATCTCGATTTACGCCCTTTCCGGAGATAGAATCTACAGTTTCAACCCGGTGCCCGGCCACATCCCGCCGGCGACCCTGGGCAAAATCCGGAAGGCGGAAGAATACCGGTTCTGCCACGGCGAATTCGACGCGATCGGCATCCTGTATGCCAACCGGGCAGGCAAGCGCTTTTTGGTAGTCGCCGAAGCTGTTTTCGACCCGGTCCACCTGCGAAACCTGAGCCGAATCCTGGCGGGAGTATTCATCATTTCCATCGCTTTGGTAGCAGCAGGCGGATGGTTCTTTGCCCGGCAGGCCCTGGCCCCTGTCAGCCACATCATGAACCAGGTTGACGCCCTGTTGCCGGCTGACATGAGCCAGCGCCTCGAAACCTTCGACCGGCAGGATGAGCTTTCCCGCCTCGTCGTCACGTTCAACAAGTTGCTGGACCGCATCCAGCATGCCTTCAAGCTGCAAAAAATGTTCCTTTCCAACATTTCTCACGAATTGAAAAACCCGCTGAACGTCATCATTTCCCAGATAGAGATTGCCCTGGGCAAAGAACGGCCGAATGAAGCGTACAAACAGGTGCTCTCCTCGGTGCTTTCCGACGTTAAAGACCTGAACGAAATGGCGGACAAGCTCATGCAGATGGCAAAGATCAACACCGACGGTTCCGTCGTGCAATTCCAGCTCCTGCGGATCGACGAAGTGATCTGGCAGACAAAAAACGCTTTGCTGAAATCGCACCCCGAATACAAGATTCATTTCGAGGTGGCCAACCTGCCCGAGCAGGAGGAAAAACTCTGCGTCCGGGCCAACGAACAGCTCCTGAAAACGGCCCTGGCCAACCTGATGGACAACAGCTGCAAGTTCAGCCCCTGCCAAAGCGTGAGAATCCGCCTGTCTTTCGCTCCTGAAAACAATATCGTTGTTGAAATCGAAGACAGGGGGCCTGGTATCCGGACCGAAGAACTGCCGATGGTTTTCGACGCTTTTTACCGCAGCCCGGCTACTGCTTCGGTGAAAGGATCGGGCATCGGGCTATCCCTTGTCAACGATATCCTGAAGCTTCATCAGACGGGGCTCGGCGTGGACAGCACGCCGGGAGGGGGCACTACCTTCACGTTGAGGTTTCCGCCGGTTTCCGCCGGACGAGAACCGGTTAATATCCTTTAGCATTGAAAACGGCAAGAACACAATATCGCAGGACCCTCTTCCTGACGGCCGTTGCCGCCGGGCTTGTCTTTTTTGCAAAAGATTTCCAGCAAAGGCCCCCGTCGGTTGCTGAAGCCGGCACGGCAATCGCTCTGGACTGGAACCAGTTCATCCTGCATGCCGAAACCCATACGGAGGGTTTCCGGCCTCCCGTCGCCGCCCGCACCTATGGCTACGCCGGGCTGGCTGCCTACGAAGCAGCCCTGCCGGGCTTGCCCGGCTGCTACCAGTCGCTGGGCGCATTTTTTCCGGGTTTGGAATTGCCTTTGCCGGACAGCAACCTGGGCTTTAACCCGGCTATTGCTTTAAATGCCTGTTATTCCGCCATTTTGGGGAAGTTCTTCGCGTCCTCCCCGCAAACGATAAATAAGGAGCGAATGGTTCTGGAGTCAAAATGGGAAGAGGCCTTATCCGGCAAAGCCGATGCGGCTGTCGTCTTGTATTCCAAAGAATATGGAAGAGATGTAGCCCATGCCGTTTTCAGCTGGTCGGCTACTGACAGCCTGGGGCATCTTTCCAACCTGCACAACTACGACCGGGCTTATTCCCCGCCTTTGGGGGCGGGCAAATGGACTCCTTCTCCGGAATTCCCGATGCCGGCCATGCTGCCGCATTGGGGCAAGGTACGCCCCTTCGTCATCCGGCCTGCCGATTATATCGCCCGGCCGCTGCCGGCGTACTCTGCCGAACCCCATTCGGCCTATTACGCCCAGGCACTGGAGATACTCAGCCTCAGCTCTCCGCTTTCGAACGAAAACCGACGGATCGCCGAATTCTGGGATGACGACCACCCTGGCCTGGCCTTCACCGCAGCCGGCCATTGGCTCGCCATAACCAATCAGGTAATCGAAAAGGAAAAACCGGCCCCGGAAAAGACGCTGGAAACTTACCTGAAAGTGGGATTCGCCCTGGCTGACGCTTCCGTTGCCTGCTGGTTTTCCAAATACCGCTACAACCTGGAACGCCCCGAAACGTTCATCCGAAAAAACCTGGCCGAAAACTGGAGGCCACACGCCCCTGCCCCTTCCTTTCCTTCCTACCCCTCCGGCCATTCTACGATGGGCGCCGCAGCGGCGGAAGTGCTTGCCCGACTCTACGGCGAACAGTACGAACTCACCGATGAAAGCCACAAAGACAGGCAGGAATTCAGGGTGCAGCCCCGCCATTTTTCTTCCTTCCGCGAAATGGCCCTGGAGAATTCGCTTTCGCGCATCCTGCTCGGCGTCCATTTCAGGATGGATTGCGAGGAGGGCCTGCGGCTGGGCGCACTGATTGGAAAGGAAGTGGGAAAAGTGCCCGCGAAAAAACCGGAAGAGTTGTAAAGGCTGTCCGTCTGACGGGGTATATGCCTAAGGCTGGACGGGTATCCGTCTAACGCTGGACAGCCGGCGGAGCTTCGTACACCCCCGACCCTTCGGGTACGGGGCAGGCTGTACACAACCCCAAGCCCCCGCCGGGCCCGTACATCGTACACAACCCCAGTCCATTCTGTCCAACCTCAGACGGATACCCCAGTCCGCCGCTGTTGCGAGCTCCGAACAGCGAACTCGTCCAGCCCCGGAATGGTGGCCGCCTGGCACTTATGGGGCGCAATTACCAGGCGGTTATCTGCCAACCAAATCCCCGCCAGGCTTGTTTTAATCAAAGCGGAAATACGCCGGCAAGCAGCAAGCGGATGAGGCCGTTCTGCGCGTTTTCCCTTTTCCTGCCGCATCACCAAACGAACCCCAATTCGCTCATTCATCAGATGATAACCAAACACAGTGTTTGAAAGCTGACTTTTCACTGAATTGGTATCCCGGCTTTTTAAAAGTATCGCTTATCTTTAGCTAAAATCATTCGGCCATGAAAAACCTAACTGTTATTCTGTTCTTCCTGGGCTGGGGTTGTACCCTGTCGGCGATGGATGCCAGCGTATCCTATGCAACGTTCAAAAGCCCCAACCAGAGTTATATTGAAATATACCTGCACATTGCCGGCCGGTCGGTCAACTTCCAGCCGGTCACCGACTCCACCTATCAGGCGGGCGTTGAGGTGGTTATTCTCTTCAAGCAAGGGGAGGAGATCATCAAATTCGACAAGTATACCCTCAACAGCCCGGTGGCCAGCCGCCCGCTCGATTTCATCGACCTGAAGCGCTACGGCCTGGCCGACGGCAAATACGAACTGGTGGTTGCCGTAAAGGACGTCAACCAACCGGAAAATGCCAAGGAATTTCAAGCGGAGATCGAATTCGATTACAGTGGAGAGGAGCTGCTCCAGTCCGGCCTGGTACTGCTGGCCTCCTACCAGCGCTCCGACGACCCGGCAAACGCTTTTGTCAAAAGCGGCATCCAGATGGAACCCCTGCCCTACAACTTCTACAGCCGCCACGCCTCTTCCCTGATCTTCTACAACGAGGTGTACAACGCCGACAAAGCCCTCACAGAGGATTTCATGGTGAGCTATTCCATCGAAAAACTGGATAACGGACAATCCGAGACGGTGATGATCGGCCACAAACGGCAAAAACCGCAGCCCATCATCCCGCTGCTGGTACAGATGGATATCAGCCAGGTGCCCTCCGGCAATTACAACCTCATCGTCGAGGTGCGCAACCGCGCCAAAGAACTGCTGAGCCACAAGCGCATCTTCTTCCAGCGCAGCAACCCCTTCCTCGACCGCGAACTGGAGACGCTGCAGCTGGCCGCCGAGGTCAACCTGGAGCAGGAGTTCGTCCAGCAACTGGACGCCGAGGAACTGGAGTACAGCCTGCGCGCCCTGACGCCCAGGCTGCCACAGGGCGACGTTGAAATGGTCAATGCCATGGTCCGCGACGACAGCATCAACGCCCAGCGCCTCTACCTGTTCAGCTTCTGGGCTAAAGAGAGCCCCAACAATCCGGAATTTGCCTACCAGAAGTACATGGAAGTGGCCCGCGCCATCGACCAGCAGTTCGACTCCGGTTTCCGCCACGGCTTCGAGACCGACCGCGGCTACATCTACCTGAAATACGGCCGGCCGGACGACATCGAGAACCGCGACCAGGAACCCAGCGCCCCGCCCTACGAGATCTGGACGTATTACGAGTTTCCGAAAACAAACCAGAACAACGTCAAGTTTATCTTCTACAACCCCTCCCTGGCACCGGACGACTACCAGCTGCTGCACTCCACCGCCTTCGGCGAGCTGAACAACCCGCAGTGGCAGCGCGAACTGTACCGCGACGCGCCCAACGAAATCCAGGGTTCGGACTATTTCGGCGGCTCCGAAGTGCTGGATAATTTCAACCGCAACGCCGGCCGCGTATTCCGGGATTATTAATCCCGCTGGTTTTTGTTGGGATTTCGAATCGGCGCAATGCGGAAGCTATACTGACGCACGGCAGGTTTTGTCGATTACAAAACCCGCCGGGTCAGTATATACTGGCATCGCTGGTTTTGTTCCTGACAAAACCACGCGTTCGCCAGTATAAAAGCCGATCCGAAATCCCAACAACCCTACCTAGTGCTTCGCGCACTAAATAGCGGGGGAATATCGCAGGCCCTTTTCCCGCCATACTGCGTTGCTCGTCAGTCGCGTAGCTTCGGCTATGCTTCTTCCTCGCGCCTTGTCTGGCGGAAAAATAACCTCGCGCTATTCTCCCCTTATTTAATGCGCGAAGCACTAGTGCCGGACAGGCCTTCTTTTTTCACTCATCCAATGCTCAATTTTCCGTAGATTTAGCTGTAAACGCAACTGTTTAGGTATTTCGGTGCAGCACGGTATCGAGACATTACGGCCTGGTGCCTGAAGACTAAGCGGTGGGCCTGCATCTGGCCAACCGCAATACCACGACACCGCAACACCATAACACCTTGTAGTAGTTATCTGCAAACCGAATCTACTGGAATGGAACGCATCCGCCCTATAGAGATTTTGCTGGGAGAAGTCGTCATCTACCTCCTCATCTGGGTATTCAACGATTACATGGCCACCATGCTCAGCCTCATCTTCGGCAGCATCTTCCTGCTCATCCTGCTCGTGTCGCTGGTGGTGGAGCTGGTGGAGAAATCGAAGGTGCCGCGCTGGTATTTTGTGTTTATGGGGTTGTCGGTGCTGGCACCGGTTTTGGCGGCGATCGTGTATGCTTTGATCAATAAGGGAATGGGCTGGCTTTGAGCATTAATTTGAAAGGATGCCGTATCTTTGCGCCATGAAAAAACTGCCCATCGGCATACAGGATTTCCGCAAGCTTCGCAAAGGAGATTACTTGTATATAGACAAGACAGAACAGATTCACCAGCTCATCGGCTCCGGGCAGTACTACTTTCTTTCCCGCCCCCGCCGCTTTGGCAAGTCGCTTCTGGTCAGCACCCTGCGGGAGCTGTTCCTTGGAAACCAGGAACTTTTTCAGGGCTTGTGGATTGAGAACCGGCATGACTGGAAGCCCGGGCCAGTGATCCACATTGCTTTCAATACCCTGGGATATAAAGACATTGGGTTGAAGGAAGCCATCCGCCTTTGCCTTAAGGGGATTGCCGAAGAACATGGGATTGAGCTGTCCAAACCAGGCGTTGCCTTGCCTTTCCGGGAATTGATCCAGGCTCTGGCACAAAAGGGCAAGGTAGCCCTGCTCATCGACGAGTACGACAAACCGATCATCGATTATCTCGACGAACTGCCACAAGCACAGGAAAACCGGGAAATCCTCAAAAATTTCTATTCGATCATCAAAGAAGCAGACCCCTTTCTGCGGTTTGCCTTCATCACCGGCGTATCCAAATTCAGCAAAGTTTCCATCTTTTTTGACCTGAACAATCTGGAGGATATTACGATCAGCCAGCAGTTCAATACCCTGGTCGGCTATACACAGGGTGAATTGGAAGACAGTTTTGCCGCCCGCATTGACGAACTTGCCCAACGCTCCGGCGAGAGCCGCGAAGACCTGCTTGCCCGCATCCGCGATTGGTATAACGGCTACAACTGGACAGGCGCCGAACGCCTGTATAACCCTTTTTCCATTCTCAATTTTTTCAAGCGGGGCCAGTTTCAGAATTTCTGGTTTGCCACCGGCACACCTACCTTTCTGGTGAAACAGCTGCGCGAAGGCTGGCATTACCAGCTTGAAAAGCTGAACGCCGGCTCCATCCTGCTGGATTCCATACGGCTGGAAAATCCGGATTACCGGGCCCTGCTGTTTCAGACGGGCTACCTGACCCTGCTCGGCCAGCCGGCATATAATGTCTATACGCTGGGTTATCCCAACCAGGAGGTCAAGGACTCTATGCTCCAACACTTAAACGACGCCTTCGCCTTCCGCAACGAAGGCAATGCCGCCCCGGCCGTCCTGCAACTGAAGGAAACCCTTGAAGAAAACGACCTCCCTCTTTTCTTCAAACAGTTGGACAGCCTTTATGCCAGTATTCCGGAGCGCATCTTCCGGGAAAAAACAGAGGCCGCTTATCATGCCGTCCTGTATACTGCCCTGAGCCTGCTGGGCTTGCACATCCGCTGCGAAGTAGCCACCGGCGAAGGTTATGCCGATGCCATCATCGAAACAGCTACGCACATTTACGTCATGGAATTTAAAGTAGGGCATTCTCCTGAGGAAGCCCTCGAACAAGTGCGTCGGCGGCGCTATTCGGCAGCCTACCAAAGCGCGCGGAAAAAAGTATTCGCCGTGGGCGTCCGCTTCAGCACCGAGTTCAAAGGAGTGGAAGCATGGGAAACAGAAGAATGGTAACAACCACGCCTAAATCCGCTGAAAGTAAATCGTCATCGGATACGTCCCCCCATATCCGTCTGCCATGATAAAGGTGATGCGCATGCTCTGGTCGTCGAGCTGCTCGATAGTGCCGTTGCTGTTGCCCCAGTAGGGAGAAGCCATGGTAATGGCCTCGCCGCTGATGTAGTAGTTCTGGTACTCCGAGCCCACCGTGCTGGCCAGCAGAGCCGTTCCATTGTTATAGAAGGTGAACGTATAGGACAGCAGGTCGAGCGACTGCTGGTACTCCATACCCATCTGGCGGACGGACACGCCGTTGGAGCGCAGGTCCGTCACCCGCCAGGTGCCGAGGATGCGTTCGGCATTGCCTGCTGGAGCGGGTTCCTCAATGGGTTCGGAATAAGAGGAGCCGCCTTCGTCGTAGGGCCGGGTTTCTGTCTCTTCGGTATACGCCGGCGGAACGTAATCTTCCCCGGAACTCAATTCTCCCAGCGCGGCGGCAATAACGGATAATACCACCACTGCTGCCGCCAGCCCGGCTATCCACCAGCCCCACTTTCGCTTTTTGGGACCGGCAGCCACTGGTTGCGCAGCAGCCCTTCCACCACCTGCCGTTCCGGACGCGGAGTGTTGCCGGTTTTCCGCTTCTTCCTCCATCAGGCCGGAGGTGGAAGCATAGGAAGGAGCGGCCGGCCGTTCCAGCCGCTGGCGGCACACCCGGATGAGGTCTTCGATCTTGGGGTCGTCGCCCGTCCTGGAGGCTTCGTTGAAGTACTGGATAGCCAGGCGATAGTTGCCCTGCTTCATGGCCTCCTCTCCGTTCTGGAAATGCTGGAGGAAGGCGATGCCGTTGGAACAGAAGTTGATCTGCTGTTCGATGTACTCGTAATTGGGGGCAAAGCCTTGCATATAGTAATGCAGGCTTTCGCGGTACAACTCGCGGGCGGCCTCCAGCTTTTTGCTGCCAAAGAGCGCTTCTGCCTGCTTGATACGTTGCTGGAACTGCTGCTGGATATCCTCGCGCTCAGCGTCTTTATGCGCCAGTTCTTCCAGTATTTTTCGGCGTTCCTGGTGTTTGGCCTGCAGGGCGTCGAGCCGCTGTCTGGCTTCCTCCAGGTATTTGCCGGCGCCGGCGTATTTCTGCAGGTAGTTTTTATAGGCCAGTTCGTTGTCTTTGGCTTTGGCGCTGCGCCAGATGTCCTCCTCTCTGAGGGCCAGCAGGCGGCGTTCCGCCTGGGTGGCGTACTGGCCGGTGGGATAGTATTCCAGATAGTTCTGATAAGCCTGTACGGTGCCTTTCTCCTGCACAGTCGCCCAGAAATCCGCTTCGCTCACCTTAAGGTGGAAAACGAACTCCCCGCCCTCGTCTGCAGAGTTCTGGATGCGGCCGTCGACCGGGTTCTGCCGGGCCTTGCCGGCGACGAATTCCTTGATGTATTGTACGAGGGCGGTGGTGTTGACTGCCCTTTTGGTGTTGCGCTTCAGGTAAGTGATCAGGCCGCCGGCGAAAGGGCTGTTCTCCCCTGCCCTGCCGTCGGAAACCGCCTCCAGGCGGCCCGAGCTGACGATGCGGCGGGAACGGAAGTGCTCGTCGATAGAGGTGTTGCGCTTTTTCACCACCAGGGAGCCGGAAAAGCAGGAGTCGATGACCAGCAGGACGTGGTGGGCGTCGATGGCGTTGATGCGCTTGATGATGTTGGAGTTGGAGATGAAGCGGTCTTCGGTGTCCGTTTTGGCATCCACCGGAATCCAGTGGCCCTCGTCGAAGTCTTCGTCGTAGTGGCCATGGCCGGAATAGTAGACCAGCAGGTTATCCTGGGGCGTGACCTTCCGCTTCAGGTCGCGGATGGCGTCGTAAATGTTGGCCTCGGTGGCCCGCTCGTCGAAGAGGGTGGTGATGTGTTCCTCGTCGAACTGGTACTGCTGGATGAGCACCTGGATGAGGTCGCGGGCATCCTTCACGGCGTTGTCCAGAGGCGTCCAGTGCCGGTAGCGGTCGATGCCAATGGCGAGCAGGTAGTTCTTGCCCTGGCGGGGGTCGTAAGATGGTTGGGTGTCGGAAATGTCTATGCCTCGTTCCATGAGTTTTGGGATTAAGTTGTTGGGGGCCGGGGGGAGGAGGGCGGATTGTTATATTGTTACGCTAATTGTGTCCGATTACTTAACTGCTTCTGATCCGGGGAAGGATAGTGATATGGATTGATGCGCGAAGGCAGTGCCGCCTTGTTCTCCCGAATGATCAGCTTTCGTCGATGATGCGGACGATATTTACCCGGACTCCCTCCATAACTTCGACGTCCTTGCTCCAGTCCATGATTTGCCAGTCCTCGCCTTGCCTGGCAACCATTACTTTTCGGGTGTCAGTGAATATCCATATTACTTTATCGACGCCAAAATTTAACAATTGATCTGTTTTCTCGTGATAGTACCCCAATGGATCTTGGATATCCTCCAAATCTGCCTTGGTATCTATTTCAATAACAATTTCAGGAGGAATCTCCAGATATTTATTGACTTTAGGGACATCTTTCAGGCTTGCTTTTTCATAAATAGCCAAATCTGCTGCCCTCCAGGATTTTTTGCCAAACTTCAATCCAACCTCGTTGGAGATGAGCTGATATTTTTTCAAATCGATCAACCTACTCAGGATGATGATTAGCTGAGTGCCTATCAAAGCCTGAAGATAACTGCTTCCCAATATCTCCTCAATTTGTTTGTCTCCTGACAGGTAGTCTTTATAGCCCTTATAATAGATGGGCTGTCCATCCACCATCTCGTAGATCAATGCTTCCGGTATTGTCTTTACGGCACTTTCCATTTTACCGTTTTTTATGCGATGTAGACAAATTTAAGGGTTTCCGGCCGGAATTGCCAGGGTTGTTTTTTTCAGGCTATACTGGCATCGCTGGTTTTGTTCCTGACAAAACCACGCGTTCGCCAGTATAACCTGACGCGTAGGCCCTGTGGAATAGCGAAACTTGTATTCCACAGGGCCTGCCCGGCAGGTTGATCGTTTACTTAAATGCCGGCGCTGAACTGTACCGCTCCACGAACTCCCGCATCTCCTCCACCATGCCCGGAGAGCCGATGGCAATGGTGATGCGCTGGTGCAGGTGCTGCACCGGGAGGTCCAGGACGCGTTCCAACTGGCAGGTGATGGCCCGGCCGCCGGCCTGCTCCACGATGTACGACAGCGGGTTGCACTCGTATACCAGGCGCAGCTTGCCCTGCGGGTATTTGCGGGTATTGGGGTAGAGGAAGATGCCGCCCTGGAACAGGATGCGGTGGATGTCGGACACCATGGAGCCGATGTAGCGCAGGCGCAGGTTGAGGTCGGAGCAGTGGTCGATGTAGCGGCGCATCTCGACGTCGAACTTGAGGTAATAGCCCTGGTTGACCGAGTAGTAATTGCCGCGGTCCGGAATCTGGATATCCGTATGGGAAAGGCAGAACTCGCCGATAGAGGGGTCGAGGGTGAAGCCGTTGACGCCGCGCCCGGTGGTATAGACCAAAAGGGTAGACGTCCCGTAGAGGACGTAACCGGCGGCCACGAGGTCGACGCCTTTCTGCAGGAAATCGTCCAGTTGTACCGGCCCTTCCGGGTCGCTCTTCCGGAGGTAGATGCCGAAGATGGTGCCCACCGATACGTTCACGTCGATGTTGGAGGACCCGTCCAGCGGGTCGAAGACAACTACGTACTTGGAGGTTTTGGAAGCTACCGATTGAATAGGTATAAAATCTTCGAGTTCTTCCGAGGCGATGCCGCAGCACTCGCCGCTGTTCTTCAGGCAGTCGATGAGCTTTTCGTTAGCGTAGAGGTCGAGCTTCTGCACGTCCTCGCCGGAGACGTTCTCCGCCCCGGCTTTGCCCAGGATGCTGACCAGGCCGGCCTTGTTGACCTCCCGGTTGACGATTTTGGCGGCCACGCCGATGTCGCGCAGCAGGCCGGTGAGCTCGCCGGAGGCGAATGGAAAATCTTTCTGGCGGCGGATGATGAATTCATCGAGCGTCACAATTCGGTTCATGAGTGGTTAGGTTTGTCCGTGGAATGTTTCTGTTTGTTATCAGGGGTAAATATACGGGTATTGGGGGAGAAAACTTTGGTGTAAAGGTGTAATTGTGTAAAAGTGTAAAGGCACTGGCCTGGCATCCCACCATTTACACATTTACACTTACGCACCTGTAAACATTTCCTTTCTCCGCTCAACTTATCTCCCCCCCATCGGTTAATAGTGTTGTACTTTTGCCAATGGAATAACCCGGTTTGTTGTGAAAGAACTAGCCTACGTCAATAAATTTTTCATCCGTTACCGCTGGCGGTTTCTGCTGGGAATCCTCTTCGTATCGGTATCCAACTATTTCCGGGTGCTGCAGCCGCAGATGATCCGGGAGGCGCTCGACCTGGTGGTGGAGAACATCGGGCTGTTCGGCCTGTTCCAGGGTTTCGGCATGCAGCCGGAGCTGTTTAAGATTCTGGGGCGGTCGTTGCTGTACTTCGGCGTGCTGGTGCTGATCCTGGCCCTGCTCATGGGGGTGTTCATGTACCTGATGCGGCAGACCATCATCGTCATGTCGCGCCTGATCGAGTACGATATGCGCAAGGAAATCTTCGCTCACTACGAGCGGCTGAGCCTGGCATTCTACAAACGCAACAACACCGGCGACCTCATGTCGCGCATCACCGAAGACGTCTCCAAGGTGCGCATGTACCTGGGGCCGGCCGTATTGTACGGCATCAACCTGGTGTCCCTCTTCGTGCTGGTCATCTATTCCATGCTGCGCGTCAATGTGGAACTGACCCTCTACAGCCTGGCGCCCCTGCCCCTGCTGTCGATTTCCATCTACTACGTCAGCAACCTGATCAACAGGAAGAGCGAGGTCATCCAGAAGCAGCTGGCCACCCTCAACAGCAGCGCCCAGGAGGTATACAGCGGCATCCGGGTCGTCAAATCCTACGTGCAGGAAGGGGCCATGGCGGGCTTCTTCGCCGAACAGAGCGACGACTACAAGGCCAAGTCCCTCAACCTGGCCCGGGTCGACGCCTTTTTCTACCCGCTGATGATCCTGCTCATTGGGGCCAGCACGGTGATCACCGTCTACGTCGGCGGGCTGCAGGTCGTCCGCGGCGCCATCACCCCCGGCAACATCGCCGAGTTTGTCATCTACGTCAACATGCTGACCTGGCCGGTGACCGCCATCGGCTGGATTGCCTCCATCGTGCAGCAGGCCGCCGCTTCGCAAAAACGCATCAATGAATTCCTGAACACCCAACCGGAAATCTCCAATCCGGAGCAGGCCGTCGAACCGGTACAGGGGCTCATCGAATTCGAGCAGGTGGATTTCACCTATCCCGACACCGGCATCCGGGCACTGAAGCAGGTCAGCTTCCGGCTGGAACCCGGCCAGAAGATGGCCATCATCGGCCGCACCGGCGCCGGCAAGACCACCATCGCCGACCTGCTCACCCGGATGTACGACGTCACCGGCGGCGCCATCCGCATCGACGGCAGGGATATCCGCCGCCACAACCTCGGCCACCTCCGCCAGCGCATCGGCTACGTCCCCCAGGATGTCTTCCTCTTCTCCGACACCATCGCCAACAATATCGCCTTCGGGAAACGGGACGCCAACCGCCAGGAGATCGAACAACACGCCCGCCACGCCGCCATCCACGACGAGATCATGGAACTCTCCGACGGCTTCGACACCGCCGTCGGCGAACGGGGCGTCACCCTCTCCGGCGGCCAGAAACAACGGGTCTCCATCGCCCGCGCATTCGTCAAACAACCGGATATCGTCCTGCTCGACGATTGCCTCTCAGCCGTCGATACCAAAACCGAAAAGCAAATCCTGGGCTATCTCTCCGGCGCCCTGGCCGACAAAACAGCCATCATCATCACCCACCGCATTTACTCCCTGCTGCAGTTCGACAAGATCATCGTCCTCGAAGACGGCGCCATCGTAGAGGAAGGCACCCACGAGGAACTGCTGCGCCAGAAAGGCTATTATCAGGAAATGTTCGAACGGCAGAGCCTGGAAGAGGCGGAGTGAAATTATGGGTTCACTGGTTCATGGGTTCATGGGTTCATGGGTTCATGGGTTCATGAAACAATGAACCCATCAATTTTTTTGAAATTTTCCACAAATATTTACTTTTGTAAGGGAGTAGTTGTCAGCCGGGAAACTTTATGGTCTTGCCAGCATGGTTTCCCCGGGGGGCGCGCTCATCACGAGGTAGTTTCCGGCCCTTTTGAAACTACCTCGTGATCGGTATAATATTATTAACTAAACTCAATCAAAGTGGATAACGAGAGAAACCAAAGAAGATTCGAGAGTGTGTACTCCAGGAAGGTGCGTGCTGGCAAGAGAAGAACCTACTTCTTTGATGTGCGGAAAACCAAAGGGGAGGATTATTACCTGACGCTCACAGAAAGTACCAAGAAATTCAACGGGGACGGATATGAGCGCCACAAAATCTTCCTCTACAAAGAAGATTTCAATCGTTTCCTCGACAGCCTTGAAGACGCGATCAACCATGTCAAGGAAAACCTGATGCCGGAATACGACTACGACGAATACACGAGACGGCATGAAGAGTTCGAGGCGAACCTCCGGGACGACGACGATGACCGCGACGACATGGATGATGACGATGAGCCGGAAGCGCTCCGGTCGCCTTCTCCCAAGCAGAAGTTCGACGTCGGCAGCGACGACGACATGACCTGGTAACTTCGTGGTTTGCATCCGGAAACCGCCGGCAAAACGGGGTTGGACAATCGTCCGGCCCCGTTTTTTTTGGTTTTGGCGCCAGAAGCTGCACAGCGGGCCTCGGAGAAGTGCTGATGAGGCGAGAGCGAGCAAATATTGTTCTGAACGAGGCGCGAGGAAGGAGCATAGCCGAAGCTACGCAACTGACAGCCTGCCCCGTACCCGTAGGGTCGGGGAGCAACGAAGTGCAGAACAATATTTGCCGTTCGCAGCCCATCAAGGGCTTCTCCGACAGGCTCCTAGATGAGGGGATGAGCCAGAGGCCGGAAAACAGAAATATTCCCTCCGCTTCCGGGCATCTCCCCGGCTCCCCCCCGTGTTCCTCATATCCGCACGCTCAGCCCCACCGACGCCAGGGAAATCCCAAACCCCAGTTCCCCGAATACACCCAGCCGGGGCGTCAGGCGGCAGCGGCTGCCGAAAAAGCCGGCATAGATCATTCTGCCGGAGTTTTCCTGCAGGCCATTTTCGTCCTTTACCTTCTCCAACTGCCCTTCCATGATCTCAATATTGGCGTGAACATAGGCCAGCGACATCCCGCCGTAAATCTCCCAGGGGCCCATCGGGCGGCTCCGGGCGGCCAGGCGCAGGCCCAGGAGGGAAGTGCTGTTGCGCCATTTTGCCGTCCCCCCGTCCCGAAGGGCCCGCAAGCCGGTTTCGGTTATGGATAAGCCGGCAAAGGCGCCCAGGCTCAAGTTTTTCCCCAGCTTATAATCTGCGGACAGGCTGAGCGGCGGGGCCACGATCCTGCCGGCATCTTTGAGGTAGGTGGGCAGGATGCCTATGCCGGCGTTGATGTCCAGGTATCTCTCCGGTGCCCGGCCGTGCTGAGCTGCCGTAGTTTGAGCGAACATCAAAGTAAGGATTGAGAGCAGCAGTGCGTTCTTCATGATCAAGTATTTTAGGTAAGGAATTAGGATTCATTATAGAGTAAAAGACAATAACCTTTAACGCCTTTTCCCAAGTTCGATATGTAAGCCCCAACTTTCGCTGGTTCAATTTTCGCAGCCAGCCGTCAACCGTCCGCCGGGGTTGGGGCCTACTTATCGAACACCGGTTATGCCGGGTATCAGGCCCGGATAAGGCGGACAGGCATAAGCCTGGCTGGCCCCGGAAAGCCATTTCCGGAGATGCTGTCAGAACCAGTAAGTCCGTGTGAGAATTTTTTACGCTGTGGGCTTAATTGCCCAAAGCCATACAGGAAAATTCCTCACTCCGTTTGCGCGTCGTTTTCTTTTTGGCAATAACCTCTGCCTGGTTTTGATATCGTCCACGCAGAAAAACCAGCCTGGCGTTGGGTGGCCGGGCCATTTTCCGGCCCTCTACTGCCTTTATGCATAGCTGTTTTTTCAAATTATCACATTTTTACAACTAATTCCAGCCAATTTTCCCTTAAGTCAGGTTCCTGGCAAAACCGGATTTCCTACCCCTCCACAATACAAAAATGAGATAATGTTACAGTAAGTGCCAGGACAAATTTTGAGGTTTATCGGGAAGAAAACTAATTGCTTCACAAAAATGAGACGAACCTGAACATTTATGTAAAAACCATGTTGATCCATTTTATAAAACAACAGACGTGAAGCCACTTCAATATACCATATTGTTGGCAATTATACTCCTTGCGGGAAGCAACGAGATGATCGTTGACCATTTCTCTCAGAAGGAATTGGTTTGCGTTTCGTTGGAAACAGAATGTGAAGAGAAAACTGAATTCGAAACCGAGGAAAAGCCAGATGAATATTTAAGGAGTGAGCCGTTTTCCTTCACTTGGCCATCCCCGATTCAAAACCTGTTAAACCGGCAGGCGTCCTACCGCGCTCCTGTCCTGCTCAATTTTGATATCCCACCGGAGGCATAGTCAGCTTCCTGCCCGCCCCATCTATTCGCAATTGAATCTTATTAAAATGGAATGTCCCGAAGGCAAAAAGCCGGAGGTACAGGCCTGTCATCCTGATCACCACCAAGCCGAACACCAATCAAAAAGTAGGCAGTAAAATTTTAAACCGATGACTAAGCAAAATTTATCATTTGTTGCTTTGGCTACTCTGCTATTGGTAGCATGCAACAATCAACCGACATCAGGTACATCAAACGAGGTATCATCGCCGACACCGGAGATACAACCGCTGGTAGAAGAAGTGCTGACCAAAGAACAAAGGGATGCGCTAAGCCCCGACGAGGTGCTGCAATCATTTGAGAGAGGCAACCTGCGATTCATAAACAGCGACCTGACGGCAAGAGACCATTCCGCGCAAGTAAGAAAGAGTGCAACCGGGCAATTTCCCAAAGCAGTGGTCTTATCCTGCTTGGATAGCAGGGTTCCCGTAGAGGACGTATTCGACCGGGGAATTGGAGATATATTCGTAGGCAGGGTTGCCGGAAACTTCGTCAATGAAGATTTACTGGGCAGTATGGAGTTTGGATGTAAGGTAGCGGGCGCTAAACTCATTTTAGTGTTGGGCCACGAATACTGCGGCGCCGTAAAAGCCGCCATCGATAATGTGCAATTAGGCAACATTACAGCCCTGGTGAGTAAAATCCGTCCTGCTGTCGAAAAAGTAGAATATGAAGGAGACCGGTCCTCCAATAATGAAGAATTTGTCCATCTGGTCTGTGAAAGCAACGTAAATCATACCATCGAACAAATAAGGCTGAACAGCCCTATACTGAAAGAAATGGAAGACAATGGACAAATAAAAATTGTCGGAGCGATTTATGACATGGAAACAGGGGTGGTTACTTTTATGGATTAGTAAATGGGTGGTGGGTTAAATCCGTTGATGGTTCTGAACTAAAGTTGCCTAAAGCCCTTATATGCAAGTGTTCTTAGATGTTGAGCCTAACCAGATCAACGGATTTAACCCGCTACCAGAAAATGAACCGGCCGCTTCAAGTTGTATTAGAGCATGTCGGGATTTTATCCTTTGGCCTGCAAATTATCAGTAGATATGAAAATCCAAAAATTAGACGAGGCGTTAAGCGAGATTTTAACCACCCTGGAAGAAAGTGAATCTGACATAGATCTGATCACTTCACAAGTCCACAAAGCATATGCATTGAGTGCAAAAAATCTATGCAGATACCTGATTTTAAGGAGTTTTGACCTGAGAAAATACCACGACAGTTTGTCTGACCTCGGCGTTTCCTCTATGAGAGCGTCAGAGGCTTATGTGTATCACAACCTCTATAGCGTGGTAAGAAACTTGAGACTCATTCAAAAAATACCGTTCGATAAAGACGAAGACCTCGAGGTCATTGGGTATAAAGGAAGTAAAAAACTGATTAGAAAACATGCCAACAGCCTATTCAACGAAAGCAGTAAAAAGCACTTTACCGAAATCATGGTCACGCTCCCGGAAGAGGCCGCCGAGGACAAATCCATAATTGAGGATATGGTAAATAACGGCATGGAAATAGCGAGAATCAACCTGAGCCATGGCAATATTGATATATGGTCAAAGATGGTAAAATACATCGACGAGATAAAAAGGAAAGACAAGCAGAAAATCAAAATATACATGGATCTGGCCGGGCCCAAGATCAGGACATCCAATATTGAAATTCTTGGAAAAAAGGGGAAGGCGAAAGAAGGGATTACCATTAAAAAAGGGGAACACATTATTTTGACCAAGCGAGCTACTTCGGGGAAGGAATCAAAGTTTGGCAAGAATAAAGAACAACTTGAAAAAGCTGAAATTGGCGTCATGCTCCATGAGATAATAGACGATATGAACATCAATGACGTAGTCTTGTTTGACGACGGAATGATAAAGGCAGTAGTTATAGCAAAAGAAGGTGACGACGCAGAGTTGGTAATAACTAATTGTTACAAAAACAAGCTTTCCTCCCGAAAAGGGATCAACCTCCCCAACACCAAGCTCAACCTGCCGGCCTTAACGGAGTCGGACATAGAAACCCTTCCATTCATCTGTCAACATGCCGATATTGTTGGCTATTCCTTTGTCCGGACAGGGCAGGATGTGGAGTTTTTGTACCGCCATCTGGATAAAAACAATGCTGAAAACCTGGGAGTCGTTTTCAAAATTGAGAACAAAGAAGCTTTTGAAAACCTCCCGCAAATCCTGTTAAGTGGAATGAAGAGGGATAAAATCGGGGTCATGATAGCAAGGGGGGATTTGGCGGTGGAAATGGGCTTTGAAAGAGTGTCAGAAGTTCAAAACCAGATACTCTGGATATGTGAAGCTGCCCATATACCCGTCATCTGGGCCACTCAGGTATTAGAAAACCTCGCCAAAACCGGTATCCCGACAAGAGCCGAAATAAGTGATGCTGCCCAGGGGGCACAGGCAGAATGTGTTATGTTGAACAAAGGGCCATATATCACTGAAGCCATAAGAACCTTAAAAGATATTCTGACCAGGATGGAGGCTCACTCATTCAAAAAGAAAGGGGCCTTAAGGGCACTGAATGTTGCCAAAAATTCAATGGCGGAGTTACGGGAGGCCGTCAAACTCCAATCAGCTAAAGAATAATCTCAACTCACCTGATACTCCACCCCCAATTTCTCCAACTCCACAATAAACCCATTCGTCGCGTTCACCTTCCGGTCCTTGGCCGCCATGGCCAGGCGCAGGCGGTTCGACTGGTCCAGCAGTTCCATGCGCAGGCGGTGGGGGCCCTGGTGCTGCCGGCAGATCTGGTCGATGCGGTCGATGAGCGCGGGGGTTATGGCCTCCAGCGGCAGTTTGAGGGTGATGGATTCCGTCAGGTTCTCGGCGATGCCTTCCAGCAGTTTGACGTCTTTGACCTTAAACTCCATGCCATCGCCGCGCCAGCTGCGCTGCCAGCCGCCTTTGACGTAGAGTGCCTTGCCTTCCTCGAAGAGGTGCTTGTGCTTCTGGTAGTCCTCCCCGAAGAGCTTGAACTCGTAGGATCCGTTGTAGTCGCTCAGCTCGAAGATGCCCCAGCCGTTGCCGTTGCGGCTGACCAGGTGGCGCGCCACGGTCACCATGCCTGCCAGGTTGAGGGCGGGGCGGTTCTGGTTGTCGTCCACCTCATTGAGCGGGCAGGTGGTGAAGTTTTCGATCTCCAGGCGGTAGTCGTCCAGCGGATGGCCGCTGATGAAGATGCCGGTCACCTCCTTTTCGTTGCTGAGCTTCTCGATCAGGGGCCAGGGCGGGCATTCGGGCACGGGCGGCTCGGGGACCATCACCTCGTCTGTCGCTCCAAAGAGGGAGTTCACCGCCTGCGCTTTCTGCGCCTGGTAGGCGTTGCCGTAGCGGAGGGCGTGTTCGAGCAGGGTGTCGTACTTGTCGGAAGGCGCAAAGTACTGGGAACGGGTGACGCCCTCGAAGCAGTCGAAGCCGCCGCCCAGCGCCAGGCTTTCCAGCACCTTCTTGTTGATGGCGCGCAGGCTCAGGCGGCGCACCATGTCGAAGAGGCTGCCGAAGGGGCCGTTGGCCTCGCGCTCCTTCAGGATCTCTTCCACCGGCCCCTCCCCTACCCCTTTCAGGGCCGACAGGCCGAAGCGGATGTGGCCGGCCGGGTTGACCGAAAAGTCGGAAGCGGATTCGTTGACGCTCGGCCCCAGCACCATCAGCCCCATGCGCTTGCACTCCTGAAGGAAGAAGGTGACTTTGGAAATGTCGTTCTTGTTGTGCGTCAGCACGCTGGCCATGAATTCGGCCGGGTAGTGGGCCTTGAGGTAGGCCGTCTGGAAGGCCACAAAGGCGTAGCAGGTGGAGTGCGACTTGTTGAAAGCATAGGAGGCAAAGGCTTCCCAGTCTTTCCAGACCTTGTCCAGCACATCCTTCGGGTGTCCGTTGCCGGTGCCGCCCTCGATGAAGAGCGGATAGAGGGCGTCGATCTCCTTCTTTTTCTTTTTACCCATCCCCTTGCGGAGGCGGTCGGCCTGGCCCTTGGTGAAGTTGGCGAGCTTCTGAGAGAGGAGCATTACCTGCTCCTGATAGACACAATTATGGACGATAATGTTGTTGGCAACGAAGTTGTGGATGCTCTCGACGGTGATGTCGTATACCAATTCTTCTCCCGCCGGTTCGATGGAGATGATCTCATCCCAGCGGACGTTCATAATTTCCCCCCCCCTACCCCCGCCAGCGGGGGAGAATTTGCTCCGAATTGGCGGGGCATCGTTTGGCATTATCCCCCGCTGGCGGGGGTTAGGGGGTGGATTTAAAACCGGATATGATTCATTTTCACCTGCATATTCTGAAAACGCTTCAACAGAAGAAGGAACTATTTTCCCCAAGAACACATCAGAATCATATATTATGACTTCGAAGCCACCTTGGAAGTAACTTTCAACAGATATGGAAACCAATCCCAGCCTCAGCAGTAAAGTTTGTATGTCAAATGCTAAATGGCTTGAATTCACCGCAAAATGAAGAGCATCTTCCCAGGAATTTCCAATTTGTTTCCAGAGGGCTCCCAGGAAATAAACTATGTCTTCCTCACATAGCCCAAATACGAAATCAGGTACGGATTGCTTTTCCAGAGCCAGGCCTGCCAGCACATTCAGCTGTTCTTGTGTGCTGGATCCTTCGTTTGAAACCTCCAGCTTTCTTGGCGTAGCAATATAATCGCCCACACCGAGCTGGCCAATCTCCCGCCACCCTTCCTCGGTCAATACCTCATGATTAGAGGTCATTTTAATGCTGGCGCCGCTTCGGAGCTTAACTTTATAAACCGGCTTGCGGCCGTTGCATACCCAATGGGTCATTTTCGCACGGCAGGTATTCAATTGTTCATCCACTCCCTGTACGTAAAATTCGCCTACCTTATCCTGGAGGGAATCGATACGCACGGGCTTCCCGGTTGTCGCATCATGAACGAGGGCGTCTCCCGTCAGGCAGATACCGTAAGTCTCGTGAAGGTATTCAGACATCGCCTCCAGATCATACGTCACCGGCTTGCGGCCGTGTTTGCGGTCGATGAACTCCGGGATGTATTCGAGCGGCCCGGGGCGGTAGAGGGCGTTCATGGCGATGAGGTCCTCAAAGGTGGTCGGCTTGAGTTCCTTCATGTACTTCTGCATCCCGTGGGATTCGTACTGGAAGATGCCGACGGTGTCTCCCCGCTGGAAGAGCTCGTAGGTTTTTCCGTCGTCGAGCGGCACCTCGTCCATGTCCAGTTTGACGCCGTGGTTCTCTTCCACCATGCGCACGGCATCCTTAATGATGGTCAGGGTTTTGAGGCCGAGGAAGTCCATCTTGAGCAGGCCGGCGGCCTCGGCCACGCTGTTGTCGAACTGGGACACCAGCATGCCGGTGTCCTTATCGGCCTTAACAGGCACGTACCTGGTGATCTCGTCCGGGGTGATCACCACGCCGCAGGCGTGGATGCCGGTGTTGCGCACGGAGCCTTCCAGCTTCTGGGCGGTGCGGATCATCTCCCCGATCGTATCCTGGCCTTCGGCCAGCTGGCGGAACTGGTAGGCCTTGTCGAGTTCTTCCGAGTTGAGCACCTCCCTGAGCTTGGGGTCCACGTCGCCCGGCGCCAGCACGGCGCGCAGGGAGGCTTTCAGGTGGGAGGGGAACGTTTTGGCCACCTTGTCCACCTCCGGGAGCGGCACGTTGAGCACGCGGCCGACGTCGCGCAGGGACATCTTGGCGGCCATGGTGCCGTAGGTGACGATCTGCGCCACCTGGTTCTGCCCGTACTTGTCGATCACGTAGTCGATCACCTTTTGCCGGCCCTCGTCGTCGAAGTCGATGTCGATATCCGGCATCGACACCCGCTCCGGGTTGAGGAAGCGCTCGAACAGCAGGTCGTACTTGATGGGGTCGACGTTGGTGATGCCGATGCAGTAGGCCACCGCCGAGCCGGCGGCAGAACCCCGCCCCGGCCCCACCGACACGCCCATCTGGCGGGCGGTGGTGGTAAAGTCCTGGACGATGAGGAAGTAACCGGGATAACCCGAGTTCCTGATGACCGACAACTCGAAATCCAGGCGCTCTCTGATCTCGGGCGTGATGGTGCCGTAGCGGCGTTTGGCCCCTTCGTAAGTGAGGTGCCGCAGGTAGTCATCCTGATCCTGGAAACCCCTGGGCAGCGGGAAGGCGGGCAGCAGGATGTCCCGCGCCAGGGTCAGCTTGTCGATCTTGTCGAAAATTTCTATGGTATTGTCCACCGACTCCGGCACGTCGTGAAACAGCTTGTTCATCTCCTGCTGCGTCTTGAAGTAGAAATCAGAACTCGGGAATTTGAAGCGGCCGGCTTCTTCCAGCAGGCTGTTGGTGTTGACGCACAGCAGGATGTCATGCGGCAGGTAGTCCTCTTCCTCCAGGTAGTGGGAGTCGTTGGTGCAAATGACCTTGACGTTGTACTTGCGGGCGAACAGAAGCAGTTGCTGGTTGACGTCCTCCTGGCTGACGCCCAGGCCGTCGATATTGTCCAGGCCGCGGTGGCGCTGTAGTTCGATATAAAAATCATCCCCGAACATATCCAGCCACCAGCGCAGCTTTTTTTCCGCTTCCTCCAGCTTGCCGTGCAGGATGGCCTGCGGGATTTCCGCGCCGATGCAGCAGCTGGTGGCGATCAGCCCTTCGTGGTATTTTTCGATCAGTTCCTTGTCGATGCGGGGGAACTTGCCGTACAGCCCCTCGATGAAGCCGAGGGAGCAGAGCTTGGAGAGGTTTTCGTACCCTTTCTGGTTCTTGGCCAGCAGCAGCTGGTGGTAGCGGTTGTCCTGCTCGCCGGCGGCACGGGAGAAAGACTGCTTGTGGCGGTCCTCCACCAGGTAGAACTCGCAGCCGATGATGGGCTTGAGGCCCCGGTTCTCCGCTTCAGACACGAATTTGAAGGCGCCGAACATATTGCCATGGTCGGTCAGCGCAACGCCTTTCTGCCCGTCTCTGGCGGCCTTGTCCATCATCGCTCCGATGTCTGTGGCGCCGTCCAGCAGAGAGTATTGAGTATGGCAGTGAAGGTGTACGAAATCTGGCATGGTAGAGTGAGTGAATTTTACCCGGCCGAGCCGTAGCGAGGACGGGGAGTGAATGAATGAACCGCTGGCCAGGGGACCGCCAATACAGATGCACGAATTCCACCCGCTTCCGCGAGCCGAAGTCGCTACAGCGGACGAAGGCCCGGCTCATAGAGCGGATCACAAACGAGTTCTTCGTCTTGTCAGAAGGGTTTTTCTATTAAACACCGAAGTTACCCTTTTCGATGCAGTTTCTGAAACAAAATTGTTCTGAGTTTTCCACAAATTGTTGGCAAGTTTTTTTGCCGGGGAAAACTGCAGGAACCGGCTGGAAGCATTGCAGGTTTCTCCGGCGGCTTAGCCCAGGTTCGACAGGCAGACCCCAACTTTCGTTGGATCAGTTTTCGCAGCCAGCCGTCAACCGTCAACCGTCCGCCGGGGTTGGGGCCTACCTATCGAACACCGGTTAGTGCCCGGTTCCAGTTGTTATCGGCCTTGACAAAATTGTCCCGTATTTTTGTAAATTTACCGCTCCCTTCTGCCTTATCATCCCAAATACTATTCAAAACGGATCAATGTCAGGTATTCCCTCAAAGTACGGCCTCCTTTTCCTGATCGTCCCTGCGCTCTCCGGGGCCGCTGCCGCCAGCAGCGCCATCGACACGGCCACCATCCACCAGTACTTCCGCAATGCGGAAAACGCATCCACGCCCGACTCCACTGAATACTGGTACCTGCGGGCGATGCGCCGGAGCGAGGAGTCGAAATACTACCGCTGCCTGTTCGACGGCTCGCGGGCCATGGGCGACTTCTACGCCGCCCAGAACCGCTTTGAGGACGCAGAACAGTGGCTGGCCAAAGGCCTGCAGTGGATGCAGGAAGGGGGCGACGGCGCCCAGGTGGCGGCCATGTACAACGAGTTGGGCATCCTGAAATATTACAAAGGGGAAATTCGCGCCTCCATCGATTTTTTCAACCAGGCGATCCCCTTATATGAATCGCACGGCACGAAGGAGCAGGTGGCCAATGGCTACTCCAACCTGGCCAACCTCCAGCAGATCACCGGCAATTGGGTAGCCAGCGTGGAAAATTACCTGAAAGCCATGAAGCTCTTCGAAGAAATAGGCCTGCAGGACGGCGTCGGCACCACCCTCTACAACATCGGCGCATTGTACTACGACAACGGCCGCGACTCCCTGGCCGCCGCCTACTACCGCCAGGCGGAAGACATCCTGCGGCAGGGGGGCGACAGCGTCTACCTGGCCCAGGTGCTGACCTCCACCGCCGATTATTATACCAACCAGGAGAGATGGGAGGAGGGAGAAAACGCCCTGCTGGAAGCCCTGGCCATCTGCGAAGCCTTCCAGTTCCCGATGGGCATCGCCAACAGCTGCAACAAGCTCGGCGGCATCTACCTGCACTATGGCCAACTGGACAAAGCGGAAGCACACATCGCCCGGGCCTACCAACTGGCGGAAACCCTCAGCAGCGACCAGGAGATCGGCTCGGCCCTCCTGAACCGCGCCCGGCTGGCCAAGGAGCGGCGCCAATACCAGAACGCCCTGCAGGACGCCCGGCGCAGCCTGGCTATCTTCAAAGAACTAGGCATAAAAGAACACGTATTCGGCACCCATAAACTGCTCTCCGAAATCCACGCCGCCTTCGGAAATTACCAGCTCGCCCTGGATGAACACCGCACCTACGCCGAACTCCAGGACAGCTTCATCAACAACCAGATGAACCGGCAGATTTCCGAGCTGCAGGTAGCCTACGACACCGAAAAGAAAGACCGGGAAATCACTGCCCTGAAACAGGAAGCCCAGCTCTCCCGCCTCCGCTACGCCCTGCTGGCTGGCGCCCTGCTGGCCGCCCTGCTGCTCGGCGGGCTGCTCTACAACCGCCAGCGCCTCAAGCACCGCAAAGACCGCCAGCTGCGCGAACAGGAACAACGCCTGGAAGCCGAACGCCTCCGCGCCGCCCAACTGGAAAAGGAACAACTGCAGCGCGAACTGGACCACAAAAAACAGGAACTGGCAACCCAGGTCCTCCACCTCTGCCGCAAGAACGAGATGCTGCAAAATATACAGGTCGAACTCAATACCCTGCCCGGCAGCGGCGCGCCCGACAAAAAGGCCAGGAGCCTCGCCCGACAGATCAGCCGCAGCCTCGACTCCGACGAAGACTGGGAGGCCTTCCTGGAATCCTTCCGCTCCGTCCACCGCGATTTCTTCGACCACCTCGCCCGGGAATACCCCACCCTCACCACCGGCGAAGTGCGCCTCGCCTCCCTCATGAAACTCAACCTCTCCACCAAAGAAATCGCCACCCTGCTCAACATCACTGCCGAAGGCGTAAAAAAAGCCCGCTACCGCCTGCGCAAAAAAATGGGCATGGATTCGGACGTGAATATCCAGGAGTTCCTGCTGCGGTATCCGGGAGTGGTGGAAGTGGTGGATGGTTGAAAGGGATATTGTTGGCTCAGTGGAAGCCTTGGGTAGGGTTATATTGTTATATGGTTGGCACAACGGAAGCCTTGGGAAGGTTGATCGGGAAGACGGGGGCGCGATGCTAAATTGTACCCCCTTCGGGGTTAGGAGGTTTTAGGTTTTAGGTATTAGGGGTTA
>JAGFJD010000190.1 GCA_024102975.1 Phaeodactylibacter sp. | reverse complement strand
CCCAGATTTTGGGTTCTCTCGAAGGCATTTTTCCGCCCCATAGCAGCGCTACGGGGCGGAAAAATGGCAAAGAGAGGTTCCAAAAGCTGGGTTTTGCAGCCAAAATGACTACCTCCAAACATGCTCTCAGGAGGATTTAGGGATTAGGTTTTAGGCGTTAAACACCTATGGAGTGCCCGATTAGGCCTGGGTTGCCCCTAAAACCTACGCCGAAAACGAGGTGCCACACCCGCACGTTTCCGAAGCATTGGGGTTGTTGAAGGAAAAGCCCCGGTTGTTCAGCCCTTCTTCCCAGTCTATCTCCATGCCGAGCAGGTAGATGGCGTGCGCTTTTTGCATGAAGACTTTGATGCCGTTCGTTTCGAATACCTGATCGTTTTCTTTCTGGAGGTCGAAGCCCAGTTCGTAGGAGAAACCGGAGCATCCGCCACCTTTGACGCCGACCCGCAGGCCGTATTCGCCGGAAATGGATTTTTCGGCTATGATGCCTTTTAGCGCCCGCACCGCTCCGTCGGTCAGCGTGATGGGGGCCTTTGTCGCTTCTTTTGTGCTATCGGTCATGGAGTCCTTCATTTTAAAACAGTTCGTGAAATTTTGGCCCGCAGCCGGGGAATTCGCCGGAAAACGAATTTTCACGCCACAAATATAAAGCTTGGCTGCTTATTAACAAAGGGAACAAAAGCAAGGCGTTTTTGGTTTGCCCGGGCGGCTATTTCACAATACCAGTTTACACTTTTGTCTCCGTACTGAAAGAATTGCCTCAAATTTTGCTAGATTTACCTCCGAACCATTGAATCCAGTCTTTATGCCCACCTGGTTGTCCTTTATTCTGGAGGTCCTCAAGCTGACCATTCCCGCCCTGATCGTTTTCCTGACGGCGTATTACATCCTCAAAACCTACCTCGAAAACCAATACCGCCTGAAGATGGCCGAGATCAGGAAAAGCCAGGTTGAGACCACCCTGCCCCTCAAGTTGCAGGCCTACGAGCGCCTTTCCATGTTCTGCGAGCGCATCGCCATCCCCAACCTGCTGCTGCGCATCCGCAAGGAAGGCATGACCGCCGGCGAGCTGCGGGTGACACTGCTACTGGCCATCCAGCAGGAATACGAACACAACATCACCCAGCAGGTTTACGTCTCCGAGCAACTGTGGGAGATCATCAAAATGGCGCGGGACGAGGCGGTCAACCTGGTAGCCCTGGTGGCCGACAAGGTAGGGCCCAAAGCCGACGGTAAAGATATGGCGCAGGCATTGTTCAATATCGTGAACCAACGCGAGGTGATGGCCGTCGAGAAAGCCCTGGTGGCCATAAAAAAAGAAGCGGCGATTGTGTTGTGAGGATGGGGATGGAATGACGCCAGCTATACTGGCGAACGCGTGGTTTTGTCAGAAGCAAAACCAGCGATGCCAGTATATACTGACCCGGCGGGTTTTGTAGCCGACAAAACCTGCCGTGCGTCAGTATAAATAAAACCAATGCCATGAGTACGGACAGAAGGAAATTCCTGCGCACGCTGGCCGGCACGGTCGGGCTGGCGGGCGCCGCACCCTTTTACAGTTCAGCACAGGGAGAAAGCCTGCTGGAAACGCTGCAGCTTTACCAGGATGTCCCTGCCGGCCAACTGGCGGGAGACGAGACGTTCTGGAGGCAGGTGAAACTGGCCTATTCGGTCTCTCCGACGATTGTCAACCTCAACAACGGCGGCGTTTCCCCTCAGCCGGTGGTCGTCCAGGAAGCGGTGGAGCGGTACAACCGGATGAGCAACGAGATGCCGACCTACTACATGTGGCGGGTGCTGGACAAGGGCCGCGAGCCCCTGCGCGCCCGCCTGGCCGCCCTGGCCGGCTGCTCGCCGGAGGAAATAGCCATCAACCGAAATGCTTCCGAAGGGCTGGAGACCGTGATCTTCGGCCTGCCGCTCCGGGCGGGCGACGAGGTGGTGCTCACCCGGCAGGATTACCCCAACATGATCAACGCCTGGAAACAGCGGGAAAAACGGGACGGCATCGTGCTGAAGTGGCTGTCCTTCGATTTTCCCATCGAGGACGACAACCGGATCGTGGAGGCTTTTGCGTCGGCGTTTACCGCCCGGACGAAGGTGGCCCACATCACCCACGTCATCAACTGGAACGGGCAGGTGTTGCCCGCCCGCAAGATCGCCCGGGAAGCCCGCCGGCGCGGCATCGGCGTACTGGTCGACGGCGCGCATTCTTTCTGCCAGCTGGATTTTGACATCCCCGGGCTGGAGTGCGACTATTTCGGCACCAGCCTCCACAAGTGGCTCGGCGCCCCGTTTGGCAGCGGCATGCTCTATGTCCGCCAGGAGAAAATAACCGGCCTGTATCCCCTTTTTGCTGCGCCGGAGCCGGACAGCAGCGATATCCGGAAGTTCGAACACCTGGGCACCCGCTCTTTTGCCATCGAACAGGCCATCGCCCAGGCCATCGATTTCCACCTCATGATCGGGCCGGAGCGCAAACAGGAACGCCTCTGGTACCTGAAACGCTACTGGGTGCAAGAGGCCCGGGAAATCCCCGGCTTCCGCCTGCATTCTCCGGCTCATCCGGACTACGGGTGCGGGATCGCCCTCTTCAGCCTGGAGGGCGTAAAAAACCAGGAATTAGGCGATTATCTGTTCCGGTCCCACCAGGTCCATACGGTGCCCATCGAGTGGGAAAACATCAGCGGGATCAGGGTTACGCCCAACGTATATACCCTGCCGGAAGACCTCGGCAGGCTGGTGGAAGGCATCCGGGAGTACGCCGAAACCCGGCGCTGATCGAAAGCGCCTTTACGCCGGCGGGCCGGGCAAAAAATACAACAGATATAAATAAATGTGCCTTCTGCTTTCTATATTGGCCAATCCTGCGTATCTTAAACCAGAAATAGCTGAATCAGCGGCCTATACTGGCGAACGCGTGGTTTTGTCAGGAGCAAAACCAGCGATGCCAGTATATACTGACCCGGCGGGTTTTGTAGTCGACAAAACCTGCCATGCGTCAGTATAAAACCAAACGTTATTACTTTCCGGACAGAGGTTTGTGCCTTCGTAAATGCTTGAACGAACAGAAAACTAAGAACCGATAAAGCGCCCCGTTCGATAGCCTTCCCGGAATTATTTTCTGCCTCAGACAGTGAACCAGGAATCGCGTCCTTTTTTATCTCAAAGCAGGTAATCAAGCACAGATTATGGAATTTAGCCATCAAAAAGAACTATTGCTGTGTGCCCTGAAACATTTTGACATAGACGTCATTGACGTCGGTGAACACAAGGTGGTGCTGGGGGGCAACTTCATAATCGCCCTGTCGGAAGGCGCTCATTTCCACCTTTGGAAGTCGGGCAGCAAAGAAGCTACCTTCAGCGATGTCGTCAGGCTATGCACACACATCAAAACGCACCAGGAATGGAATGAGAAAAGTGGAGTTGAAAATAGTGGCGCTGGCTAACAGCGAAGTTCAACCCAACAGCTTCGTCGTTGTGCTTAAGGAGGCTTCGGGCAATCGCCGGCTGCCGGTAGTCATTGGTGCTTTTGAGGCCCAATCGATCGCCCTGGCCCTGGAGAATATCCCCACCAACCGCCCTATGACCCACGACCTGTTTAAAAACACGCTGTCGGCCCTGGGCATCAGCCTGCGCGAAGTTGTCATCTCCAATCTCCGCTTCGGCGTCTTTTTTGCCACCCTGGTCTGCGAACAAATTGATGGGAAGGTTTTCGAGCTGGATTCCCGCACGTCCGACGCCATAGCCCTGGCCGTCCGCTTTGAATGCCCCATCTTCGTCCGGGATTTTATCATGGACGAAGCGGGCGTGACCATCGACAGCCCTGCCGCATCAGGCCCCTCCTCCCCGCCGCCCAGGAAAAAGGAACTCAGCAATTATTCCGACAAGGAACTGGAGGCGCTGCTGGAAGAAGCCCTGGCCAGTGAAGAATATGAACAGGCCGCCCGCATCCGGGACGAGATACGCCGGCGGGAAGGATAGCACCGTTCATCTTCTTTTCCGGAAAGGGTTGGCCATCTCCCGCAGTTCCCGGCGGATGCCGGCGTACAGGAGCAACTTCAGTTCGCTGGCCTCGATATTCACGACGTTGGAAAACCCCGTCCGCAGGTCGGTCAGGGTGTCCCGCCCGTCGTAGATGCGGACTACCCGGTAGGCATTTTTTTCATCCTCCGGTTCGCCCAGTGTGACCAGGATGGGAATAGGGCTGCGCTGCCCGAGGTAGAACAGGTGAATGCCGGTTTCTCCCCCGAACAGGTCAAAGAGGGAAAACGTCTCGATCTCTATGGTGCCCAGTTTCCTGGCCACCTTGTTGGGAATGTCGAGCACTGTGAGCAATTCGGAGTATTTGTCCAGCAAAAAGGCCGTTTCCCACTGGCCCATGCCGGAGATATAGGAGCGAATCCGGAGGCTTCCTTTTTGCGGGCGTTCCCGCAGCACCGAGCGCAGCTGCAATTGCAGGAAGGCCACGTCCAGGTAGTTGCTGATGAACTCCGTTTTGATGCTGTCAAACGGGGCCATTCCGAACTGGTAAGCCTCTCTGATCTCGCGGATGCCCTCCTCCTGGAACAGCCGGTCCTTGATGTTTTCGCGGATGCCTTTTGCCGACCAGTCTTTGCGCGGCGCCAGGTTCACAGGCTTGAGCCGCAGCGGAAAAGCCGGCCCGTAGCGGTAGTTGCGGTCCCGGAACCCCAGGCTGATGTTCCGGATGGCCTCCCGGGTTTCTTCCACCCGTTTTTTGAAATGGTAATACTCCCATCCCAGCCCGGTAGAGGCTTTGCCGTCGGCAAAGACCAGCGGGCCGGCGTGCGTTTCCTTTTTCTCTTCAAACTCCAGCAACTGGTTCCGTATGTTTTCCAGGGCGTAGAGCAACTGGTTGTAGAAGCGTTTTCCCCGGACCTCCTCGGGAAGGGCGGGAAGCCATTCATCCTCGACGGGCTGGACGAACTGGAGCGGGCGGATTTTGGGGGTGAGCTGCCCGTTTTGCAGCAGGACGTCGAAGAGGATGGGCGTGTCGATCTGTGTGGAGATCAGCTGCTCGGCAGACAGGGAGGTGAGGTCTCGCTCGATCTGCCGCTTCAGGGCCCTTCCGCCCATCCGGGCGTCAAACCCCCTTTCTGCTACCCACTCCAGTGCCTCCTGCGAAATGTTCAGGATGGTCGTCCGGCGCACGAAGCCGTCGCGCTGCAGCAACTCCCGGATTTGCAGGCGGGCGATGCCCAGGATGTGGCTGAGTTCCAGCGGATTGAAAATGATGATCTGGCCGATGCGGTTGACGAACTCGGGGCGGAACGCATTTTCCACGGCCCGGCGGTAGACGGCGCCCTCGTCGTCGTTGTCCGCCTGGTAGCCCAGGCGCGTGTTGGCCTCGCGGGCGCCCAGGTTGGAGGTCATGATGATGATGGTATTGGTGAAGTCCACCGTCCGGCCCAGGCTGTCGGTGAGCCGCCCGTCGTCCAGCATTTGCAGCAGCAGGTCATGGACGCTGGGGTGCGCCTTTTCGATCTCGTCCAGGAGCAGGATGCCAAAAGGCCGGTACCGGACGGCGCCGGTGAGCTGCCCTTCCGGGTTGAAGTCGTTGCCGATAAGGCGCTGGGCCGCCCCGCTGTCGATGTACTCGTTCATGTCAAAGCGCATCAGGTGCTTTTCGCTTCCCATGAGGTATTTGCAGACGACTTTGGCGGCCTGGGTCTTTCCGACCCCGGTCGGGCCGATGAACAGGAAAGAGGCCAGGGGCTTGCTTTTGTCTGCCAGCCGGGCTTTGATGATGTGGATGACCCGGGTAAGGGCTTCCACAGCCCGGGGCTGGCCGACGAGCTCCTGGGCGATATGCCCCTGCACTTCGCCTTCCTGAAACTGGCTGCCGGAGTCGAAAATCCTTTCCTCCAGCCCGCTGAACGCCCGGAATTCCTCGCGGACTTCCGGCGCGTTGACCGCCTGGTAGCGGTACTTTACCGCCAGCTGGCGCATCAGTTTCATGACGCTGCCGGGCAGGGGGGCGTTGCGGAGGTAGTTGCGCTGTATGGCAAGCAGTTGCTGGACGGCCTGAATGGTGATGGAGGCGCCCGTCTCCTGCTCCAGCGCCCGCCGGTTTTTGAGGATGATGCGGATGGCGGTTTCCAGTTCCGGCTCGTTCAGCCGGACGGCCTGGAAGAGGGCGGCAAAACGCCGGTTTTTTTCCTGGATGACCTTCCATTCCTCCGGCGTGGCCAGGATGGTCGCCTGCAGTTGCCGCTTTTCGAGGTAAGGGCGCAGCACATCGCCGAGGGTCATGTTGTTTTGTGCCGACTTGCCGATGCGCAGCAGGGCGACCGGGTTGTCGATCAGGATCTTGTCGCCGGTTTTCGCTTGCTCTGTCGGCTTTCGCACGAAAGCGAGGATGGATTCAAAGCGCTTTTGCCACATGCCGACAATGCTCATGCCCGAGATGATGCGGGTGGGGTCGATCAGCCAGATGCGCTGGCTCCGGCCCTTTTTGGGCCCGTAGAATCCACTTTCGTACCGCCAGATGGCCTCGTGGATGATGGTGTGCCTGCCGGCTCCTTCCGGGCCGATAAGGGCTATGGGCGTATTGCCCCGGTGAAAAATGGCTTCGTATAACTGGCCGACCAGCTCCTCCTGAAAATAAGCCCGGCGCAACTCGGCCGGGTACAGGCTGTTGAGATCCTGCCCGACCCGCTCGATCTCGGCAGCCCCGTCAAAATCATTGCCTCCGGACAGGCTGGCCAGAAACCAGTGGTCCGGCGGGCGGTCAAAACTGAAGCCCGCCTGGCTGATGTTGACCGAGACTTCTATGCTGGCGAGAAACTCCCGCTGGGCGGCAAAATAAATCTCCGGGTCGAATTCGCCTTCATCCTCTTTCTTGATCTTGCGCAGCAGCGCCCGGACCGTTTGTTTGACGCTGTCGGCGAGGTCCGCTTTGCCGTCCTTTTTGGAAGGCAGCAGGAACATGTAGTTGTAAAAAGAGGGCAGCACGGCAAAGGTTTTGTCTGCAAGGCTGAACGTCGCCACGCCAAAACGCCCGCTCACAAACTGGCGGCCCAGGTTGAACTCCAGCGGAAATTGCCGGTACTGGATTTCGGGCCTGAACAGGAACCACAATAACCGGCCGGCATTCTGGCGGCTCAGCGAAAAGCCCTTGAAGGCCTGGCGGACCTCCTTCTGAAACACAGCCACCGCATTGTCGTAGCGCCGGTGCGTCGCCACCGGAAAACCCGTGAACAGAGGGCGAAGGTGGTAATGCGCCTTGTCCTCTATCCGGATGCCGGTGACCAGGGTAGGTATGTTGAGTTTTACGATTGCCATACAACGCCCGAAAGATAACAAACTTCCGACATTTTGACTAATCGCTTACATTCCGGCGGTTTGCCGGCAAAAATTCGCAAAATGACAACAAATGAGCGAAACCCGATTTCCGGGCGCTGCCGCGCAAACCTAATAGTGCCCCTTGTGTTATCCCATCGAAGCAAATGAATATTCTCCTTACCTAAAGCAAAGATTATGAAGAAGTTGTACCTGGCTTTGCTAGCCACCCTCATGTCCTGTGCCGCCTATTCCCAGGTTGCGCGCGTACAGGTGATCCACAATTCTCCGACGCCGGGGACCAGCAGTGGCCCGGTGGTCGACATTTACGTCAACGGGGCGCTCCTGCCGGCGCTGACAGCGGTGCCGTTCCGGGCGGCCACGCCTTTCCTGGATGTGCCGGCAGGGGCGGATATCGAAGTGGCGGTGGCGGTCAGCCCCAGCAATTCAGTAGATGATGCCATCGCCACCTTTCCGCTCGGCCAGCTGGCCGACGGCGAAGGGTACGCCGTCATCGCCAATGGTATCGTCGGAGATGCCGACACGCCATTCGGCCTGGAGGTATATGCCGGCGCCCTGGAATCGAACCCCCAGCCGGACCGGGCCGACTTTATCGCTTTCCACGGTTCTCCCGGCGCTCCGGCGGTGGACATCAGCGTGCGCGGCGGCGGCACCCTCATCGAAGGGCTGGCGTATGGCGCCTTTACCGAAGATTATATCTCCGTTGAGCCGGATGCTTATTTCCTGGACGTCCGGGCTTCCGGCGACCCCGGCATCGTAGCTACCTTCCAGGCCGACCTGAGCGGCCTGCCCGGGCTGGCCGGCGGCGTGGCGACGGTCTTCGCTTCGGGTATCCTGGGCGGCACGCCGTCTTTCGGGTTGTACGCGGCCCTGACCAACGGGCAGGTCATCGAATTCCTGCCGTTCGAAGTCGCCCGCCTGCAGGTCATCCACAACGCTCCGGCGCAGCCTGTAGATATCTACCTCAACGGCGAATTGGCAGGAGATGATTTTGAATTCCGCACCGCTACTTCTTTTGGCGACATCCCGGCGGGCATACCTCTGAATATCGGCGTAGCGCCCGGCAACAGTACCTCGGTGGAAGATACGCTGGCCAACTTCCGGGTGGTTTTCGAAAATGCAAAAACGTACGTCGCCATCGCCAACGGCATCGTCGGCGACCCCGACACGCCCTTCACCCTGGCTGTCAACGACATGGGGCGGGAGGCGGCTAACGATGCCGGCGAGGTCGACCTTTCCGTTTTCCACGGCTCGCCCGATGCGCCGGCGGTAGATGTGGACATCTTCACTGTCGGCAACGTTATCGATGGTTTGTCCTTCGGGCAATTCACCGGCGATTATCTTTCGGTAAATCCCGGCCTGTATTACCTGCAGGTGCGCGCCGACGGCAGCCCGGATGTCGTCGCTACCTTCGAGGCGGACCTGGCCGGGCTGGCCGGCGGCGCCGCCACGGTCTTCGCTTCCGGTTTCCTGGGCGCCGATCCGGGTTTTGGCCTGTTCGCTGCCCTGCCCAGCGGCGTGGTCGTCGAACTGCCGGCCGTCGGGTCGGCCCGCCTGCAGGTGATCCACAACGCTCCCTCCCCGACTGTGGATGTGTATGCCAACGGCGGCCTGCTCATCGACGACTTTGAGTTCCGCACCGCCACGCCCTTCGTCGACGTGCCCGCAGGGGCAACGGTAAACATCGGCGTGGCGCCGGGCAACAGCACGTCGGTGGAAGACACCCTGGCGAACTTCCCCGTGCTGTTTGAGGCGGGCGAAACGTATGTTGTTGTCGCCAACGGCATCGTCGGCGACCCTGATTTCCCGTTCACGCTCGCGGCCTATGCGCCCGCCCTGGAGCAGGGGCTGGGCCAGGACGAAGTATCGGTGCTCGTCTTCCACGGCTCTCCCGGCGCGCCCCCGGTGGCGGTCAACGATTTCGCGGAGGATCCGCTGTTTGACGGCCTGGCCTACGGCGAGTTCATCGGTTACGCCCAGTTGGCGCCGGAAAATTATTTCCTCGAAGTGCGCCCCTCCGGCAGCGAAGACCTTGTAGGCACGTTCAACCTCAACCTGACGGGCGCCGGCGGCCTGTCGGCAACCCTCTTCGCTTCCGGCATCGTCGGCGGCGAGCCGAACTTCGGCCTGTTTGCCGCCCTGCCCAACGGCGACGTGATTGACCTTACCCCGGTCGCCCTAACCCAACTCATCCACAACTCGCCGGCCGCCGCCGCCGGCGTGGTCGACCTGTGGGCCAACAACGTGGTAAAAGTAGAAGAAGACCTCGCTTTCCAGACTGCTACCGGCCTGGTGTATTATCCGACCCGGATTCCTATTACCCTCGGCGTGGCGCCGGCAGACAGCGACGACCCCTCCGACATCCTCTTTAACCTGCCGGACCCGGTCGTTTTTGAAGACGGAAAATACCACGTGATCATTGCCAACGGCATCCCCGGCGACGCCGATACGCCCTTCGAACTGGCGATCAATACCGAGGCGAACGTGTTCGCGCCGAACGCCCAGAGCATCGATGTCTCCCTGTTCCACGGATCGCCCAACGCCCCGGCCGTGGATATCGTCGCCCGGGACGTGATGCTGCCCCTCGCCAATGACTTTGCCTATGGGGAATTCGAACAGCTGGTGGCGCTTCCGCCGGGCAATTACTACGCCGAGGTATATCCGGCCGGCAGCGAGAGCCTGGTGGCCACCTTCGAATCGCCCCTGCCGCCCTCGTCCGCCGGCCTCAGCCTGGTAGGCGTCGTTTCCGGCCTGCTCGGCCAGGATCCGCCGCTCGACCTGCTGTTCTTCTCGCCCACCGGCCAGGCCATCCGGGCTACCCCGGTAGCCCAGGTGCAGGTGATCCACAACTCGCCGGCGCCGACCGTAGATGTGTACGCCAACGGCAATGCCCTGCTGCCCGATTTTGAGTTCCGCACCGCCACGCCGTTCGTCGACCTGCCGACCCGCACCGCCTTCGACATTGCCGTGGCGCCGGGCAACAGCGCTTCGGTCGAAGACAGCCTGGTTTCCTTTAAGAATGTCATCTTCGAAGACGGCCGCAAGTACGTCGTGATCGCCACCGGCGTAGTCGGCGACCTGGATACGCCGTTCAGCCTGGCGGTGACCGACATGGCCCAGACCCGGGCTGAAGGCGGCCAGGGCGTCGACCTGCTGCTGTACCACGGCGCTCCGGACGCCCCGGAAGTCGATGTCGTGGCGCCGGGCGCCGGCGTATTGTTCGACGATGTAGAATACGGCGAATTTCAGGGGTACCTCAACGTGCCCGCCTCCGCTTACGTCCTGAACGTGACGCCCGGCAACGACAACAGCACCGTCGTGCGCGCCTACGACGCCGACCTGTCGGGGCTGGACGGCGGCGCGGCCACCGTTTTCGCTTCCGGCTTCCTGGGCAGCGAAGACGAAGCGGACGCCTTCGGCGTCTGGGTGGCCCTGCCCAACGGGGAGACCTTCCCGCTGACGCAGATCGTAAGCACCCGGGAGATTGCGGATATAATCCCGTCCTTCCTCCTGGCGCCCAACCCGGTGAGCAGCGTGGCGCAGGTTCAGTACACGCTCAGCGAAGAGGCCGATCTTACGGCCGCGATCCAGGATGCCGCCGGACAGGTAGTCCGCACCGAATACCTCGGCCGGCAGCCGGCCGGAGAGCACAGCCGCACCTTCGAAGCCGGCGCCCTGCCGCCGGGCCTGTATACCTACAGCCTGATCACGCCGGCCGGCGTGCTGGCGCAGCGGTTTGTGGTGGCAAGATAGATTATCGAAACATCCGGTTTGAGAACAGGAGGCGCGTCGGTTTCGGCCGGCGCGCCTTTTTTATTGGCACAGTCAGGAAGTTTTTTTCAAAATTCCCGAAAAAATTTGATCCTCAGCCTTTGGAATGATTATCTTTAAAAGTTAAACAAAAAAATGGATCAAGCGGAATGGCCGAAGAATACCTCCATCCGGAAATAAAGAAGTTCAAATTCCGTGAACTGAAGGTCTATGCATCTACCGAATGGCTGGCGGACAACAAGAAGAAGTACCGCCAGGTTTTTGACCGATATGAGACGACCTACGTGTACGCCGAGCTCTCCTTTTACAACAAACTCTTTGATGTCGAGGACTGGGAAGTGGAAGTGGAGCTGAAGTGCTATTCGATGAAGAAATCCCAGAAGCTGCTGTGCTCGCTTCCCTTCCGGCGCAAGGTGAGCAAGTACGACCACATCATGTACATCCGCGAAGGCTGGGGCAACAAGGCCGAAGGGGCTTTCTGGAAAAAGGGCACCTACTACTGGGAGGCCTGGGTCGGCGGAGAGAAAGTGGCTACCAAATATTTCTACATCGAGGAAGCCGGCCAGGAGATACTGCCCGGGGAAAACCCCTATCTGGACGTGCAGTCGCTGAAGCTCTACGAAGGGCCCTACGACGACGTCATAGAGGATGAAAGGATTTACTACAAGACGTTCAGCAGCGAAGAGACCCGCTATATCTATGTGGAAATATCCCTGCGCAACCTCCATAACGACAAATCCTGGCACTGCGAGCTGTTCACCAAGTTCTACAACGACGCCCGGGAACTGAAGGGCCAGGTAGTGCGCCTGCAGCGCATCGACAAGCGGGACGACCTCATCCGGATCACCGCCGGCTGGGGTTCCAACGTCAAAGGGTCCTGGCGCAAGGACCGCTACACGGCGGAGATCGTATTCATGGACCGCCTGCTGGCGGTGGTGCCCTTTGAGGTGGCGGAGGATTTCGAGCAGGGCGTGGCCGGCGTGCTGCTGCCCAACCGGCAGTCGCCCGTCGTCCTGGCCCCCGACGAAGGGTTCAACCAGACGTTCGAGGAAGTCATGGTCAGGCTCGACGCCCTGATCGGGCTGGACGCCATAAAATCGCAGGTGCTCGACCACGCCAAATACATCCAGTTCCTCCAGCTCCGCAAGGAAAAGGGCTTCAAGGAAAAGGAAGAGATCAACGTCCACTCCGTGTTCATCGGCAACCCGGGCACGGGCAAGACCACCGTTGCCAAGATGATGGGCCTGCTGTACAAAAAGATGGGCCTGCTGACCAAGGGCCATGTCCACGAGGTAGACCGCGTCGACCTGGTCGGGGAATACATCGGCCAGACGGCGCCCAAGGTCAAAGAGGCCATCGAAAAGGCGAGGGGAGGGGTGCTGTTCATCGACGAGGCCTACGCCCTGGCCCGCTCCAACGACGACAGCAAGGATTTCGGCCGGGAGGTGATCGAAATCCTGGTCAAGGAAATGTCCAACGGCCCGGGCGACCTGGCGGTGATCGTCGCCGGCTACCCCAAGGAGATGAAACACTTCCTGGATTCCAACCCGGGGCTGAAGTCCCGCTTCAAATTATACTTCGAATTTTCCGACTACCTGCCCCAGGAACTGTCGCAGATCGCCGACTTTGCCTGCCGGGAGAAAGGGGTGGTGCTGACCGAAAAGGCCAAGAAGAAGATCGACGAGATCATCATCAACGCCTTCCGCAAGCGCGACCGCTCCTTCGGCAACGCCCGCTTCGTCTACGACCTCATCGAGAAATCGAAGGTCAACCTCGGCCTGCGCATCATGTCGGAGGACGACCCCAAGCGGATGGACAAGGAGGAACTCTCCCTCGTCCGCCTGGGAGACGTGGAAAAGATCGACGTGGAAGCCCGGCCCGAGCTGCCCAATATCCCGGTCGACGAGCCCCTGCTCAAGGAATCCCTCGACCAGCTCTACCGCCTCATCGGCATGGAGAACATCAAGGCGCAGATCAGCGAGCTGGTCCGCCTGGTGCGCTTCTACCGGGAGACCAACCGCGACGTGCTGAACAGCTTCTTCCTGCATACCGTCTTCATCGGCAACCCCGGCACCGGCAAAACGACGGTGGCCCGCATCCTCACCCAGATTTACAAAGCCCTGGGCGTGCTGGAGAGAGGCCACATGGTGGAGACCGACCGCCAGGGCCTGGTGGCCGGCCATGTGGGCCAGACCGCCATCAAGACCGCCGAGCGCATCGACGAGGCCATGGGCGGCGTGCTGTTCATCGACGAGGCTTACTCCCTGACCATGCGCGCCGGCAGCGGCAGCGACTTCGGGGACGAGTCGATCCAGACCCTGCTCAAGCGCATGGAAGACCACCGCGGCCGCTTCTTCGTCTTCGTCGCCGGCTACCCCGACAATATGGAGGCCTTCCTCAAGGCCAACCCGGGGCTGAACTCCCGCTTCGACAAAATCCTCAAGTTCGAGGACTACTCGCCCAAAGAACTGAACCGCATCGCCCTGCAGATGCTCTCGGAGGAAAGCGTGGTGCCGACGCCCGAGGCCGAAGAGCACATCAAGGAATACCTGGCCTTCCTCCACGGTTACCGCGACAAGTACTTCGGCAATGCCCGCACGGTGCGCAACATCGTCAACGAGGCCATCAAGAACCACAACCTGCGCCTGGCGGCCCTCTCCCCGGAAGAGCGGGCGCACACCCCGGCCAACCTGCTGACCATAGAGGACGTGCAGTCGTTCAAGACGGACAAGAGCAGCTTTGTGTTCAACAAGCAGTCGATCGGGTTTCGGCGGCAGGCGGGGGAGTAGGGGGCATTCGCATCAGGCTAATATGTTAAAATGGGGCCTTTACAGGCTTCCTCGCCGGGGGAACCGGGCTGCTGGCCGTTTTGAACTCACCCCCGGGGTTGTGAAAAAAGGTCGAAAGTAGACAGGATTAACAAGATCTTCAAGATGTAGTGGCTTGCACCACAAAGGTGTACATATCATGAAAATCTTGTTAATCCTGTCTTTATACACTTATTGCACAACCCCACCCCCTCTCTTAAGCCAAGCGGAGGCGGAGGAGAAGAGAGGGGGTAATGCCGGCCGTGCAGGCATCCAGCCGGCCACGCAGGCTTCCGGTGCTAGTGCCTCGCACACTAAATAGCGGGGGAATATCGCGGGTTCTTTTCCCGCCATACGGCGTTGCTCGTCAGTCACGTAGCACCGCTATGCTCCTTCCCCGACACTTCGTGTACGGGGCAGGTTCTCGCGCCTTGTCTGGCAGGAAAACAACCTCTGCTTTCTCCGGGGCAGGTTGGGCTAACATCAATAACAACGTGGCCGAGATCGGAACAAAAAGTGAAACACTGCTCCATGACGCAACCATTTTGATCTTTTACCATTTACGGACAAAGTTGCGCTGCCGTCGGCGGCCTCCGGGCAGGTAGCAGGCTGGGTCGCCGGCAAAATCTCGATGGGCGCCGGCAATACTGCGGTTATCTCCGCAGCACACCCGCCAGCATCCGTAATGGCAGCCGTATAGCTGCCCGCCGCCAGGCCGCTGAGGCTGGCCCCCGCCGCGCCGTTGCTCCAGGCCACGGTGTAGGCGCCGGCCGGCTGCATGGACAGCTGTATGGCGCCGTCGGCGGTGGAATAACAGGAGGGGGGCGTGGCGGTTGCATTGACGGTAAAGCCCAGGCTGCCGGCCAGCACCTTGTATGTCCTGGTTTCCCGGCAGCCCCGGCTGTCCTGTACGGTAAGGTAATAATAGCCTTCGGCCAGGCTGGTGATGACGGGGGTGTCGCCGCTGCCGTTGCTCCATATATAAGTGTAAGGTTCCGCCCCGCCAGTTACTTCCACAGCGATACTGCCGCTGGGCTGGCCGGCGCAGGTTTCGGTTATTGTTCCGGAAATTGTGGGGCTGGGGCAGGTAGGGATCTCTATCTCATAGGGGAAAGTACATCCATAGGCATTGGTTACATCGACAATGTATTTTCCTGGAAGGCTGATGTCGGTAGGGTTTTGTTCGTCTGTAGGAATATATTCGCCTCCTTCTCTGCTCCACCTGAAAGTAAAAGGGCCGGCTGTGCCTTCGGCGGTCAGCTGGAAGGCCTGCTGGGGTGAGTTGCCGCTTTCGCAGAGGCATTCTACCAGAGGGGTGATCTCTATGGCGGCATGGGCGGAGAGGAGGGATAGCAGGAGGAGCGCGGGGGGGAGGAGGTGTTTCATGATGCAGCAGTTGATTATGGTATAAAATGGATAGGCATTCTACTTCCTGGTCGGTTATTGCTCCTCCAACATGTCTGCGATTTTGAGTAGATTTTGTTTTCGCTGGGGCTGGGAATCGTAAAGAATGGAATTGGCCATTATTCGCACGCAGGCAGCCACATCTTTTTTATTCATCGAATTCATTAAATTACTAAAAAAATAAGTATGAAAAAGTAGACTGTAAAAAAATAGATTTTCATCTGTCTGTTGTTGATCCAATCGAATTAGTATTTTTTTCATTAAAGCAGGATAGGATTCTCCATTTTCATGTATAAGTTTTGCATAACTTTCCAAATAGGGGTAACTCTCTACAAAATCATCACTATCGTAGTAGATCAGATAATTGATGTTATCAAGCAAGAAGTTCATGTTTTCTTCAATTGGGAAAAGATGAAATTGCAACCTGGCCATGAAGTATTCCTTATTGGTTGTATCTCTGCTTAATTCGAACATTTCCTCATAAAGTGCAGTGAGTTTTTTATGATAACTTTCATTTAATGCTATTACTTCTAATTTGATGGAGTCAATTTTTGACTGTGCATCAACACTACCATTGCCTGTGAACACAAGCAGGAACAAACAGGAATAATATGGGAAATACTTCATATTAGTTGAATTTAAAACGGTGAATTAATAGGGTAGGGCAGCATACCTCGGCCCATTTGATTAACTTTACCTAGTGGGTTTTGGCTTTTGAACGTGCTATATGTATAGGTATCCCCATCTACAAACGGAGAAGTGCCCTCATTTATACTTATATTGACTCCTTCGAAGTCAGAAACCCACATTAAAGCAGGTCCTTCTGTAATAGTTGTCATATCTGAGGTTGTCGTATTTGTCACTGTCCATGTTCGACTATTGCCATTAACTTTATACACTAACCGATAGCCATTAGTATTTACGGCAGAAGTATCAGACACATTGAGGTTTATCATCCCGTTGCTTCCTGAATTAGTAGATTTTACAGGAAAACTTACCGATGCATTATCTATATCTAGTACCATCTTATAAAGCCCATTAGAGCCTCGTCTAATTTGGAATATAGTATACCAATCCATTTTAGAAGAGGCCCTTGAGCCTTCTGTAACATATTTCGGCCCCATCACCCTATTAGTTGCAAAGTCACCAATAGTCATTCTAACAAATTCTTTAAACCTTGCCCTAAATACTTTATAAGCAAGATTCTCATTGCACATATCATAAATATCTGACCCGGGAGGATCAAATGAGTATATCTTACATAAGGGAAAAGGAGAAGGAGTATTATCATTTTGGCCTATAGCAGTAGCAAAGCCCTCGTCATCGTTAGCCTTCTCATTGTCGAGTTGATCTTCCCAGGGAAAATTCTCTGGTTGGCCTTGAAATATGCCACTACCTGAAACTATTTCTTGGGTATTTGTCTTTCTTTGTCTTGTTACATCAAATGTAAGCCTATAATCTTGATATTGGTGCGGGTGGAGGTTAGGCAAGATTTGGAATTCCCAAAAAATTCTACCTGCAATTCTTTTATCATTCTGAGAGTTATCACCTGGAAAATTCCTACTTGGGCAACTGGTCGATGGGCCTAAAGAAGGAATAGTTCCTGTATGACATAAGCCAAGCCCATATCTCGACATATTACTGGCGATCCATTTACAGTTAATAGAACTAAACAGGGTATAGTTATCAAGCTGTATTTGTGGGTCGGAAGTAGGCGTTGGACAATTATTCTGACTGCCTCCTGTATACGTAGCAATCGGTGTTGAAACCTGAGCCACGGTAGGCGTACTCAAATACGCTGTATCTGCCTTTGCCCAAAAGGCAGTGGCAGATACCGTATCTGCATTGAAATAGGAAGCCTCAATTACTATATCTTTTAGTGCACCACTATAGTTAAGTGCCTCTACGTATAACGTAACCTGCACACTCCCACTAAAATCAATTTCATACTCACCATTATTATTGGAGCTAAGAGAGTCAACCTTTGATGGCTGATTCCAAAATTTCACTTTTTCTTGTCCTTGTAAGACCTTTAACTTAAGCTTGCCTCCACAGAAAGGCACCGGTTTTGGGATATCTAACCTCATTAAATCTATTTCATTACGGCCTACCATAGAGGCCGTTACACTCATGTCTTCAAAATCAGGTATATTGTCTCCATCTGTGTCATTGAGGTTTGCTATCGTGATAGCACCTTTGCTATATTCCAAATTATCTGCTATCATTTGTCCTCCCGACCCCGTAGTACCTGACACCCAATCAAAGAAGCCATTGTAGATAGATATATCTACAACTGGATTACATTCTTCCACTGTAAAGCTATCTATTGCTATACACCCATTTATATCTTCCACTGTAACCGAATAAGTTCCTGTTTCGAAAACAGTTAAGTCAGATTGCACACTTCCGTCGCTCCAACTATAATAAACAAAACCTCCCGGCGCGCTCAGTGTAAGGGGGGCTTCACAAAGTTGCGAACTACAAGATGTGATTTCTAAAGATGGTGTCGTACACATCCCCACCTCAACCTCCGCACTCCCGGTGCAGCCATTGGCATCCGTCACGGAGACGGCATAAAGGCCTGGTTCATACACTTCTATCGAATCTCCCGTAATTCCGGTGCTCCATTCTGCGGTTGCGAAGGCTCCATCGAGGCTCAACACCACATATTCCTGAGTGCAGCCGGCGGCCCGGTTTTCGGTGGGAGTTCCATTATTCCCGCCAGGCCTTGCTCCCGGCATATCCCGGTAGCAAAGGGACGGATCTTCAGGCAATATACTCACCTCAACGGTATTAACCGTGACGGTAACTTCATCTTCAGTTACCAGCTCGCCATCCGAAGCGGTGACGTATACCCGGTAAGTAACCGTCTGCTCCGGCGATGCGCTGGGCATTGCGTTTTCCGGATCGTCCAGCCCCGTTTCCGGCATCCAACGGTAGCAATACTCCAGGCTGTCCAGAGGATGTGGCGAGGGCAGGCAGCCTGTGCCTACCTGCACCGTATCTCCCCGGCAGATCTCTACATCCGGCCCGGCAACGCTCGGGCAGCCCTCCGCTAGCCGCCGCTCCAGCACCATATCGTCGTACCTGGCCCAGCCGCCGGGGCTGTCCCCCAATGCCTGGGCAATTACCCAGTAAGTACCCGCCGCATCCGTGGTAAAGGCAGCGGAAGAAATGCCTGTGCCGGGAAGCGAAGGATCGTCGGCGCCAAGGGAAGGTAACGGTATATCCGGCCCGGCCGCCGCGCCGCCGCTACCGGGAGCGCTATGAAAGGAGAAGCGAACCGACTGCCCTTGGCCAAAGGATTTCGTGTTGAGTTGTATCCGATATTCAAAGCCGGTTTCCAGATCTGTTTTCATGGCGACCAGGCTGCCTGCGGCGTAGGGCTGCAGCAGGGCGCAGGTGTCTTCGGGCGCTCCGG
>JAGFJD010000179.1 GCA_024102975.1 Phaeodactylibacter sp. | reverse complement strand
CCCGCGACTGGGAAAACTACATCAACGGCCTCAAACCGGGCGTGGTGCGGTACATCTTCCCGATACCGGCGGAAGCCATCACCAACAGCCAGGGAACGCTGGCCAACGACGGCTACATGTTCGGCGGCTGACGCCAGTTTGTTTTTGCCGCAAAACCGCCCATCCCGGCAGGGTTTTTCAGGGCGGTTTTGCAGCAAGGCCCAGACAGGGCAACCGGCCGGAAACAGGCCTGGCCTGACATGGCCGGAGAGATTTCTTTAAAATTGAAATTCTTGAACAATGAAGATTTTAAATTTCAGAATATACGGGCTGTTCCTCGCCCTTGCCGCAGGCATAATCCTGATGTCCGGCTGCAAAGAGGAAGAAACTTTTGCCAAAACGCGGCTCTTCCGCCCGGTCCTCAATGAGGAGCTGATGGCAGAGCTCAACACCATCATCGTGAATATAGGCAACATCAGAGAGGCGGTGTCTTACACCCTGGAAGTGAGCAGGGATACCTTTGCGACCATTGATTACACGGTCGAGGTGGACACGCACTACGTCGTGCTCAGCGAAGCGGTCCTGGGAGACGAGTTGTTGTGGAACACCCTGTACCAGGTGCGGGCTACGGCCCACGCTGCCGACCCGGCGTTTGACAGCAAAGAGTCTGACCTGGGCAACGTGCGGACTGAGCGTTTCCCATCCATCCTGAACATTCCCGGAGTCAATGACGTCATCGACGTGGCGGCGCGGGTGACCTGGCAGACGCTGGGCGCTCCGGTCACCAAAGTCCGGACGTTTGCTCCGGATGACATCAAGCTGGACAACCCGCTGGCCGAGTACGACGTCAGCGCAGAAGGCCAGGAGGCCGGCGAGGCCATCGTCGCCGGGCTGGATCCGGAGACCGAGTACCAGATCGCCATTTACAGCGGCGAGACCCTGCGGGGCTGGGAAACGTACGTTACCCTGGTAAAAGGCCCGGACCCGAGCGACCCGAACGTGGTCGACCTGACCGACAATGAGGATCCCGACGCTGTTGGCGCTGCCGTGATGGCCGCTGCCGATGGCAATATCATCCTGCTGAAAAAGGGCGTGTTGTACAACTTCCCTTCCGAAAACCTTACCAGGTCCATCACCATCCGGGGCGCTTATGGTTTCGGGGCGCAGAAGGCCATCCTCTTCACCACCGGCAACTGGAACATTGAAAACGGCGCTACGATTGGCCACATCCGGTTTGTTGACCTGGAACTAAGAGGAGAAGATATCGGCGGGGATTACGTGTTCAACCCCAACAACGACATGACCACGACGGTCGATGAGTTGACGTTTGACAACTGCGTGATCAACCACTTCCGGGGCATTATCCGGGTGCGGTCGTCCGTATACGTCAGGAATTACACGATCAACGACTGCATCGTCCACAACATCGGCGGTTATGGAATTTTCACTGCCGATACCGACGGGGACGGCGGCGCTGCCATCGATAACATCACCCTGTCGAACAGCACCTTCAGCAAGGTAAATACATTCATGACCTCGCGGCAGAACAGCCAGTCGCTGGTCATCGACGCCTGCACCGTCAGCGAAGCGCCAACCACCGGCGGCCGCCTGTTCCGCTGGAGGGGTGGCGACGGGTTCAACAACGTGATCAACGGCATCAGCATCACCAATACGGTCTGGGGCCACGGTTGGGATGAAGGAATGACGGGCGCTTATGACATCCGGGGCAGAGAAGGCCTCGAAAACACGACCTTCAACATCGTCAACACTTATGCGACGAGCGATTTCTCCTTTTCCGAAGGCACAGAAATTCCCGGCTTCCCTGCGTTGAACTACAGCGGCACCGCCGCCGACCTCTGGGTTGCCCCCTACGAAGGGCTGAACTTCAACTTCAAGGACGCCGGCTTTGCCGGCAAGTACGATGCCGGCGACCCGCGCTGGCGGGCTGAATTGTAAGATTCATGGTTTCATTGCTTCATGGTTTCATTGCTTCATGGTTATCGCCAAAGGCTTCTTAACGATGGGGAGATGAAACCATGAAGCTGTCAATTATTGAAAAAAATGC
>JAGFJD010000173.1 GCA_024102975.1 Phaeodactylibacter sp. | reverse complement strand
CCTCCTTCCTGGGTCGTCAGGGTGGCGCCGGCATTGATGATCAGGGTAGCCCCGCCGCTGAGCTGCACAGAGCCGGTAATGGCGGAAGTGGCAACGTAAACCGTCCAGGCGCCGTCTATCAGCATGTCGCCGTCGGCCGGCAGCGATGTCGGGACTTCCTCCGTATCCAGGTTTAGCCAGTTGGCAGGGTCACTCCAGTTGGCAGGGTTCAACGTGCTGTTTCCCGTCCAGAGAAAGGTGAAGGAATTGGCCGACGCTCCGGTGAAGAACAAGGGGTTCAAAAAAATAAAGCTCGTCAAAAAATGCTGTAATAATCTTCTCTTCATAACAAGAGTTTTTTGGTGTTGAAAAATCGTTCGAAAAAATCCAGCGACAAAGCTCACCGGCCATCAGTATTGGATGCTGATGAAGGAGGCACAGGGCTTTTTCATAAAGCTGAAAAAGGCCTGTTGTCAGCGATGGCATAAAAGCAAGGCTGTACAGCAATAATGCAAGTTATTGTTGCGCGTTCCTTGTGTCTGTGCCGGCCTGAATCCGCCGGCGTGAAGGGAGAAAACAAATTATATAGGCCCGGTTGCGGGTTACTCTTTCACGAACTGACGGGCAGCCAAATCTCCGCCGCTCCGCACCAGCACCCAGTACTGGCCGGGCAGCCAGTCCTGCACCGGTATCTGCAGCGTTGCCGACTGGCCGGGCGCCTTGCGGGCGTACACCTTTTTCCCCGCCAGGTTGAAGGCCTCGATGATGGAATCGCCTCCGGGCGCCGACACCCATTCTACGGTGACGGATTCGTGGGCCAGCGTGGGGTAGATCGTCCAGGAACTTTCCTTATCAAAAACGACAGGCCGTATATCGCTGTACTCGTAGCGGCCGTCGAAGTCGTTCTGTCTGAGGCGGTAGTAGTTCAGCCCGGCAGCCGGGGAGTAGTCCGTAAAAGCATAGCGGCGCTCCTCCTGCGAAGTGCCCGCCCCGGCCACCCGGCCGATCTCCCCGAAGCTGCGCCCGTCGGTGGAATGCTCGACGGCAAAGTAGTCGTTGTTGGTTTCCGTGGCGGTAATCCAGGCGAGCTGCACGGCTTTGCCGGCGGGGCGGGCGGTGAAAGCGGTAAGCTCGACGGGGAAGAGGAAGTCGCTTACGGAGAAGTTAATAGCCGTGCCGGTGCTGCCGGTATAGGATGCGGTAAAGCTCGTATTGCCGGTGGTGATCATCTGGCCTTGCATCGGAGAGCTGAAGCTGCCGGAAAAGCTGTTGGCGGTGATGATGGAGAACATGTCGCCCGGGAGGGGGGCGTAGGTAAAAATGGGGTTGAGGGTAGCGCCGGTGAGGTCAACATTGCCTGTCCCTGAAAATTCGATCTGATCATAACCGGTACATGCAGTAGTACCATTAACCTCTATTTGGAGCGTCACGCCTGACAGGGAAACGGCGTCACTGCCGTTAAAAAAATTAAGGCAACCGGGTGAAGAGCCGGGTATCAAGGTAGACATCGGGCCGTGAACAAAGAATTTTGCCCTGTCTATTACGCCATCACCCTGGAAGATTTTGTTGTTGTTGAAAGTCCAGGGACTACCTGCGGTAATTATTGTGTCTGTTGAGGCACCTGTTAATTGTACGGTGCCATTATTGGTCATGGAAGAATTGCTTCTGAAATTCATGCACTTTGTGCCCCCTAATATCATCAGAGTACCGGATGCGCCATTGGTTAATTCTCCATAGTTCTCAAATTGAATGCCATACTTTGTTGGGTTGGTTATGCTAATATTGCCATTGTTGACCAAGCTACCTGTTATCTCCATTCCGTTGGTACCGGCGACGTCTATATTAACTAAACCAGTACTTCCAACGGTCACGGAATTGGATGCGCTGATAAATAATCCGGCCTTGGGCGCCCGTTGATTGGCCGCAGGGGCTACATTAATATTGAGTGTTCCATTTACAATCAGGATGCTGGATGCACTTATTGACGAAAAAGTGACTCCACCATATCTGCTCCTCGCCTCCGAACCCACCAACAAATCGAGCCGGATGCCGTGGCTGCCATCGAGGCCGCCCTCCTGTGTAGTCAGTATGCCAGAGTTGTTGATAATGAGTTCAGCGCCGGCACTGAGCTGTATGGATCCCGTAGTGACTTCGGAAGAAATGTAAACCGTAACGTCGCCGTCGATCAATACGTCGGCATCCGCCGCCGGAACCTGGCCGGTAGAATTCATATCGTCCAGGTTGATCCAGTTATCTCCGTCTTCCCAGTCATTGGGATTTGTGATGGATCCGCCGCCCCAAAGGTAGGTGTCGGAATTGGCCCAAACACCGGCCAAAAACACCGGATTCAAAAAAAACAATACCAATAGTGCATACTGTAGCAAAACAACTCGCTTTTTCATGAGATTATCTTGTCAATTGGGTATAAAGACTATTCTTTCACAAAGCGCTGCGCCTCCGCCAGGCCGTCGTGCTGCACGACCACCAGGTACATGCCCGGCGCCCAGCCCTCCACGGGTATCTGTATAGCACCGGGCTGCGCCGGCGCCTCCAGGCTGAAGGTTTTCTGTCCAGCCAGGTTGAACACTTCGACGGCAGCCTCGCCGGCCGGCGCTTCCAGCCACTGGATGGCGACGGCCTGGTGCGCCAGCGTCGGGGTGACCGACCAGGCGTTTTTGTTTTCCAGGGCGACGGCCTGCACCGGGCTGTAGGCATGGGCGCCGTCCAGGTCGCGCTCGTCGAGGCGGTAGTAGTTCAGGCCCTTGTGCGGGGAGAAGTCGGTAAAGGAATAATCGTTCTTCTCCAGGGAAGCGCCTGCTGCGGCCACGCGGCCGATCTCCCGGAAGCTGCGCCCGTCGGTGGAATGCTCAACGGAGAAATAGTCGCTGTTGGTTTCCGTGGCGGTGGCCCAGCTGAGCAGCACGGCGCCGCCTTTGGGCTGAGCGGCAAAGTGGAGGAATTCTACCGGCAGGGCGGTGCTGTTGACGAGGATGTCCACGTCGGCGGACAGGTCGCCGGTATAGGAAATATTAAAGGTAGAATTGTTGAGGGTGACCGGCTCGGTTTCGGTCGGGTGGCTGAACTTATCTGTGACCCCGTTGGTCGTCGAATGGACGAGCACGTAATCTTCGCCGTTCATCGGGCTGTAGGTGCCGCCAAAGCTCAGGGTGCCGCCGCCGAGCAGGGCCGCGCCCTGCACGATGAGGCGGTCGTAGGCGTTGGGGGCGTTGATCTCCGCGAGAAGGGTGACCCCGTCCAGGTCCAGGCCGCTGTCGAAGGTGAGGGTGCCGATGGAAGCCCCGGGAGAGATGGTGGAATTGGGCTTGGGCCTGAACGTGGCGGAACTGACCGTCCCGTTCCCGCCGAAGGTTCCGTAGTTTCGGAATTGCCCGCTTCCCTGGACCAGCTTGCCGCCGGAAGCGATATCGGAAATGACCACCGTGCCGGATGTGTTGTTGTCGAAATGGACCGACCCGAGGTCCAGGCCGGCTGCTGCGCCGGTAATGGCGAGCAAACCGTTGTTGGTGATGATGCTCCCGGCGACTGCCCCGGAGGTCGATATGGCGGCCAGAGAGGAGTTGTTAATCGTGATCGTGCCGTTGTTGACCAGGCTGCCCTTGAGTTTTATGCCTTCGTCGGAGGCGTTGGTGATGGTGATCGAACCGCCGCTGCCGACTGTTACGCTGGTATATTGCAGGATATACATGCCGGTTCCCGGTGCAGAGATACCTGGGTCGGTAAGGTCGTTGACGATGAGGTGGCCGTTTACGACCAGCGCGCTGGGGCCGCTTTTCGAGCCGTTGATGTAGGCCGGGTAGCCGGTATTGGGGCTGGATTGGTCCAACCGGATGCCGTGGCTGCCGTTCAACCCGCCTTCTACGGTGAACAAGGTGGCGCCGGCAGCTATGGTCAGCGTAGCGCCGCCGCTGAGCTGTATGGAGCCGGTGGTGAAGTTGGTAGAGAGGATTACCGACACGCTCCCGTCGATCATCACGTCGGCGATGTCCGTCGGGAGTTGGTTGCCGATGCCGGTGTCCATGTCCACCCAGTTTTCTTCGTCTTCCCAGTTGTTGCTGAACCCTCCAACCCAGAAGAAGGTGGGCGAATTGGCCCAGGCTGTGAAACAAGGATTCAGCAAGGCGAGACCCGTCAACAAGTACAGTAGTAATCGTCTTTTCATGAGAAATTTGTTAGCAAACAGAAACCCATCTTATTCGCACGTTTGGTTTTATCGTCCGGGCGGATTTGCCGCAAGGGCACAAAGGCAGGCAGCAATAGGCCGTGCCTTCCTTTCAAAATCTTCAGTGCTGTTCTAAGCCGGTTTTTCTGGCTTGTTGCGGGAGCAAAAAATTTGGAAAAATTGCAAAAAGTCGCATAAAATACTACATCCTCGTGTGCAAAAGTAGCAATTCCCGGCGAAGGAAAAAAGTTGATTACGAAAATCTAATTATATGTTAATTTTTTATCAATCTGGAAACCCGATAACTCTTGATTTGTCAAGGGCCTTAATTTGCAACCTATCCGGCGGTTTTGAAAAAAAAAATCATTAGAAAGTAATTAAAAAAGGATAAATCCATTATTCGTGGCTACGGTCGTTTGGCTCCTGGCAGATCCAGCGGGGATGGGCGACAGGCCAAAACCTTTCACAAAACCCTAAAAATCATTAACTTGCCATTATGAAAACACCCAAATCCTCCCTGGTTATTCTTTTTGCGTCGGCTCTTGGCCTTTGCTTTCCTTTATTCGCTTCCGGCCAGGATTGCCTGCGCCTGTCCGAGCAGGCCGACATTGCCTCCACCTGCTCGGCCATCGCCATGACTATGGAGCATGACCAGATGGGCCGGCCTTTCCTGTACGTTGCCAATAAGGAAGCCGGGCTTCGGATTTACGATATTTCTGATATCCAATCCCCTGCGCTGGTTAAGGAGATCGGCACGGAGATGCTGGAAGGGCTGGAAGTGATGAACCTTTCTCAGGACGGCAATTTCCTCTACCTCGCCCTCGGCAATTTCTTTTCCGGGGATCAGCCTCCCGGCCTGGCCATCGTAGAGGTGTCGGCGCCGGCCAGTGCCCTGGTGCGGGATGTGTGGGCTTACTCCGTCCCTACTCAGGGGGCCGGCATCGTCGAAGTGACAGGCCAGTATGCTTACCTCGGCGCCATGGGCCATGGGCTGATTACCCTCGACATCTCGAATAAGGGCGCCATTGAATTTGTGTCGTTGTTCACGCCGGACATAACCTTCCCCAGCCCCAACCCGGACCCGCCCAAATACAACGCCCGCGGTCTCGTAGTAAACGACGGGTTGGTTTACCTTTGCTACGACGCCGGCGGCATCCGCATTATAGACGTTTCAACACCCCAGCAGCCGGAAGAGATCGGCCGCTATTCCAACCCTGCGCTGAACGCCTTGCCCAGAGCTTACAACAACGCCCTGCTGCACGGAGGCCTGCTCTGCGTTTCCTTCGACTACTGCGGCCTGGAAATCCTGGACGTTTCCAATCCCGAAAATATCTTCCCGGTCAGTTGGTGGAACCCCTGGAACTGCCAGTCGAACCCCCTGAACTGGTTCTCCAGCCCCGGCCATACCAACGAGCTGGCCTACGACGAAAGCTGCGGCCTGCTCTTCCTCTCCAGCGGCAAGAGCGATCTGCAGATCGTCGACATCTCCAACCCCGCCCAACCGGATCGCTGCGGCTCCTTCGGCAGCCTGGATGACGGCATCGGCAGTTGGGGCGTGGCCTCTTACGGAGACAAAGTCTTCCTCTCTTATGTCTGCTCCTTTATTCCCTTTGCCTCCACCCGCACCGGAGTCAAGCTGCTCGCCTACGACGGCCCCTGCATTACGGGCGCCGGACATGCTGAGAACATTGGGCTGAGCGTGTTTCCCAACCCGGCGGCTTCTACGCTGTCCGTCAACTGGGAAGAGGCTGGCTTCGCGGAAGGCAGCCTGAAGATGCAGTTGTTTGACGCGCAGGGGCAAAGGATAGCACGCTATCAGGCATCCGCCTCCGATGGAAGCTGCCGGCTTGATGTGAAATTATGGCCCTCTGGCGTATACTGGCTCGTCATCCACATCGGAAACGCTGTATATACGCAAAAGGTGATAGTAGGTTTAAAGTAATCGTGATAGTTCGACAGGCGAGCGACAACGCAGAACATGCCGGGCTCGCCAGCCGACATCACTTCAATGAGGCCCGCGCCCCAAGGTTGTCAAATATTGCTCATTTCAACAATTGTCCTCCGCCTTTCCATTTAGATTTTGCGGATTCTCCATTTTAGAGCTTTGTCAATTTTGATGTATTTAAATCTAAAGCTATGAAATCAAAGCTCACTCTTACAGCACTGACAGCCTTGCTCGGGGTTTCGGCCCTTTTTTTCCACCGCCAGAAAGAACAGCCGGCTGATCCCGGCAAAATTTCCGGCGCCTACGAAGCCCTCAGCTTCCTGAGCGCCCAGCGGATTTATCCCCACGAACACCTGCCCGAACGAGCCTACTACGCCGCCTGGGAGCAACTGCAGCAATCGGCAGCCATGCGAAACGGCCCGCAGGGCGAACCCTGGGAATCCATGGGGCCGCACAACATCGGCGGGCGAACGCTGGCCATCGCCTTCAATCCGCAAAACCCACAGACCATGTACCTCGGCTCAGCCAGCGGGGGCCTGTGGCGCTCTTACACCGCCGGCCTGGGCACCCTGGCCTGGGAGCGCGTCGGGACCGGCTTCCCCGTGCTGGCGGTCAGCTCCGTCGCCTTTGCGCCGGGCGATTCCACAGTAATGTACATCGGCACCGGCGAGGTGTACAACATCAACCTGGCGGGCACCGGGGCAGCCTACCGCAGCACCCGCGGCAGCTACGGCATCGGCATCCTGAAATCGACGGACGGGGGCCTGACCTGGGAAAAGAGCCTCGACTGGGCCTACAACCAGCAACATGGCATCTGGGCCGTCAAGGTAGCGCCCGGCGACCCGAACGTGGTCTACGCGGCAACCACCCGGGGCGTCTTCAGAAGCAACGACGCCGGCGCCAGCTGGGGCCAGATTCACGACGTCGTCATGGCCACCGACCTGCTCATCCACCCCGACGACCCCAACCGGGTGGTCGTCGGCTGCGGCAACTTCAGCTCTCCCGGATTTGGCATTTACCGGACCACGGACGGAGGGGAGAACTGGACAAAGGCTACTACAGGCGTTCCCGCCCAGTTCAACGGAAAGATACAGCTGGGCATAGCGCCCGGCAGCCCCGATGTCATTTACGCCAGCATCGGCAACGGCTTCTCCCAGGCCGACGGCGGCAGCTGGCTCTGCAGGTCTTCGAACTTCGGGGCGAGCTGGACGACCCGGACCACGATCGACTACTCCCAGTGGCAGGGGTGGTTCTCACACGACGTAGCCGTGAGCCCCACCAACGCCAATGAACTGGCCGTCGTCGGCATCAACGTCTGGAAATCCATCAACGGCGGCAACAGCATCACCGTCACCGCCGGAGGGGGCGAGGTACATGTCGACTGCCACGACGTCACCTACCACCCTACTGACCCCAATATCGTCTTCGTGGCCACCGACGGCGGCCTGTTCCGTTCCGACGACGGAGGCGAGCAATACTACCCGGCCAACGGCGGCTACCAGACCGTGCAGTTCTACAACGGCTTCTCCAATTCCGCACAGGATTCCGCCCTGGCATTCGGCGGCCTGCAGGACAATGGGTCCATCCGCTGGACAGGGAACGAGGACCTGTCCTGGACGCCCGTATTCGGCGGCGACGGCGGCTGGTCGGCCGTCGACCAGCAAAACGACAGCCGCGTCTTCGTTTCCTGGCAGGGGCTCAACATCCAGCGGTCCATCAATGGCGGCGACAGCTTCCAGCCGGTCGTCCCGCCCGGCAACGAGTTCACTGCCTTTATCGCTCCTTATGTCATCGCCCAGGATAACGCCGACATCATCTACGCCGGCAGGGCGAATGTCTATAAATCGGAAAACGCCGGCGACAGCTGGGCCGTCACCGGCAACGGCAACAGCAACGGGCTGGACGGCAACCCCATCCTCAGCATGGCCGTCTCGCCACAGAATTCCGACGTCGTGTACGCCGCCACCGCTCCCATCCCCGGCTCCTCCACCCACGGGGTGTTCGTGACGGTAAACGGCGGCGATACCTGGCAAAATATTACCGCCCCCAACCTGCCCGACCGCTTCCCCATGGACCTGGCGGTGGGCCCTGCCGACGAAGCTACCGCCTACATTACCTATTCCGGTTTCGGCTCCGGCCATTTATTCCGGACGAACGACTACGGCGAATCCTGGGAAGACTTGTCCGAAGGCCTGCCCGACGTGCCCACCAACGCCGTAGTGGTGGATCCCCTCTTTCCCAATTTCATCTATGTGGGCAACGACCTTGGCGTCTTCGCTTCCACCGACGGCGGCCTGAGCTGGCACCAGTTTCAGGAGGGGCTGCCCGAAGCCGCCATGGTGTTCGACCTGGTGATCTCTCCCGCTAACCGGAAACTGAGGGTGGCCACCCACGGAAACGGCGCTTATCAGAAATCCCTGCTGGATGAAGACATTATCGGCACGGAAGAAGCCGTTGCCGGCGCCTTCGCCAGGAGCATGCGCATTTTTCCCAACCCCGTGCGGGAAACGGCTATTTTGCAATATGAATTGGACAAAAAAGAAAGAGCTGTGGCGCAACTGCTGGACAACCGGGGGACAGTGATAAAAACCCTTTTTGACGGCATTCTGCCCGAAGGTATCCATGAGCTTACTTTCAACCGGCAGGGGCTGAGCGCCGGGGTGTACATCCTCAGGCTGAAGGCAGGCAGGAATCAGGCAGCGAGAAAGCTGGTGGTGCGGTAGGTGGAATAAGGGGGGGGTATTGGGGTTATTGGTTATTGAAGGGCACTCAACAAGAACCAATAAATCCCAATAACCAGCAACAAGTGGCGCCGCCTCGGGGAGGCGGGATTCCTTACCCAATAACCTGGCGCCTCACTCCTTCGCCCCCTCCCCCATCATCCGCAATAACCCGATCAGGGGTATCTCTTCCCAGTTGCGGTGGCGGTCCAGCTCGTAGCTGAGTTCATAGAGCCGGCGTTCGAGCAGGAAGGTGTCTTTGAGGATATCCCAGTCCTCCTTCGAAGGCGGGATCAGCCCGGCTTTTCGCGCTCCTGGCAGGTATCCATTGAGGAAAGCGGCTGAAATGCCGTCGAACCAGGCTTCCATCCAGGGCAGCCAGGGGCTTTCGCCGATCTTGCCCGGTTCGGCTTCCACTTCCAGGGCGGCGAGGGCGGCGTAGTGCAGGGAGCTGATCAGGCTGGAAAGGTCGCTCATTGGTGGCTTCCTGAGCCTGAGCTCGCTGAAGCTGCGCGTGCGGTCGCCTTCAAAATCGTAGAGGATGAAATCCTTACCGGTAAAGAGGACTTTTTCCAGCTGCAGGTCGCCGTGGATACGCACCTTCAGGGCATCCATCTTTCGGCTGTAAATGCGCTGCAGGCGGCTCTGGATGGCCGGCCGCTGCCCCAGAAGGCGCTCGGCGGCAGGAAGCTTTTCCCTGTTTTTTCCCAGTTGCTGGAAAGTGAACCGGACCTGCGACTGCCAGGCGGAATACAGGGAGCGCTGATAATGGAGGGAAAAGGGTTCCGGCCTGAAGTCGGGGTTGCTCTCGTCGATCAGCCCGGCGTGGAGGCGCGCTACGGTTTCGCCCAGGAGCTGGGCGCGGTGCAGGGGCATACCCCCGATCAGTTCCTCCCACGCCAGGCCTAAAGGGGTGCCTGGCTCGGGCAGCTGCTCCGGGATAATGCACTGGGCAGGGTTGGACTGCACCCGTTCCAGGAACCGGCGGGAGACGTCGTAAAAATACTGCCAGGCCGATCCCTGGTTTTCGTGGTAGGGTTGCAGCATGGCCAGAATGAAGGGAGCGCCGTTGCTCCGGTCGAATTGCAGGTGGCTGAGGTAACCCGGAACGGGCAGGCCGTTGCCGCTGCCGTGGCGGTTGATCTCCAGCTCCGGGTTCATGCTGTCTTCGATGTGCCGGAAGATTTTCAGGAAGTACTGGTTTCCATAGGCCAGGTTGATATTGTCGCCGGAAGTTTCCACCACGCGGGCCGGCGGTATGTCCTCGAAGCGCTCCCAGGCGAAGCCTCCACTGCGAATGAAAGAGTAGTGCAGCGGCGCCCGGCCGGCATCCGACAGCAGGTTGCGGAGCAGGTAATTGCGGAAGGCCGGGCTGGCGTCTGCCTCGAACAGGTAGCCATGCTGGGAAACGCCGGACAGCCGCGCCAGAATCTGGCTGGAAGCGGGTGCGTTGGGTTGTTGCCGGGGGTCGCCCTTCCTCATGGCAATGGGCAGAAAAGCCTGGTCCGGAAAACCTTCAGTAAAAAACAATTTCAGCAGCAGCAGCAGCGCCCGGCCGCCTTCGTACAATACAGGCTGGGCGTGTTGGATTTCCAGGTGGTCCAGTTTGCGGCCGTGGAGGTTGTAGCCGGGGCTACGGGCCAGGAAGGCGGGCAGCACCTTGCGGGCAAGCAGGTCAGCGCCCTTGCCCACCGCCAGCTGCATCCAGTCCTCCGGAACCCAGTCCAGCTCCGGGATGGCGTCCTCGTCCAGGCGCTGCTCCGATTCCGGCTCCAGGGCGAACCAGTAATATCCAAAGGGGCCGAGCGTAAAGCGGTTGAGGCCACGCTCCAGGGCGGGGAAACGGGTTTGGCCAAACACCTCCACCGGCATGTACTGTTCGAACTCGGGAAGCTCCAGGTCCACTACCTGAGAGTGGCGGCTGAGATTGGCCACCACCAGCAGGTGCTCGTCCTGGTAAGACCGGGTGAATGCCAGCACCTTGGAATTCTCCGGAGAAAGGAAATGGATGTCTCCCCGCCCAAAGGCGCGGTACCGCTTGCGGATGTTGATAATCCGCTTCGTCCACCAAAGCAGGGAAGATGGGTTGTCCTGCTGTACCTCCACATTCACGGTGGCATGGTGATATTCCGGGTCGTTGATCAGGGGCAGATAGAGGGAATGCGGATGGGCTTTGGAAAAGCCGGCGTTGCGGTCCAGGTTCCATTGCATGGGGGTGCGCACGCCGTCCCGGTCGCCCAGGTGCACGTTGTCGCCCATTCCGATCTCGTCGCCGTAATACAGGACGGGGGTGCCCGGCAGGGAGAACAGCAGGCAGTTCATCAGTTCGATCTTTTGCCGGTTGTTGTCCAGCAAAGGCGCCAGGCGGTGGCGGATGCCGAGGTTGATGCGGGAGAGCGCGTCCTTGTTGTACGCCCGGTACATGTAGTCGCGTTCCTCGTCGGTGACCATCTCCAGGGTCAGTTCATCGTGGTTGCGCAGGAAAATGCCCCACTGGCAATTGTCCGGTATCCGGGGGGTCTGGTCGATGATATCGATGATGGGATAGCGATCCTCCATCTTGATGGCCATGAACATCCGGGGCATGATGGGGAAGTGATAGTTCATCTGGCACTCGTCGCCGTCGCCGAAGTAGGCGGCGCTGTCTTCCGGCCACATGTTGGCTTCGGCGAGCAGCAGGACGCCTTCTTTCCTGGCGTCGACATGGGCGCGCAGTTTTTTGAGAAAGGCGTGCGTTTCGGGCAGGTTTTCGCAGTTGGTACCGTCCCGTTCGAAAAGATACGGGATGGCGTCGAGCCGGAAGCCGTCCACGCCCATGTCCACCCAGAAGTCGATGATCCCGAAGATTTCCTGCTGCACTTCCGGGGAATCGTAGTTCAGGTCCGGCTGATGAGCATAAAAGCGGTGCCAGTAATAGGCCTCCGCCACGGGATCCCAGGTCCAGTTGGAGTTTTCAAAATCCTGGAAGATAATGCGTACATCCTTATATTTGTCGGTAGTGTCGCTCCAGACGTAATAATTGCGTTCTTTGCTTCCCGGCGGGGCTTTCCGGGCCCGCTGGAACCAGGGGTGCTGGTCGGAGGTGTGGTTGATCACCAGCTCGGTGATCACTTTCAGGCCCCGCTCGTGAGCCATGTCCAGCAAGGCCTGGAATTCTTCCAGGCTGCCGTACCGGGGGTTGATGCTGTAGTAATCAGAGATGTCGTAACCGCCGTCGCGCTGGGGGGAAGGGTAGAACGGCAGCAGCCAGATGGCGGTCACGCCCAGTTCCTGAAGGTAGTCCAGGCGTTCGATCAGGCCCTTGAAATCGCCGAAACCGTCGGCGTTGCCATCGGCAAATGCTTTGATGTGCAATTCGTAGATAATGGCGTCTTTGTACCACAAGGCGTCCCGGGTGTTCGTGAGGTCTGTTGTCATGCGTAAGAAATGTTAGGGATGGGGATGCGCAAAAAATAACAAATGATCATAATTAAATAAAAAGAAAGAGGAGGTAAATGTTCAGGGAGGGGATGCTGATGGCTGAATCGGCGGCAAAAAACAAAGAAATGAATCCAAACCTTTTTGTATACGGCAGTTTATTGCAACCCCTCGCTACCCGGGTGGGGCGCTACCTGCAGGCCAACGGCGAGCTTCTGGGCGACGCTTTTGCCCCCGGCCGACTTTACGACCTGGGCCATTATCCGGGGCTGTGGTACGATGCCGGCAGCCTGAAGCGGATTTACGGCCAGGTATTCCGGTTGAAAAATCCGGAAAAGGCACTGAAAATGCTGGATGAGTACGAGGGAATCGACCCCGGAAACCCTTCCCGGAGCGAATACCGCAGAGAAGAAGTGCTGGCCAGCCTGAACGGCCATCCCGTCCCTTGCTGGTGTTACCTGCTCAACCACCCGCCCGACGGCTTGCCGGAGATTTTCGGCGGCAACTACCTGGATTATATCGAAGGCAACGGCCTGCACCGGGATTTCCTCAGGATCGCCTAGCAGCCTGTTCTCCGACAGGCTGCTAGTGCTGCCGGAACGAAGTCCCGGGGCAGTTATTAACGCCACCCTGAGTCGGGCGCAGTTATTTACTGCCGAAAGCACTAGTAATGCTTTACAAAACTCTGGCTATAGTTCTGCCCCGCCACCTCATACCACAGCCAGTACTGCCCCGCCGGCCAGCCCCTCACATCCACGCTGGCCCGGCCATTTTTTATTTGCAAATGAGCAACGGCTTTCCCCGCGCTGTTCAGCACAACCACCCTGCCTGCCTCCGCCAGCCCCGGCGCTTCGATGCTCAGCGTTTCCGCCGCCGGGTTGGGAAAAAGCCGGAGGCGGGCCTCCTCCCCTACCCCTTCATTTGCCATTACTGCCGGGATAAAAAAAAAGAGCTTATCCGGCTGCCAGTGGTTGGCGAAGTACACATCCGGGTGGCCGTCGGCGTTGAAGTCGGCGGCATGCAGGCCGACGCCCCGGTTGTAGTTCATGGCGGGAAATACGTCATTGGTGTTCTCGGTGAAGGTTCCGGTACCATCGTTAAGGTAGGCGAAACAAGCCTGCTGCCCTTCGTCTGCGAACTGGGTGAGGATGATGTCCAGGTGCCCGTCGCCGCTGAAGTCCAGGAAGAGGGCTTCCAGGGAGGTGCCGTCGTTGGGGGGCAGCCGCTCTTCAGTCACGTCGGTAAAATAGCCGTTGCCGTCGTTGAACAGGAGGCGGTCGCGGCCGGAGATGCCTGCCGTCCAGCCCACGTTGGCCAGGTAGATGTCGGGGTGGCCGTCGCCGTTGAGGTCGCCGAGGGTAACTTTCCGGGTTTCCATGAGCTGGCTGAAGTTGGGCAGGCGGCTGTTGTCTTCGGTGAAAACGCCATCGTGGTTGAGGTAAATGTTGCTGCCGCCCTGTTCGGCGCCTTCTACGACGTCAAGGCTGCCGTTGCCGTCGATGTCGGCCAGCTTGAGGTCCTGGGTGTGGTCGGCATTGGCGGGCCAGCGGCTGTCCGTCTCTTCGGTGAAGGTGAGGTTGCCGTTGTTGATGAAGAGCTGGTTCCTGCCGCGGTTGCCGATGAGGATGTCGGGATATTCGTCGCCGTTGACGTCAAACACGGCCAGGCCGTTGGCGGTGGAGGCAGGGAAGGTGAAATCGGCGAAAGCAAACCTTCCCGTCCCGTCGTTGATCAGCAGTTCGTGGTTAGGGGTGTCTTCGGAGACGAAGAAGAGGTCCGGGTCGCCGTCCAGGTCGAAATCGGCGATGGCGACGTCCTCGCTGTCTTCTCCGGGAAACTGGTCGTCGGGGTTGAATTCGGGCAGCATGCGCTGGGGATCCTGGAAAAAGTTGCCGGCCCCGTCGTTGAAGAAGACGAGGTTGGCGCGGGCCTCGCTGGCCAGCACGAGGTCGGGGCCGCCGTCGCCGTCCAGGTCGGCGGAGGCCACGTCCATAGTGCCGTTGCCGGTGGCAGCCACGGGCATGTTTCCGGTTTTATCTTCGAAGAGCTGGGCGTGGAGGGAGGAAAAGGTTAGGATGCTGAGGAACAGCAGGGTGATTTTTTTCATGGCGGTTGTCCTTTTTCCTTAAAAATAAGGCATAAAAGCGAGGGGCAGGTAGTAAGATATTGCTAAGTACATGGACTGATTTAGCGAATTAGCGAATGACTGAATATATCGTTGAGCCATTAAAAACACTAAAATGGGTGGAAAAAGCCAATTCAAGTGCAAGCGCAAGTATCAAGTGCAAGTGCAAGCATCAAGGCCAAAACCAGAGCGGTGCCATTATTGAACTTGAACTTGGCTCTTGGGCTTGAACTTTAAGAAAGAGGCGGGGCAAGATATTTCAAAAATGCGGAGAAGTTTTTTCCAAAAACCCGCTATTTTGAACAGCCTATCCTGGCGTGACTCCAGCCAGGACGTCACCGCCGCCCGGCAGGTTGTGTTACCTGAGCAGCGCCACATCCCCGCTGCGCACCTCCGAGTGGCCGTCGCGGAATGCAATTTCGGCGAAGTAGACGTAGACGCCGGGGTTCATCGGCTTGCCCTTGAAGGTGCCGTCCCATCCGTTCTGGTAGTCGTTGGGCCGGATGTTGGTTCGGAGGAAGACCTGGTTGCCCCAGCGGTCGAAGATGGCGAAAGTTTTGATCTCCCGCACGTCGCCGCCGTCGTAGAGGTAAAAGCGGTCGTTGCGGCCGTCGTCGTTGGGCGAGAAGGCATTGGGGATATATACCTCCCGGCAGCTTTCGATGCTCACGTTGATGGCGTCGCTCACCGTCCCGCATTCGTTGGACACCGTCAGTTCGTACCGGCCCGGGCTGCGCACCCGGAAGGTATCGGCCGTGGAGCCGTCCTGCCAGCGCAGTTCTCCCTCGTCAAAGGTGGCCCGCAGCAGCAGGCTTTGCCCTTCGCACAGGGTGGTATCGGCCCCCAGGGCCGCGTTGGGCAGCGGGGTTGATCCGACAAAGATGAAATCTTCGGCCACGCAGAACGTATCCGTTTTGGTGATGGTGACGGCATAGCGGCCCGCCTGGCTGACCGTCAGTTGCGGTCCGGTTTGGCCGGTATTCCATTCGTAAGAGGAACTGGAGCTCGAGGCGTCCAGCACGAGAGTCTGCCCTTCGCACAGGCTGGTATCGGGCCCGAGGTCGAAGAAGACCGGGTTGCCCGCCACCTCGACAGTAACGTCGTCGTAAAAGGGGATGCCGCAGACGTCTCTCACCTCGACGGTGTAGGTAGTCGTCCGGGCAGGCGAGGCGACAGGGTTGGCCACATTGGGGTTGCTCAGGCCCTCGGCGGGCGACCAGGAGTAGGAGCTGCCGCCGGTAGCCCGCAGCTGTACCTGCCCGCCGGGGCATAGCACCACGTCCGGGATTTGATCCTGGAAGCTGGTGTAGCTGAAACACACCTGGTGCAGGTTGTTGGCGGCGCCGGTGGCGGAGGTGAAGCCCCAGAACACCTCAGGGTCGCCGCCGAAAATCTGGTTGACGATATCCATTTCGAGCGTGATGCGCAACTCGCAGTCGAAGTAGACCTTCAGGCGCTTGCCCGCCGCATCCCAGCTGACCCGCAGGCTGTGGAAGTTGCAGTCTTCGATGTTGGGGTCGTCCGCGCTGGCCTGTACGGGCCCGGCCAGGGTGCTGGCGGACGCGTGGTTGAGGTTCCCGTTGCTGATGACGGCGATGTGGTCGTACTCCGGGTCCAGCAGGTTGAAGTTTTGCCAGGTATCGAACTCGATGCCGAGGGAAGGGGCAATGCCCTGGAAGCCGATGCCCTCCCCGGCGGCGCCGATGGAGGTGCTGACCGGCTGAAAGCCGAAGACGATGCCGTCGGCCCCGTCCTGGTCTTTACATCCCAGGTAAATATCCATGACCACTTCGAAGGATTCATCCAGGCTGATCTTGTCCGGGTTCCAGATCGAGCCCGCCGCCCAGTCCTCAGGGCGGGTCAGGCGGTAGCAGGAGTTGTCGGTCTGGACCGCCTCGCCGTTGAGGATGAACTGGCCGTGAAGGGAAGTGGCGGCGAAGAGGAGGAGGAAGAAAGTGGATCGGGACATGGGTTTGATTTTTCAGTATGGATTTTTGATTTGTCTCCGGACCGCAGGACCGCATCGCACATCAAACCTCTTAAATCCCCGGAACAGCAGCATTTGAGACGTTTGATTTGCGATTTTCGGCCGTCTCTGCGAGCCGGCTAAAATTTTTGATTTGCCTCCAGGCAGCCCGCCCCGACACAGCCCCCTGCCCGCCGAGCTAAATCGAACATCGCACGTCGCACATCAAACCTCGCAAATGAGCCATATAGGAATGGCCACAAAAAACACCTTTTACCCCTTAAATAACGCATTTCAGTATCCAAAGCCCCTATATTTGCCCCCACCTTAACAAAAAGATAATACAACTATCGCTATCTCATGACAAAAGCCAAGACCATCGAAACCGTCATCTTCGACCTGGGCGGAGTGCTGATCGACTGGAACCCCGAATACCTGTTTCGCGAAGTGTTTGACGATGAAGAAAAAATGCGCCATTTTTTCGAAGAGGTCTGCACTCCGCAATGGAATATACAGCAGGACGCCGGCCGGCCCCTGGCGCAGGCCATCGAAGAAAAGGTCAGGGAATTCCCCGAATACGAACCGGCCATCCGCGCCTACTACGGCCGCTGGGAGGAGATGCTGGGCGGTGCGATCGAAGATAGCGTCCGCCTGCTGGAGCGGCTCCATGCCCAAAATGGCCACCGCCTCTACGCCCTGACCAACTGGAGCCAGGAGACTTTTCCTATCGCCTGGGAACGCTATGATTTTCTGCGGCTGTTCGAAGGCATCGTCGTCTCCGGCCAGGAGAAGCTCGCCAAGCCGGACCCGCGCATTTACCATACCTTGCTTGAACGCTATAAGGTAAGGGCGGAAACCGCCGTTTTCATTGATGATATGGAGGCAAACGTGGAGGCTGCCCGGGCGCTGGGGATAGAAGCTATCCATTTCCGGGGCGCCGGGTTTCTGGAAGAGCAACTGAAAGGCCTGGGCGTTTTGGGATAGGGCGGCCGGGTATCGGCCTAAGGACTGCGGAATCTCTTTGGTTTTTCCGATTTCCGGCTCCGCACTTTCGCTCAACTCCAGACGGATAGCCCACGCCCGCCCCACCCTCCTGAAAACCAACCTCTTGCCGCAACCTTTCCCCGTCCCTCCCGTAAAACTTCTGGAAATGACATCGGTGGAGGCGTCGGATAGGCAGTGTTACATAATCACTTGCTCATGAATGGCTGAAAATTGTAGCATAAATGTTATCTTTAAGGCCACAAACACTCATGAGAACAGAGAAGCAGCAATAGTAACTATATACGACGGCCTATGCTTCCTGGAAAAACATACTACAGGTGAGAAAACTATCTACGGGAAAGCGTGCCTCCACCCCCTACAGGTTTTATATCATAAACTCTAAAGGGATGAGAGACCTAATCCTATGGGCGGCACTGCTTTTATTGGCTCTTCCTGCCGGCGCCCAGCCGCCGCTACCTATCGACGAAGCCCTCTTCCAGGGCATGAAATGGCGCAACATCGGCCCCTTCCGGGGCGGCCGCTGCGCAGCAGTCGCCGGCCTGCCCGGCGACCCGCTGGCCTATTACATGGGCGCCACCGGCGGAGGCCTGTGGAAAACGGAAGACGGCGGGCTGAGCTGGTTCAATATTTCGGATGGGCATTTCAAGTCCGGCTCCGTCGGGGCCATCGCCGTGGCGCCGTCCGACCCCAATGTGGTCTACGTGGGAATGGGCGAGCACCCGGTTAGGGGCGTCATGACCCACCACGGAGACGGGGTGTACCGGTCGGCCAATGCCGGCAGGGACTGGCAGTACCTCGGATTGCCCAATTCCCGCCACATCGCCGCCATCCAGGTTCATCCCCAAAACCCCGATATCGTCTATGTGGCGGTACAGGGCGCCCTGTACGGCCCAGGCCCGGAAAGGGGCATTTACTGCAGCAAAGACGGCGGCCAGGCCTGGCAACAGTTGCTTTTCGTCAACCCGACCACCCGCGCCTGCAACCTCAGCATGGGCCCCCGCAACCCGCGCAACCTTTACGCCGGCCTATGGGACCACCAGCGCACGCCCTGGCAAATACGCAGCG
>JAGFJD010000137.1 GCA_024102975.1 Phaeodactylibacter sp. | reverse complement strand
TTATACACCGCTCGGTCACCAGAGGTGAAAATGTCAAGCGGCTTCAAGGAGCTGAAATTTAAGGTTCATCAATTCGTCGATCTCATTTTCGTGCAGGCCTTCATTGACTTCGTCAATAAAGTTGTCAATGGCTTCAACGAAGGCCTCTTTAGTGGGATAATGAAAGCCAGCCAAGACTTTCTTTTTGAGATATTTCCAAAACCGTTCGATTAGGTTCAGGTTAGGCGAATATGGGGGCAGGAATACGAGGTGAACCCGGTATTTCCTGGCGGCCTTGGCGACCAATTTGCACCTTTGATAGCGAGCATTGTCTAAGACCAAGTGTATGCTCCTGCCCGGCAGTTCTTCGCGAAGGAAGCTAATGAGCTCGACAACGGTTGTTGCCTTGATATAATCTGTAGTGCTGATGCTGTACAATTCATGTGTGGTAGCATGCATAGCCCCCAAGATGTTCACTCGCTGCCGGCCGCTTGATGTCCTGACGCAGACGGGCTTCTCGCTCCATACATGGCCACTGTGAAAGCCTTGTACGGGGTGTGCCGCATCGACAAAGAACACCTCGGCCACTCCCCGTGCCGCCTTATCCAACAAGGGGTTCAGCGTCCCTTCAAGAAAAGCCGCCTGCTTGGCGGCTAGTTCTTCGATAGGCGTCTTCCCTCCTGGTAGAGGGCGGAACTTACGGTAGCGAAACTTGAGTACGTGCTTGACAAATTTGCGCACTTGAGTCATTCCACGCTCCAAGCCGGTAAGCTGCTTGATCCGTTTGCGCGCCTCGCTGGCACAACGAGGCGGATCCTTGTCAAAATCAGCCTTGATCTTGTCGGCATAGGTTGCCAAATCGCTGGCAGGGCGGTAGCACTCTACTGCCAGCAGCCCCGCCCGCCCTCGTTCCATATAAGCCTTTGTCCACCGGGTAACCGAGTTCGGGTGTACGTCGGCCGCCTCGGCGCAAGCCCCTGGGCGAAGCCCCTTGGCTCGAAGGTATAGTACATGCATGCGTTGGCGGATTAGTGGTGAACAACCGTACTTTTTGTAGTACCTTGCATGTTCATAGTCAGCTTCGCTGATTATCGGAGAGTACATATTTTGTGGGTTTGGTCACCAACAAAGATAGGTACTCTCCAACTTTTCACCTCTGGTGACCGCGCCTAGTATAATCCTGTCTGGTTTTAACCATTCTGCACAACGCCGACTGGAGGAGAATTACTCCCTGACCACCCTCCGCACCGCCACGCCTTCCTCAGTGTGTGCCCGCAGGCAGTACACGCCCCGGGGCAGGCCCGCCAGCGAAATAGCTTCCCCGGCTGTTTTATGCCCCTGCTTCGCCAGCCGCCCCGCCATATCGTACAGTGCATATTCGAAAGCGACCGCCCCCCGCACGTACAGCACTTCTCCGGCGGGATTGGGGAACACCCGTATGTCCGCCCCGGCGGATGGGTCAATCGTGGGCGATACCACGCCCCACAGCGCCATATTGTTGACAGATACGCCGCCCGCCTGGTTGAAAAAGCCGCCCACCAGGACGCCCCCTTTGTAGGGGATGATGGCCTCCGCCTCTCCGGAAATGCCGCCGTCCAGCCCGTCCCAGGTTTCGCCGTCGAAGGCGAGGATGCCGCCGCAGGGGACGTTGCTGCCGTTGGTATTCGTACATAAATTGAAGCCGCCGAGTACGTACAGCCGGCCGTTGATGCTGCGCAGGGTGTGGGCGAATGGGAAGGGCGGGGTAGAGGAGTAGTCTACGGCAATGCCGGGGTTTACCCATTCGCTGCCGTCCCATTTGGCGACGAGGCCCAGGCTGTTGTCGCCCGACCGGGTGAAGGCGCCTCCGGCGTACAGCTCCCCGTTGTAAATTTCGATGCCGTAGACAGCCCCGTTGAAGCCTTCGCCCAGGGCTTCCCAGGCGCTGCCGTTCCAGCGGGCGATGCCGTTGGCCACTACCTCTCCCGCCATCTTGAAGTTGCCGGCGGCATAGAGCCAGCCATCGTGTGCCGCCAGGGAATGCGGGTACAGGATTTGCGGGCCGCCGTCGATGTAGCCGGCGAAGCCCTGGCCGAGGGGTTCCCACGTCACGCCGTTCCAGGCGGCGATCCCGTTGACGGTGTCGGCGCCGATGCGGTCGAACTCGCCGGCGACGATGAGCTGGCCGCCGTATTCGCCCAGAGCATAGAGGGAGGCCGTCCGGAAGGCGGCGGGGTCGGCGTTCGTCAGGTGGAAGCTGCCGCCCAGGCGGCTCCAGGTGTCGATGTCGCTGTTCCAGCGGAAGAGGTAATTGGAATCGGTGCCCCACTCGTATTTGGCCACGTGGAGGGCCTCCTGAAAGGAGTACAGGCTGTGCCCTTCATCGGGCAGGCCGGCGCCGACGGATTCCCACTGCGCGCCGTTCCAGCGGGCGATGTAGCGGGCCTGCTGGCCGCCAATGCGGGTGAAAAAGCCACAGGCGTAAATGTCGCCTTCGTGTTCGGCAAATTCAACGATGAAGCCGTTGGTGTTTCCGCCGGTAAAGGAGGTCCACTGGGCTAGCACCGGCAGGGAAGAGAGCAAAAACAGAGCTGCAAGCAGCAGCATCGGAACGTAGTGTTTTTTCATACTTTTTTCCGGGAAAAATAGGCAGGGAACGAATATTTGCAAGCACTATTTTTTATAAAAATCAGGATGCTGATTCCCGGCGGGCCGAAAACAAAGTATTGTCAGAACGAAGTCCCGGGCAGTTATTTAGTGCCGGAGGCGCTACGCTTCCCCCTTGAAAATGACGCGGGGTCCTCTTTCGCCCCACAGGAGGGGCCAGTGGGGGCCAGAAACGCCAGCACCATCTGGTTGAACCGCTCGTGCTGTTCGATATTGACCACGTGGCCGCACTTTTCGATGATGGCCATCTGCGCCTTCTGGTGTTGGGCGACGAAGCGCCGCGCCGCCTTGTTGAAGACGTGGTCCTGTTCGCCCATGACCACAAGGCTGAGCTTTTCCAACTCCCGGTCGAAGAAGCGGCGCAGCAGGCGGAAAAAATCCTTGTACAGGCCTACCCACTTGAGGTATTCCCGGGAGCTGAGCTTCTGGGATTGCAGCCGGAACAGGCGCCGCGACTGCCGGTGGTTGCGCCGCGGCAGGACGATCCAGGAAAACAGGTTGTACATCAGCCGGTAGGGCAGAAAATAGTTGAGAAACTTGGCGCTGTGCACGAACAGGCGGATGGCAAAGGTGGCCCGGAACACGCCGCCCGCCATCACCATCTTGCCGATCAGGTCGGGCCGCTCCTCGTCCAGCTTCTGCAGGATGACGCTACCCAGCGACAGGGACAGGAAGTGCGCCTTGCGGATGCCCAGGTAGTCGATCACCCGGATGACGTCGCCGGTGACGATGTCGAAATTGTAATCCCGGTATTCAGGTTCTATGTTTTTCGACCTGCCGTGGTCGCGCAGGTCGATCAGCAGCAGGTTGAAAAAAGGGCGGAACGCCTCCACCTGGTATTTCCAGGTCGTCAGGCTACCCCCCGCCCCGTGGATGAAGACGATCCACTCGGCTTCCGGCCCCAGGCGGTATACTTTGTGGTGCAGCAATGTTCTGGTATGGCCTTTGTTCATTCGGATTTGTGTTGTGTCGTATTCTGAATGAAAAAAGGCGGGAAATGGTTCAATTCCGGACGTGCCACAATGGTGCGTATTTCCACCCATTTCCACCCATTTCCACCCATTTCCATACATTTCCATCTATTTCCATACATTTCCACCCATTTCCACCCATTTCCATGCATCTCCATCTCATTTCACAATCACCACCCTTATCCGTTCCCGTTCTCCTCCGGCCTGCACCTCCAGCCAGTAAGCGCCAGGCGGGAACTGGCCGGCGGGGATGTCCACCGCCGCTTCTTCCGTTTCCAGGCGGAGCATCTGCCGGCCGTCCATGCGGAACAGTTGCAGCACCTTGGTCCCGCTGCCGGCCATTTCCACCCGGAGCCGGCTGTTCGCCGGGTTGGGGTAGGCGCGGACGCCCGTGTTTGGTCCGCTTCCCGGGCGGGCGGTTGGATAGCCCGGCTGGGGCGGCGTACCGGCTTCGCAGTCTTTGCCGTACAGGTAGAGGTAATCGTAGAACTCGCAGCCGTTGGGCAAACGCACCCGCACGGTATGCGTGCCCGTGAGCAATTCGGAAGTGACCGGGAAGTTGATACAATTGCCGGTGGTGACAAAGCCTACCGGGCTGGTCCAGAGGTAATCGTTGCCTTCCGGCAGGCAAATCTCCCAGGGTTCGCCCAGGCAGTAAGGCATGGTGTTGTCAGGCAGGATGCTCTCCGGCAGGCTGCTGACGTAAACGGCCACCTGCCGGGTGGCGGTGCAGCCATCCGGGTAGGAGATGTCCACCTGGTAGACGGTATTGACATCGGGGCTGGCCAGCGGGGCGATGCAGCTGGTGCAGCTCAGGCCGCTGGCCGGGCTCCAGGTTGCCGCCGTATTGGGCGGGATGTTCACCCACAGGCGTACGCTCTGCCCGCGGCAGATGGTGGTGTCGGGCGTGATCATGGGCAAGGGGCAGGGCAGGGTTTGGCAGCTCGCTTCGCCGATGGCCATGCTGCAATAGCCGGTCCCCCATTTGGTCAGTTCGATCGACGCCTGTTCGCCTGGTGCCATTCCGCTGACCTCAAAGGAATTGGCCGACAGCCAGGCGCCGGTTTGGCCGCTAAGCACTTCCACCACATAGGCGGTGTCTTCTGGTTGGCGGGCCCAGCTGAAAACGATGCGGTTGGGGGTGGCCTCGCAGGCGATCTCCGGCACGCCGCTCTCCGCCTGTATGGAGGCCAGGGGCGCGGAGCAGCCTTCAACTTCCACTGCCAGGATGTATTCGCCCGGTTCGTCTACCATGGGGCTGGGCTGGCTGGAGGAAAAACCGTTCGGGCCCGTCCATTGATACGTAGTGGCGGCGCTGTTGATGTTGACGCCGGCCACCAGCTGTATGGCCTCGCCGGACAGGCAATTGGGAACGTAGCCGGCCTGGGCTTCGGGTGCCAGCCCTGCTTCAATTTCCAGTTGGACAGCCTGGCGGATGGTGCCTCCGGCATTGGACACTTCAAAGAGATGTACGCCGGGGCACAGCCCGAAGATGGTGTCCGTGCCGGGTTGGGCCAGGACATTGTAGAGGATGTCGCCGTCGGCTTCGGATAATTTGTAGAACCACGAGCCGGCCGCGCTGCCGGCAATGGTGGCGATGCCGTCGCATCCGGTGGCGCAGGGCGCTTTGATAATCGTTATGTCGGGCAGCAGGCTGGAGTCGGGCAAAGCGGTGGCGAAGAAGGTAGTGGCGGCCTCCTCCTCACAGCTGAACGGCATCCAGGAACCGGAGTAGCCATCGCCGAGCAGGCTGACCTCCAGGTTGAGGTTGGCTTCCTGGGGGGTGGCAAAATTATCGCTGGCCCGGATGGTCCAGCAGAACTCCAGCGGCAGGGGCCCGGCGTCGACGGAATAGCAGGGGCCGTCGCCGAAATTGTTGCCGGGGTCGCCGTCCAGGCTGCGGGCGCCGGGGCAGAGCAGGCCGTATTCGGCGTCAAAGGCAAAGCCCGGGCCGAAGGTCTCGCCGGTATTGCAGCTCTGCCAGGAATCGTACCATTGCCAGTAGCCGCTGGGTGCCGTGCAGGCCTGGGGCGCTACCGTCTCCAGGGTGCTCTGGTCCCAGCCGGGGCCGAACTGCACCTCGACGCCGTGCAGCCATTCCAGCGACTGCCCCGGATCCCAGAAGGTGGCCCGGTAGCAGAACTGCACCTGCTGGCCGGCCTGGTAGAACCCGTTGACGGGCGGCGGGTCGGCAGACAGTACCCCCCGGCGGCGGGCACAGGTATTGCAGTCGTTGAAGGTGGTGGCCGTCAGGGTGAAGGGGCCCTGGTTGCCGGCATCGGCGCCACCCGCCAGCAGGAAGTAGCGCTGGCCGGGTTCTACCGGGCTTTCCAGGTTGGCCGTTCCCGCACTGCCCGCCCAGGCAATGGGCAGCAGGCCGTCGCAGCCGTCTCCCTGAAAAAGGATGAGTACCGGGCCGCCGTCCATCCCTTCCAGGTTGATGTCAAGTCGGCTGCCGGTAGGTTGCAGTTCGTACCACACATCAGCGGAGGGGCCGTTGAGGGCCGGGCCGCCGCCGAGATCGTCAGCCAGTTGAAAGGCAGGGGTGCTGGGCGTAGCGCCGGAATTGTCGCCGGTCAGCGTAAAAGTGCTTCCCGAAGAAGCGCAGGCCCCGACGGCGCCAAAGGGGAGGGGAATAGCGTTGCCGCACTCATCGTTGGTGGGCTGCCCAAAGGCAATAGCTCCGGTAAACACGATGAACAACAGCGTGAACCAAGGTCGTCTCATTTTCCAAATTTTTAATAAGAACCTGTTTTTCGCCCCGCAAAAAGCGGGCCGCACAGGATTCAAATCGCACAAATGCCGGGGGGGGAGATTAAGGGGGGCACGCGGAAAAAGTAGTAGTGCCTTGGAATATTCGTGTCTGGGTTGCTGGTGCCGGCGGAGTGGAGCTTCAGGCCGTTATTAGTTACTGCGCCTGACATCGCCGCCAAACACTGGTTATTAACCAGTAACCATTGGCGGTATGTGGCTCCAGGTGGTGTAATAACTGCACTGGAACTTTGTTCCCAGGGTACCAGCATGTGATGTGTTGTTCATTCATTGCCGGGAGTCTCCCGGGCGGTAGTGCGTTTTTTTATGTAGACGCCTTTCGGAGGCTTTTCGCTGCCCGGGGGGATTTTTTTAACCATACAGGTTGTGAGGCGGCGCCCTGTGCAGGGCAAAACTGGACGCCCCCGGAGCTGTCTTTGCCGGGCACGGGAGCCTGCTGCTTTTTTAATCACATAGAACACATAGGGGGTCACATAGGGCACATAGCTGCTGTCCTGCGTGTTCCTATGTGTCCTATGTGGTTAAAAAATGCTCTGGTTCCCTGAACTCACTCCTTCATTTACTTCCTCACCACCAACCATCCCGTGTGTACCGCATCTTCCGACACCACCCGCAGCAGGTAGGCGCCGCCGGGTACGCCCTGTAGCGGCAGGGTATAGGCCAGGGCGTCGGTGCGCCGCTCCAGGATGAGGCTGCCCGCCCCGTTCCACAACTGGATCGACTTGGCGCCCTCGCCGGGCAGTTCCATCTGTACGCTGTTGCTGGCCGGGTTGGGGTAAAAGCGCAGGGTTTCCGCCTCCGGGGTGCCGACGGGCGGCAGAGCCGGGCGCGACTGGCAGCCGTCGACAAAAACGACGGCCGTTTCGGTCGCGGTGCAGCCGTAGCGGTCCGTCATCTCCACGGTGAAGGTGGCCGTCTGCGGCACCCTGCCTTCGGTCACCGGGCAGGAGGGGCAGTCCAGGTACTGGGCAGGGTTCCAGGAATAGGCCACGGCGTTGAGTGCCTCCACATAGAGGGTGAAGGGCTCATCCGGGCAGGTAGCCTGAAAATCGGAGAGTTCCAGGACCTCGATGGGCGGTGCCGGTTCCAGGACAAAACTCTTGGTGAAACGGCAGCTCGAATTGCGGTAATAGGCCAGGTAGGAGCCGGCAATGTCGGCAGTTGCCGGGTCAAAGCGCAGGCAACGGTCGGTGCTGATGAAGGAGTTCGGCCCGATCCAGAACTGTATGCCGCCCTCGGGCAGGCACAACTGGAAGGGCTCGCCCTCGCAGAAGGTGATTGGCCCGTCGGGAATGTAGATATCCGGGATTTCATTCACGTAGACTGTCGTCTTGACCGTATCGGAACAGCCCGCGCTGTTTTTGGCAATAATGGTATAAGTGGTGGTAACGGCAGGCGCAACGAACGGGCTGGCGCAATCGGAACAGCTCAGCCCGGTTGCCGGCGACCAGGAGAAGGTGTCCCAGCCGGCGGGGTTGACCGAAAGCTGCAGGTTGCTGTTGTCGCAGATCATGGTATCGGCAGGCGCCTCCAGGTCCGGACAGCCGCTGGCAAAACAGCTGGCGCCAACCGTCACCACCCCGCAGGCGCCGCTGCCCAGGGCGATGATCTCTATCCGTGCTTCCTCCCCGGGGCTCATCCCGCTCACCTCGTATGTCGTGGGGGCCGTAAAGCCGCCGCGCTGTCCGGATAGCACCGTCACCTCGTATGCGGTATCCTGGGGAAGGGCCGGCCAGTTGAAGGTTACTGTGGTTGGCGAAGCGCTGCATTCGACCATGCCATCTTCCAGGGCTTGTTCCACCACGATCTCCAGGGTGTCGCTCACGGTGCAGCCGGCATCGGTGTAGGTGTAAACCAGCTCGTGGGTGCCGGCGCCGGCCACGCCAGGCAGGAAGCTGTCCGAAGGATCGTCGACGCCCGGGCCGGACCATCCGCCGGCGCCGTTGCTGGTGCCGCCGGTCGCCAGTGCCGTCAGGGGCACGGGCCCGTTACTGGAGCAAGCCCGGTCGGGAGCGCTGACGAACAGGTCGAGCACGCTGCAGTCAGGCGCCGAGCAACTGGCGGGCGTGACTGCGGTGCAGCCCGCGGCATTGGTCACTTCCAGCTCGATGCTCACCGTTTGCCCGGGCAGCAGGTCTGTAATGACGTACTGGTTGTTGCCAACGGGCGTACCTGCCGGCCCCTGCAGGTGGGACAGGCCGTAGGTGAGGCCGGGTTCTACCACCCACGAAAAGGACACCCGGCCCAGGCGGGACGTGCAGGTGACCTGCGGCGCTGCCGGCGGGTCCGCCCGGGTGACCTGCACCGAGTCGGTGCGGCTGCAGCCGTTGGTGCCGGTAGCCGTCACCGAGTAGGTTTCCGTGCCGGCGGGGCTGACGTAGATGCTGTCGTTGTCCTCCCCGGTACTCCAGAGCAGCGACCCGGTACTGTTGGCCACCAGCAGGACGCTGTCGCTGCCGCAAAGCGTGCCCTGCCCGTCGATGGACAGGTCCGGCAGCGGGTTGACGAGGACGGTAAACCTGCCGATCTCCCGGCAGCCATATCCGGCGGCACCCGGAAGGAGGTAATCCCTCGACTGGATGGGCGCCACCAGGCTGTCCCAGATCAGGCTGTCAGCTTCGAAGGCCAGCAGCTGCAGGCTGTCGCCCTGGCAGATGGCGGCCGTATCGGCCGGAACCAGCACGATGGCCGGCGCGGGGCTGACTGTGACGGTTGTTTCCCGGATGAAGGTACAGCCCTGGCTGGTGGTAATGGTGGCGGTATAAGTAGTCGTTTGCTCCGGGCTCACGCTTATTGCGGAGGTGGAATCGCCGGTGCTCCAGCTGATGGTACCTCCGCTGGCGAACAGGCTGGCGTTTTCCCCTTCGCAGATGGCGGCGGGCGGGCTGATGAACAGGCCCGCCGGGCTGGCAACCTGTACGAAGGCGGAGAGCTGCGCGATGCAGCCGTTGGGGCCGGCAATGTCTACCGCGTATTGGGTGGATAAATCCGGATTAACGGTGATGGAAGCGGTGGTGTCGCCGGTGTTCCAGAGGAAGCGCTCGCCCTCACTGGCGGTGAGGGTCACGGCAGTTCCCGGGCACAGGATGCCGCTGGTGTCGGCGCTGAGTACCGGGTCGAACGGGACGCTGATGGCCACTTCGTCGAAACCGCCGCAGTTGTTGTCATTGAAGCCGGTGACGCGGTAGATAGCGCCGTCTTCCGGTTCGATGGTGATGGACGGGCCGTTGCCTACCGGTTCGTCGCCGGTGCTGGCAAACCAGGTGAAGGAGGTGGCGTTGCCGCCGGCGGTGATGGTGAGCAGTTCGCCCGGGCAGGCGGTGATGGTATCTTCCGCGATGGTGACCACCGCCTGGTCGATGGGCGGTATTTCAAACTCGAAAGGAAGGGACGGGCATCCGTCGACCGTAGTTACCAGAGTATATATGCCGGGATAAAGCGCCAGCGGGTTTTTATTGGAAGAGCTGTAGCCGTTGGGTCCCGTCCAGGCGTAGGTGGCGCCGGCGGAGGGGTTGGACTGGCCGAACAGCTGGATGGGCTCTCCTTCAAAACAAGGCAGGGTGTACGTGGCGTTGGCCTGGGGCACGACGTTGGCGCCGACGGTAGCGGTTACCACTCTGGTTTCGCCGTCGGCAGGGCTGAAGACGGTCACGATGTACGGCCCCGGGCAGAGGCTGGGTACGGTATCCGTTCCGGTGCTGTTGGTGCTGGAGTAGAAGACTGTCCCGCTGCTGTCGGTTACGGCAAAATCCCAGGGGCCGCTGCCTCCGCCGCTGAGGAGCAGGGCGCCGTCGCAGTGGTCGCCGCAGCTCCCGTCGATGGCGGTGATGGCCGGCTCGAAGGGGTCGGGGCAGTAGAGGGTAGCCAGGAAGCCGTCGCCGCTTTCTCCGAAGCAAGCGGCGCCCTGGCCGGCGCCCGACTGGCCGTCGCCGTACATGTTGACGGACAGGCTTAGGTCATTTTGCGTGCCGTAGTCTCCCGGTGCGCACTCGGCGGTAGTGATGGTCCAGCAGAAAGAAAGCTGGGGGGTATTGATGCCGATGTTGGCGCATTCGCCGCCCATACCCGGGTTATTGCCGGGGTTGCCGTCGGGGTTGGGCCCGTCGAAGGCGAAGCCGGGGCCGAACTGTTCGCCGGTGGAGGCGCTCGTCCAACCGTCGTAGAAATCCCAGGAGCCCTCGCCGTTGCAGGAAGGCGGCGGGCTGGGCAGGAAGGTGGCGCGGTTCCAGCCGGGGCCGAAGTTCAGCTCCAGGCTGTGCAGGTTCTCCTGCAGGGTGATGGCGTGCCAGCGTTCCACGACGTAACACATCTGCACGGCCTGGCCGCCGCTGTAGGCACCGTTTACCGGGGCCGGGCTGCTGGTGAAGTAGCCGCGCCGGTCATCCAGGCAGAGGTTGCATTCGCTGCCGGTAGTGATGGACAGGTCGAACATCCCCTGGTCTTCCGGGTTTCCCCCGCTGACCAGCAGGTAATAAGTCCGGGAAGGGTCGACGAAGGCAGAAAGCGCCAGGCTGCCGTCGCCGGAAGCGCAGGCGACAGGGAACATATTGCCGCAGCCTTCCGGGCCGCTTTCGAAGAGGGCGACAAAGGGCGCTTCCAGCTCGCCCGACAAGGCGATAGACAGCCTGTTGCCTGCCGGCGTGAAGCGGAACCAGACGTCGGCGGCGCTTTCCGGGGCGCCGCCCGCGCAGCCGGGCAGGGTGGGGAAGGGGATAGTGGCGGTGGCGCCGAGGTTGCTGTACCGGAAAATGTCTGTCACCTCGCCGGATTCCGGGCAGGGAGCGGGCATTTTCAGTTCAAGGTTTTGAGCGGTGGAACAATTGTCGTTGGAAGGTTGTGCAATTAGTTGAGTCAGGATACTGCAGGATAGCAGCAAGAGGGTGGCTTTTCTCATTACCCAAGTTTTTAGGATTATAATTTGATGTTGTCCGTATGTCTCCGCCGGCAGGCAAGGGGGAGCTCCTGGCCGATGGAGGCATAAAGATAAGGATTCTTCGGATAATTCAGAAACACTGTTTTAATAAACGGCATCAGGTCCACCTAAATAGTTGCGTTTTTTAAACAGCTCCGGAATTTATCCTGTGGAAAGGCAAATAGTTGCTGACAAAACCTATTTTTAAAAAGCCTACTTTGCTTTTATCCATAAAACACTGCTATGTTTACCGAAAGCTCTGAGTTCTATGATCTGGTTTACAGCTTTAAAGACTACGCCGGCGAGGCTGAAAAAATCCGGGAACTTCTTCTGAGCAACCAGCCTGGATGCCAAACCCTCCTCGATGCCGCCTGCGGCACCGGAGAGCACCACAAATACCTGAAAAATGATTTTCAGCTAGACGGGCTGGACCTCAACCCCACCTTCCTGGATGCTGCCCGAAAAAAAAATCCGGCCGGCAGGTATTACGAAGGAGATATGATGAGCTTCCAGCTTCCCAAAAATCAGGAAGTCAGTATACAGGACGGGACAAAATCCTGAAAACGCCATGCATTCGTCAGGATCAGAAGGCAGAATCTTTACATCAGCTCCCTCCCGCCTCCTCAACTCCCGCCGGCGCAGAATTCTCGTAGAGTAGCCCTGGATCGATGTCGTAGTACCGAAATACCTTTTTCCCTTTAATGTCTTTTGTCCAGATGCCCAGGTTGGGCCAGGCCAAAGTGCCTTCGAGCACTTCCACAGATTGGAATTGTTCGTAGTCTTCGAGCAGGGCCTTATCGAAGCGCTTACCGCCATCCAACACTTTTACAAGATCGACGGCCCGCTCCTCCCCATTGTCAAAAACTACAGTAATAGTGTAATCCTGAATGTTCGTTATGCTTTGCACCTGGGGATCTTCCGGTATCCCCATAGCCAGGCCGATGCAAGCCGCCTTTGACCTGTAATTGGCTTCCTTCATGTGGTCCAAAGCTTTAAACAGGATATCTACCTTTTCATTAAGTGGAAGATAGGAGAACTTGCCAAGAATATATTCTGCACGCATACCTGATTATTTTAATGATTTTCATCCCAGTTGTCTTCAAGCAACTTCCTGTTTTTCTTCGCCCAATCCCGAACCTTTTTACTTTTTTTGGGATGTAGTTTTCCCTCTATAGTGTTGCCGTCTAAATCGAATACTTCGCTTTCCCCATCTCCCCTTGCATGAAAATGCGGCGGATTGTGGTCATTGAAGTACATATAAATCCTCACCCCGGCAACGACAGCGATAACCGGCATCAGTACAAATGCTGCTACGGCAAACATAGGCAATATATGAATTATTGGCTAAATGAGATGATTTTTGTAAATCAAGGCTATAAAACGCCAGCAATGTACAAACAAAAATTGCTAAAAACAACTTAAAATCTAATTTTACTGGTTTTGGTTTATTTTTTGACCAGCTGGTTCAGGTTTTACCTATGATGACGCGGCCTGGAATGTTAAAAATCATCAAATGGAGCCTTTCCTGAACTCCGTCGGCGTTTTACCAAACTCCTTGCGGAAGGCCCGGGAGAAATAATCGGGATCGCTGAAGCCGGTGTCGTAGGCGATGAGGTTGACGGGGGTATCGGTTTGGGACAGCAGGGTTTTGGCTTTGGACAACCGGACATAGCGGATAAACCGGTTGGGGGAGTAGCCGGTCAGGGCAGTGAGCTTGCGGTGGAGTTGGGAGTGGCTCATGGCCAGCTCCAGGCAGAGGCGGTCCACGTTTAGGGTATGGTCGTCGAGGTAGGCTTCGATGACGGAGCGGGCCTTGTCCAGGAAAGTTTTTTCCGCATCGCTTATTCCGGGCTTTTCCTGCCCGGATGCGCCGGAAGAGGCACCGGCGGCCAAAGCGAGGTAATGGCGGCGGAGGCTTTGCCGCAACTCCAGCAGTTTTTTCATCCGGACGAGCAATTCCTTTTTGTTAAAAGGCTTGGGCAGATAGGCGTCGGCGCCCTGTTCCAGCCCTTCTATCCTGGACTCCACATCTGCTTTGGCGGTGAGCAGGATAATGGGGATGTGGCTGGTGCGGGCGTCCGCTTTCAATGCCCGGGTCAGCTCGAATCCGTCTTTTTCCGGCATCACAACATCGCTGACGATGATGTCCGGCACTGCCTCAAGGGCTTTGCCGATGCCGGCCTGCCCGTTGGCGGCGGTTTCCAGCCGGTAGCCTTCCTGAAGGCACGTTCTGAGGTAACGGGTTACGTCGGGGTTGTCTTCGACAATCAGGGCCAGAGGCAGCCTGGCGGATGCCTCAGCCCCGGCGCTCGTTTCCGTTTCGGGATCAAGGGCCGGCAGATATCCTGTCGCCTGTTTTGTCATGGCGGAGGAAATGCGCTCTTTTTCAGATGCTGCCTGCCGGGTAATGGGAAAGCAGACGGTGAACTCCGTGCCTTTGCCAACCTGGCTTTTCACCGAAATACTTCCGCCCAGGAGGCGGATCAGCTCGCGGGTCAGGGCCAGGCCGATTCCAGCCCCCCTCGTGAACTCCCTCCCTTCGAGGAGGCTGGGGGGGGCTCGATAAAACCGCTCAAAAATATGCGGCAACCTGTCCCTGGCAATTCCGATGCCGGTGTCCTGCACGCTGATACAGGCCTGTCCTTCCTGCTCTTCCAGCACTACGTTGATTTCTCCGGCCTCCGGCGTGAATTTGATGGCATTGGACAGCAGGTTGGACATGATCTGCATCAGCTTTTCAGGATCGTAATCCATAATCAATTCGGGAGGCCCGGCCCGGAAATGCAGGGAAATATTTTTAGCGCCGGCGTACGAATGGAAGGCTTCCAGGATGTATTTCAGGTAGGCTGCGATATCTCCCTGTGCCATCTCGGGCTTCGTGATGCCCAATTCCAGTTTGCGCAAGCTCAGCATTTGATTTACCAGGGTGAGCAGGTATTCTCCGTTGCGCCGAATGGCCTGAGTGCCTTCCCGGAGCCATTGCCCGGGATTTTGCGCCACCTGTTCTGCCATGCCGAGGATAATGGTGAGCGGGCTGCGGAAATCGTGGGTTATATTGGTGTAAAGCCTGGTTTTGAGCGCGTCGAGCTCTCTGAGGCGCCGGGCCTCGGCTATCGCGAGCTGGCGTTGGAGCAGGAAGCGGTACAGGAAGTAGAGGGCGGCTGAAATAGCAGCCGCGTACAGCCCATAGGCCCACCAGGTGCGCCACCAGGGTGGGCGGATGGTGAAGGAATAGCTTGCTGGCCGGCTCCACATTCCGTTCCCGCCCACTGCTTTGACTTTTAAAGTGTAGGCGCCGGGTGCCAGGTGCTGGAGATACACCTCGTTTTCTTTTATCGGCGGCGACCAGTACGCATCCCTTCCTTCCAGTATCCAGGAGTAATGCAAATGATGGGGCGCCGCCCAGTGTATGCCTTTCCAGGTAAAAGAAAGCTGGTTGAAATAGTGGGGGAACACCGGCCGAACCGGAAGGTTGGCGAAGGCCTTTACGGAATCGAAGGATACTTCGGACAGCTGAAGTTGCTGTTCCCCGGCAAGCGGGTTTTCTCCATTGCTGATCTCTCGCTGCGCCTCCCTCCAGTCGATATAGCTCAAAAACGGATACAGGCCATCCAGCATTACAGCCGGGCAGGAGGTATCCCTGCTGATGGCGTCGGGGTTTAGCCTGCTGAGGCCCTGGGTGGTTCCCAGCCATAGGGCTCCTTCGCTGTCTTCCAGCATGGGTTTGATCATGATATCGCGCAGCCCGTCGGCCGCCTGGAAGGTTTTCAGGTTGACCGGCCCTTCGCCTGCGGGGAACTGCAGGCGGTTCAGGCCGCTCATCGTCCCTGCCCAAATATCTCCCCGGCTGTCCTGCATCAGGCCCCAGATGTTGTTGCTGCTGAGGCCTTCCCGGGTAGTATATCGGGTAAAGCCTTCTCCGTCCCAGACGCTCAGGCCGCCTCCGTTCGTCCCGATCCAGATTTTGCCGTCCCGGCTTTCCAGCAGGCTCCAAACCTCCTGTGGGCTTTGGCCTTGTCCGGTAGCGTAATGCGTAAATTTTTTTCCGTCCCAGACGCTTATCCCGCCTTTGCCGGTGCCGGCCCAAATCCTGCCCTGGCGGTCTTCCGCCAGGCTCCAGACGCGGCTGTCGCTCAGCCCCTGGTCAATATTGTAATGGGCAAAACCCTGCCCGTCCCAGACGTTCAGCCCGCCCGCTGAAGTGCCTGCCCAGATCCTTCCGTCCCGGCTTTCCAGCAGGCAATAGACGAAATTGTGGCTCAGGCCCTCGTCGGTGGTATAATGGGTGAAGCCCGTCCCGTCCCAACTGCATAGCCCGCCTCCATAAGTGCCGATCCAGATTTTGCCGTCCCGGCTTTCGATCAGGCTGAAAACAGAATTGCCGCACAAGCCTTCCTCCCTGGTGTAACGGAAAAAACCGTTCCCGTCCCAGATATTCAACCCTCCCCCGTAAGTGCCGATAAATATCCTGCCGTCGGAACCTTCCAGGAGGCTCCAGGTGTCCTTGTTGCCCAGCCCTTCTTCAGTGGTGAAATGAGCGGGCCCGTTCCTGTCCCAGATGTTCAGGCCGCCTCCGTTGGTCCCGATGTTTACTTTTCCGTTTCCGGTTTCCAGCGCGCAGGCCACCTGATCGTGGCTCAGGCCGTTTTCCGTTGTCAGGTGGAAAAACTTTTCTCCATCCCAGACATTCAACCCGCCTCCGACGACGCCCAGATAAATGGCGCCATCCCGGCCTTCCGCCAGGCTCCAAACCTGGTTTCCGTTCAGGCCGTTTTCCGAGTTGTAATGGGTGAATCCCGTTTCGTCCCAAACGCATGCTCCATCCCGCTGGGTGCCGATCCAGATTTTGCCGTCGCCGGTCACCAGCATGCTCCGTATGTTATTGCTGCACAGCCCCTCCGAAGCAGTAAAGGTAGCAAAGCCCTGCCCATCCCATATATTAACTCCTCCTCCTGTGCCGATCCATATTTCCCCGTTCGGGCGTTCGGTCAGGCAGTTCACGTTGTCGTTGCTCAGCCCCTGGCTGGCAGCATAATAAGTGAAACCAGCCCCATCCCAAACGCACAATCCTTTGCCCGTGCCGATCCAGATGTTTCCATGCCTGTCCTCCAGCAGGGCCTTGACGTGGTTGTCGCTCAGCCCTTCGGCGGTAGTGAAATGCGTGAAGCCGGCGCCGTCCCATACGCTTAGCCCTCCATTGCCGGTTCCTATCCAGATTCTCCCGTCCCGGCTTTCCATCAGGCAGCGGATCACATTGTCGCTTAGCCCTTCCTCGGTGGTGAACTGCCTCAGCCCGGTGCCGTCCCAAACGTTGATTCCTCCCTGCCAGGAACCCATCCACAGCCTGCCGAAGCGGTCTTTGAGCAGGCAGCGGACGAAGCTGTTGTTCAGGCCCTGGTCCCTGTCCAGATAAGATATGTCCAGGTTGCCGGCTGCCTGGCGGAGGGGGCCGGCTGGTATCCATTGCGGCCAGTGGGATGGGGCCTTCCTGCCCTGAGCCGGCTGATAGCCGGGCCGGGTTACTGAATCTATTTTGGCTGCTTTGCTGCGGGCGGGAGCGTAATAGCCCGGGGTAACGGGGATGCGGTTCGGTGTTTGGGGAAAATAAACCGGGGCGCCTCCCGGAACGTATTTCCCCCGGCTGGCGAAGTATTTCGGGGGTGGCATCGTGTCTGTGTCGATTACTTTGCCCCTGGCGAGCCAGTATTTCCCCGGCTTCAGGATATGCGGGTCGGCAGCGGGCTCCGGGGCGCTGCCGGAAGGCCTGTTGCAGGACAATAGCAGCAAAGCCAGGAGAAGCCGGAAGGGAATCCGGGCTGCCCGGGAAGAAATTCTTGCAAAAAAGGCGTCAGGCAAACGGTCCAGCATCTGATCGTAGTTTGCCGGCCTGGCGTGGTTTTCAGGCGGGCCGATTATAAAGGTACTGATTTCCGGCAATTGACAGAATTGTCCTGCCTTTTGGCGGTTTTGTCCGGTTCTTCGCGGCGCTTTGGGGCGTATTTTGAGGTTTCATATGCTGCTGGATATTTTGGGGACACTGTGTTAGGTGTATTGGTGTATTGGTGCATTGGTAAGGTGGGCTACGGGGTAAGTGGTCCAGGGCCAACGCATATACGAATGCACGAATGCCTCCCCCGAAATGTCCGGCATTATGGACATTTCATTCACACAAAACACATCCTTATGTTGACCTTTGCCTACATCCGGTTCAAAAGCCGGCTTTTGCCGCTTGCGTTTTTTTTGTTTATGGCCAACGGCATCCGGGCTCAATCCTGGGTGGCGCAAAATGCCCCGACTCCCCATCCGGTGATAGCGATTGATGCCGTTGACGAGCAGGCCGTCTGGGCCTGTGGCTGGGAAGGCTCCTTCCTCAGGACAACCGACGGCGGCCAAAACTGGGCTTTCGACAAGATTCCAGGCACGGAATCCATCGACTTATCGTCCATTGTGGCAATCGATGCGCATACAGCCTATGTTTCCGGTGCCCACTATCAAACCAGCGATACCCGCATTTACAAGACCACCGACGGCGGCCAAAGCTGGGACATGCAGTACAGGAACACCCAGCCCGGCGCTTATATCAACTCCATTGCCTTTTGGGACGAATCGAACGGCATTGCGGTTAGCGATGCGGTAGACGGCAGTTTCCTGATCCTTGTTACCTCCAACGGAGGAGAAAACTGGATGCCTGTGCCGGCAGAAAATATTCCGCCTCCGCTTCCTGCAGAATATGCCGGTTATGCGGATGGCAGCGGCACCTGCCTGGCAGTATACGAAGGCGGGTATGCCTGGTTCGGAACCGCCTACGGAGCAGCCTCCAACGACCCGATTCGGGTTTTCAGGTCTGCGGATTGGGGCCAGAGCTGGACGGCCGTTGAAACGCCGGTTGCGAACAGCCCCCAGATTAACGGCATTGTTTCTGTCGCATTCAGGGATTCGCTTCATGGCTTCGCCGGAGGGGATAGTTTTTTTATTCAAACGTCGGACGGTGGCGCAAGCTGGACGGAAGTGGGTTCTTTTGTCACGCCCGATCCTTTGATTGCTATGGTGGAGATTGTGCCGGAAACCAATGGGCAGGTGATGGTAACAAGCGGAGCGGGAAGCGCTTATTCTACCGACGGCGGCGCTTCCTGGAACCACCTTGGCGCCGAGGATCTTTTCGGCCTGAGTTTCGTCAACCCTACAACCGGCTGGGCAGCGGCCGGCTGGCAGCAGGGCCAGGGCGGCCTCATTTCCAGGTTCGAGGGTAACCTGCTCACCTCTGTCGGTGGGGCAATCCGGGAAAGTGCCCTGCTTTCGGGCAACTCTCCCAACCCCTTTCGCCGGTCGACGGTAATAAGCTTTTGGTTGCCCGGTGCCCGGCGCGTTTCCCTGAAGGTTTTTGATGCTGCCGGCAAGGAGGTGGCAGCGCTGGCCGATGCGCAGATGCAGGCGGGCCGGCATGAAATGGTTTTTGAAGGGGTTGGGCTGCCCGCAGGGGCCTATTTCTACCGGCTTCGGGCCGGAGAGGAGGTGGAGGTTGGGAAAATGGTGCTGGCCAGGTGAAATTGATATTTATACTTGGTTGCAATAGGTTTTGTGCATTAGCCCTCCCCGCCCCTCAAATCCCCTAGCGCCTCCGCCGAGTAGCTTCGGCGCTCGCGGAAAGGGGAAGTCCACCCACAAATGCACAAAACCTATTGCCGTTGAGTATAAGTAGTTGGGCACATTTATTGTGACTAAAGCTGCTTCGAAAGCGTGGCTTGGCAGCTCTATTCCTGGGGCAATTGTTATATGGTTATATTGTCACGCTAATTGTGTCCGATTGCTTACTTAAACCTTCATCCTTATCCCGCGTCTAACCTAAAACTCCGCCCATGCGAAATCTCCTTACCCTCTCCCTGGCCCTCTGGATTTCCACCTCCAGTGCTCAAAACCTCTACTTCCCGCCCCGCGAGGGCACGGAATGGGCCCGCCTGGCGCCGGAAGAACTGGGTTGGTGCCGCGAAAAGGTAGACAGCCTGGTGCAGTTCGCCGAAGAAAAAAACAGCAAGGCTTTCCTCATCCTCAAAGACGGCAGGATCGTCGTGGAGGAATATTTCGGCACGTTCACCCAGGACTCCCTCTGGTACTGGGCTTCTGCCGGCAAGAGCCTCATGGGTGCCGTGATCGGCCTGGCGCAGGAAGACGGATACCTCAGCATCGAAGACCCCACCCGCGACTATCTGGGCGGCGGCTGGACGGCCTGCCCGCCGGAGGAAGAGCAGCGCATCACCATCCGCCACCAAATCTCTATGGCTACCGGGCTGGACGACAGCGTGGAGCCGCCGGGGTCTGTCATCAACTGTTTCGACCCGGAATGCTTCCGGTGCCTGGCCGAACCCGGCACGCGCTGGGCGTATCACAATTCGGCTTACCGCATCGTACAGGACGTCCTGGAAGCAGCCGCCGGCGTCAACAAGAACGTCTACACCCGCACCCGCCTGGGCAACAGCATCGGCATGGACGGCTTCTGGTTCAACTATATCTACTTCAGCCGGGCCCGCGACATGGCCCGCTTCGGGCTGCTTATCCTGGCGCGCGGCGCCTGGAACGGGCAGCCCATCCTCTCCGATACGGCCTATTTCAACGCCATGGTGAATTCCTCCCAGCCCATGAACCCATCCTACGGCTACCTCTGGTGGCTCAACGGCAAGGCCTCCTACATGCTGCCGGGCCTGCAGTTCTCCTTCGACGGCAGCCTCATCCCGGAAGCGCCGGCCGACCTCATCGCCGCCCTGGGAAAGGACGACCAGAAAATCTACGTCGTGCCCAGCCTCGGGCTGGTAGTGGTGCGGCAGGGCGAAAGCGCCGGCGGCGTCGCGCCGGCGGCATCTTCGTTTGACAACCAGCTCTGGCAGCGCATCATGGATTTGGAGTGCGTGACGGCAACGCAGGCAGCAGGCAGCCGCCTCCCTAGCCTGGAGGTATTTCCCAACCCGGCCGGCGAAATGCTCCGCATTGCTGCCTCCCATCCCATTCGGGAGCTGCGGGTGCTGGACCGTGGAGGGCGAGTGGTGCGCAAACTTGCCGGTTCCGCGACGGTACGGCAGGAGGTAACGCTGCCCGGCCTCGCAGCAGGCCTCTACTTCCTGCAGGTGGTGACGGAGGCGGGTGTTGCGGTCGAACGGGTGGTGGTGGGGCGATAGCCGGGGGGCTTGTGCTTTTTTAATCACATAGAATACAAAGGTTGCAGGTGGGGGCGGGCGCTTTTCACATAGGCAACATAGGTTGCAGGCTACGTGCCCTAATATGTCCTATGTGGTTTAAAAAAGCCGGAGGAGGCTTCTCTGCCGGCAGGAGTAGTGCGCGAGGCACTAAACAACCGATTATCAGGGATGGCATTGAACCTTAAACGCAGGACTTTGAAAACGCTGTCCTGGAACAGATGTAACCTTTCCCGGGGCTTCTTCGTCCCATACTCCAAAGCAACGCTTTGCCGTTGCAATTGTCTATTCCAATCAGACGTTCTGTAATCAATTTTAAACCAAAATAGCGCAACATGAAAAAATGGCCCATTATGATTCTCGCCCTGAGCCTGCTGGCTTCTGCCACGCTTTTCGCCCAGGGATCGCGGAAAACTATTGAAACGGGAGAATTCACCTCCATCGGCCTCGGCCTGCCCGTCGCGGTCCACGTGATGAAAGGCGCCAATAAGGTCGAGGTGGAAGGCCCGGCCGAGGCCGTCGAAAAAATGAGGTTCGAAACCAAAGGCGGCAGCCTCAACATTGAGCGGGAGGAAAAGCTGAAGTCCTGGAAAGGCAGCGGCGTCACCGTTTACGTTACCATGCCCAACATCTCCGGGCTGGCCATCGGCGGCTCCGGCGATATTGTCGTCAAGGACGAATTCAATGAGATGGGCGACCTCGACCTCTCCATCGGCGGCTCCGGCAACATCGAGATCAGCGGGAAAGCCAAACAGGTCAGCATCAGCATCGCCGGCAGCGGCGACGTGAGAGCCTCCGGCCTGAGCGGCGGCAGCTGCAACGTCAGCATCGCCGGCAGCGGCAACGCCAACGTCGGCGAGATGAAAGCCCTGGAAGTGTCCATCGCCGGCAGCGGCGACGTTGGCTACAGGGGAGAACCTGAGATTTCCAAGAGTATCGTCGGCAGCGGGGATGTGAAGAAGATGTGACCGGACGTACCACATTTATGTGGTGCGTAACCTTGAAACAGCAACAACCAGGCGCACCACGACGAAGACGGTTGAAGCGTTAATAAAGACAGGATTGACAGGATGAACAAGAATTACCTGACCGGACTACCCGGCATCTTGTTAATCCTGTTAATCCTGTCTCTAAAAGGGCCTGTCCTGGCCCGCGACATGCGATACTACTGCGCGTTTTCTTCTTTAGCGGTGATTAAAAAACAACTTCACTGTGTGAGATTTGTCGTTGCCGCCTGCCCGGCTTTGTTGGCGGATAGTTTTTCCCAATCAGCCGGGGAGGTTTCTTTTATCAGGGATTGATTTCGGTCAGCCGTTTGAATCAAGCTTTCCAAGACCGGCAACGCCGCCAGGAGTTTTCGGCGATGACTGTACCAGATCGCTTTAAAGAATTCCTGCCTCTGGTTGAGAAACTTGCTATAAATCAACCTGCGGTTGGCATCTATCTGTCGCACGTTGAAAAAATTGAAGATGTATAGAGAGTGCTTTCCGCACAATTGTTGTAGCATCCATGATCTGTATATTGAAGGTAGAAAAATCCAGTTGATGCAGCAGTTCAAACACAAAAGCCGCCGCGTGTTCCGCGCTCTCGGCTGGTTGACAGCGTCATGTCCGGCGTCTTTGCCGTCCAGCAGGTCGAAGATGCCACGGATGTTGAGGGCCCGGATGTGCTGGGAGGCTACCAGGGCGCGGACGAAGCCAATGGACTCCATCGCCAGCGCGCTCTCTCACCCCCTATCCTTCCGCAGCACATTCCAGACACTCCTTGGCGCCAGGTAAAACCGGCTGCCCATTGTTCAACGACATGGATTTTTCAGCGTTCTTGCTCGGGGTAGAAGCCCATAAACAATTTCAGGATGGCGTTTTGCCCAGCCAGTCCCCGCCCGATGAGATATATAGCGAGGCAGCCAGCTGCTTCCGGAAATACAGTAAAAACTTTCCGGAAAAATGCCCATTTCCCGTTTTCGGGTGGCATTTTTCAATGATTTATCGTACTTTTGACGATCGGGAACGCACACAAGCAATCCTTCCCGTTTTCAGGCGTTTATTCGTTGCTCTGCTTCGGCTGGAAAGGCCTCCCTTCCGACACGTTCCATCCCGTTATTCCGGCCTGCCGGCAGGGCGCTCAGAGTCATGCGGGAAACATCTGGTTTTTGGGTACAAAAGCGGCGCCGCCAAAAAGAGCGTTATTACAAGATGTAATAACAAGTTATGCTACTTATATGCCTTTGTCTTTTATTGCCGAATCCCGCATTCAGCGATCCAATTTCCTCATATTTTTTTTCGGCAGCAAGCATGAAATATGAGTTTTTCCTCATGAAAAACCTGGACGGAATTTTTTTATCGATATGTAAATCAACACTTTAAGCAACAGGCCCTTCGTTTTTTTCCTCTAAGATTATCTCGCCAACATGCGGCGTTCCTCTAAAAATTTAGTAATTTTCACGTTTAGTTGTGATCAAAAAATAAGTTGTCGACCTGAGTTTCGGCGGCAAGGCAAAGGCTTCAGCCATTTTATCGGTTTCCAGCCTTTGCCTTGCCGCCGAAACCGAAAACTTATTCATGCCATGCGCCCACTCTGGATAAAACTACTGCCGTCATGCACGGGAATAAGCTGGTTCAGGCCCTGGCAACAATGGACAAAAAGGAAGTACGGGCGTTCAGCAAGTACATCCACGCTTTGCACGGCAAGCACGAAGCGGCAATGGCGCTGTTCAGTTACCTTAAAACGGCACACCCGGAGCTGGACGGCCCAAAACTCGAAAAAAGCTACGTGATGCGCAACGTGCTTCCTCAAAGCGCCAAAAACCCGGAAAAGCGCATCCTCAACGAATCCAGCCGCCTGTACAAATGGCTGGAAGAGTTCCTCCTGCGGGAAAAGCTGCGGGAAAAAGACAACCCCGCCCGGGAAAAACTGCTGGCGGAAATCTTCCGGGAACGGAAGCTGAGCCACCTGTTCTACCTCAAGGCAGAGGGCTTTTTGAGCAAATATGACCCGAAAGCGCCACCCAGCCATTGGGCTGTCCTCGATGCCCTCTATATGCAACACTTGCTTTACTACTATTCCGACCCCAACCAGAGCCTGCACGATAAGGGGGCGCAGGACTTACAGGGCCTGATGGAAAAGTCCGATGTGTTCTTCCTGGCCTCTAAGCTGCAGTACGGTTGCGAAATGGCCAACCGGCAGAACGTCCTCCGGGAAACATACAGCTTCGACTTCCGAGAACTGGTTAAAAATGGCGAAGAACAAAATATGACGGCAGCCAGCCTGCTGCACCAGGCCTTTTTCCTGGCCGCCAGGCTGCTTACAGACAAACGCACAGAGGACTACCATGCGCTGAAAGTTTTTTTTACAGCGCACTACGACACCTTCTGCCCGGAAGCCCAGCAAATCCTCCAGGGATACCTGGTCAACTTTGCCGCTGCTCAGATCCGGCAAAAAAAATACGATTTCATTGAGGAAGTTTTCAGCCTCTACGATTTCGAAATGACCAACCAAATCTTCTTCGAGCAAGGGCTCATTTCCTCCCTGCGCTTCATCAATATCGTCAGCGTGGCCTGCGCCCTCCGGAAGCCGGCCCAGGCAGCCGCCTTTGTCGAAAAGTGGCGGCCGTACCTGCGGGCCGACGTCCGCGAAGAAACCCTGGCGGTAGCCCGGGCCATGATCTGTTTTGAAAACAAACAATTCAGCCAGGCGCGCGGACTGCTGGTATCCCTGAAGCACCAGGACCCCCAGCTGGAAATCCGCATCCGCTCCTATCTCCTGCTATCGATGGTGGAACAGCATGAAGAGGCCAATTTCATCCTGAGCCAGTGCCGCAACTTTGAGGATTACCTCCGGCGCAATAAAGTGCTGGGCGACAAAACTTCGCTGGCCGTTCTCAATTTCCTGCAATGCCTGAAAAAATACATCACAAACAGTGCCGGCCCTCAAACGCTGGAAGAAGAGGTCAACGCCTGTTCCGAAATCTTCTTCCGCAACTGGCTGCTGAGGAAAGCGAGAGGGGGGTAAGGGGAGGTGCATTTGTGCATCCGTACATTTTTACCCGGCCTCGTACCTCGGCCGGGTAAAAATGCACAATCCCCACCGCTCCCTGCCACAGCCTGCCGCCATCAGGGCATAATGACCTCTTCGACGATAAACTCGATGATCTCCATGATTAAGACCGGATCCATAGCGCAATGATTTAAGATGAGAAAATGGAATGCCCCGGGTTCCGCATTCGGGCAACGGATGTTCTCCTGCTGCGGGGAAGGCGCGCCCGTAAGGCATGGGCATAGGAAGGGCTGGCGGGAAGAGGGGCGGTTGTTGGCAGCCATCAACAGGCAACAAACAACGGGCAACCCCTTCTCCGGGGCTCTGCCGCTATGCTTTCGATTACGCTACAAAGGTGGGGGAAAAGGCAAGGCGGGTCATCAGCCTTTTTAATGGAAAGATTCTAATCCTTTTTTTTGAAAAGAGCCTACTCATTTTTTATGACGCGGCCTTTATTGCCGGCGGTTTATTCATTGCCATCCTGTTGCTTTTCCAGTGCTTTGACCGCCAGCAACAATCTGTGAACGATCTGGTTCCGGCGGGTAGTCGCCTGGTCATAAGACACGATGCCGAGGCGGCTTTCCCGCTGCAGGTCTTCCCATTGGTTGGCCAGAAGCGGTATTTCTTCATAGCTGTCTGTGCCCCTGGCCCTGGCAACTGCCAGGAGGGCAGCAATAGCTTTTTCCACCCTGTTCCTGCCGATGAGGTTGCGGATTTCGTCCAGTTCTGCCACAGCGCCGGCGGGCGGCGGCGTGTTGTAGTAGTGGTTATCGCCGATGTGGACGTTGCCGTCGGCATGGATGCTGGAGTCCTGAACGAGGTTTTTGGTTTCAGGCTCGCCGGTTTTTTTTTTTGCCTTTCTTGTCGTCCATTATTTTGGGTTTGGCCAGCGGGCTGGCTGCTTCATGACGGAAAGCCTTAAATTAAAGCTTTTTCCGGTACTTTTTCAAGTGAATCGGCCATCACCCGTTTTTTTTGAGCTGCGGGGAGCGCAAAAGGCCCCGCCTGGGCAAAGTCAACAATATAACTATCCACCAATATAGCCATGCCATAACTCAGCTAATCCGGCTCCATCCCTTCAGCTTTTTGCCGAACTTCTCGTCGTACCACTTGATCGGGTGGTGTTCCGGCCGCTCCAGGCGCGGGTCGTCGTCAAGGATGCGGGCGGCCACCTCGCGGGCGGTTTGCAGGATGCGGCCGTCTTTGGCCAGGTCGGCGATGCGGAAGTTGAGGATGCCGCTCTGCTGGGTACCCTCGATGTTGCCCGGCCCGCGCAGGCGCAGGTCGGCCTCGGCGATGTCGAATCCGTTGTTGGTGCGCACCATGGTCTGGATGCGCTCTTTGCTGTCGTTGCTCAGCTTGAAGCTGGACATCAGGATGCAGTAGGACTGCTCGGCGCCCCGCCCCACGCGGCCGCGCAATTGGTGGAGCTGCGACAGGCCGAAGCGCTCCGTATTTTCGATGACCATCACCGAAGCGTTGGGCACGTTGACGCCCACCTCGATCACAGTGGTAGCTACCATGATCTGGGTTTTGCCTTCCACGAAGCGCTGCATTTCCATATCCTTGTCCGCCGGCTTCATGCGGCCGTGCACGATGCTGATGCGGTAACCGGGCGGCGGGAATTCACGCTTGAGGGCCTCGTAGCCCTCCTCCAGGTTTTGCAGGTCGAGCGTTTCGGACTCTTCGATGAGGGGGTACACGACGTAAGCCTGCCGCCCTTTGGCGATCTCTTCCCGCAGGAAGCCGATCACCCGCATGCGGTGGTTTTCGGTCTTGTGCAGGGTCTTGATCTCCTTGCGGCCGGGCGGCAGCTCGTCGATGACCGACACGTCGAGGTCGCCGTAGAGGGTCATGGCCAGGGTGCGGGGGATGGGCGTGGCGGTCATCACCAGGATGTGGGGCGGGCAGGGGCTGCTCTTTTTCCAGAGGCGGGCCCGTTGTTCTACGCCAAAGCGGTGTTGCTCGTCGGTGATGGCCAGGCCCAGGTTTTTGTACTGCACCGGCGCTTCGAGCAGGGCGTGGGTGCCGATGAGGATGTGAATGTCGCCGGCGGCCAGCAGCCTGAGCAGTTCCTTCCGCTTTTTGCCCTTGACGCTGCCGCTGAGGAAGGCCACGTTGATGCCCAGCCCCTCCACGTATTGGCTGATGGAGTTGTAGTGCTGCTGGGCCAGGATCTCGGTGGGTGCCATCAGGCAGGCCTGGAAGCCGTTGTCGATGGCCATGAGCATGGACATGAGGCCCACGACGGTCTTGCCGCTGCCCACGTCGCCCTGCAGCAGGCGGTTCATCTGCGCGCCGGCGCCGAGGTCGCGGCGGATTTCCCGCAGCACCTTCTTCTGGGCGCCGGTCAGCTCAAATGGCAGCTTTTCTTTATAAAAGGTATTGAAATAATGGCCGATCGTTTCAAAGACAAAGCCCTTGATGGCGTCCTTGCGGCGGCGGCGGATCTGCAGCAGGCGGAACTGCAGGAAGAAAAGCTCTTCGAATTTCAGGCGGTTGCGGGCGCTCTGCAGCTCCTGCTCGTCTTTCGGGAAGTGGATGCAACGAAGGGCTTCGTAGCGGGAGGGGAAGCGGAATTTGCGGATGAGGTACTCCGGCAGGTTCTCGGGGGTATCCGCCGGGCTGATTTTTTCGAAGAGGGCCTTCATCATGCGGCGGCGGGCGCGGGCGTCCACCCCCTTGGTGTTGAGCTTGTCGGTGCTGGAATACACCGGGGCGAAGGTGGCGGCTTTCTCGATGTTCTCCTGTTTGGCCAGCTCCATTTCCGGATGGGGGATGCTCAGCTGCCCCCGGAAGCTGTTGACCCGCCCGTAGATGACGTACTCCTTGCCCACCTCCAGTTGTTTCTCCAGCCAGTGTACCCCCGAGAACCAGACCAGGTCGATGGCGCCCGTCTCGTCGCGGAACCGCCCCACCAGCCGCTTCTTCCGGCCCTCGCCGACGGCGCTCAGCCGCCGCAGGACGCCCCGCAGCTGCACCTCTCCGCTGTGCTCGCCCAGCTCCCGCACGCGGTGGAACTGCGTCTTGTCGATGTACCGGTGGGGGTAGTGCTGCAGCAGGTCGCGGAAGTTGAAAATGCCAAGCTCCTTCTGCAACAGCTCCGCCCGCTTGGGGCCGACGCCTTTGAGGTATTCTATGGAGGTGTCGAGCAGGGTCATGGTTGGATGGTTACATGGTTATATTGTTGAATTGTTTTGCCGCTCATAGCGGATGATGCAGCGAAACAAATGTTTGCAAAAATAACAACTTTTTGGTAATACTCAGGGAACCACTTTTTATAAAAATTGTTTACGACAGAGGCCAGTCGGCGAGGCGGAGCAATTCCATTTGAGAAAGCTTTCGTTTTCCCCTATATTTGCCGACCTTGCGAAAAGAGAAGATTGAAACCATGGAATCGAAACGACAACTACAGGTAGCGGAGCTGATCAAGCGGCATTTCAGCATTGTGTTGCAGAACGAGGGAAGCTACATCTACGGCGCCGAGCCGCTGGTGACCGTCACGAAGGTAAAGATGACGCCGGATTTCAACCTGGCGAAAATATACCTCAGCGTTTACAATACCGACCACAAGCAGGGGGTGCTGCTGGAGATGGAAGAGCACCTCACCCGCCTGAAGCAGTCGCTCACCGCCCGCATCCGCAAACATGTGCGCCGCATCCCCGACATTGCCTTTTACCTGGACGACACCCTCGATGAGATGTACCGCCTCAATCAGCTGTTCAACCGGTTGCACGAGGAGGATCAGATGGGGGAAGAGGAGGAGTGAGGGGGGGCTGTTGTCGGTTGTTAACCCTTGTTCGATATGTAGTCCCCAACTTGCTATTGGCCCGGAGTTCGGTTTTAAAGCGCCGGGCAACTGCTGGTCAGCAGTTGCCCGGTCCGTCGTCAGAGGCCTTTGTTATGATGAAAAGTGAAGGAGTATCAAAAGGCCGGTTGCCAAATAAGCTCTCAGATCCTCAGCCCCAGACGGGCGAAGTAAAAGGCCCCGGAGAAGCCCATCTGCACGGCGTCCCAGTAGCCGCCGGTTTCGGTCTCGCCGTCCGTCTGGATAGACGGGTAGACGTTCAGCAGGTTGTTGGCGCCGATGGCGAGGTTCAGGTTTTTCGTCAGGTCATACGACAGGGCCAGGTCCGTCACCACCTTGGGATCGTAAACGTCTTCCGTGTCGGCAAAGTCGATCAGGGTGATGTCGCTGAAGCGGGTAAGGGCGACGCGGGCATTAAAGCCGCTGATGCCATAACTGATGTTGAAGCCGAACTTGTTGTTCGGCGCCGAGGCCAGCAGGAAGGCCTGCTCGCGGGCGCCAAAGAAGGTCTCTCCGTCCAGGTCCCGGTTGTTGACCTTATCGATTTCCATGGAGTTGACGTTGCCGATCAGGGCCAGGTTCATATTGCCGGCACCCACCTTCCGGCGATAGGCCAGCACGATGTCCACGCCTGTAGTCCTGGTGTCGACGCCATTGGCGAAGAACTGCGCCTCCGCCACGTTGATGCCCAGCCCGCTGGCGTCGAAAGTGCCGGTGAGGACGATGCGGTCATCCACATTGATGAGGTAGCCGTCGACGGTGGCCGTGAAGCCGCCGGCGGTTAAGGTGAAGCCCAGGGCGCCGTTCAGTGCCCTTTCCTCTTTCAGCTGTTCGATGCCAAAGGAGGCGGTCACCGGGCTGTTGTTGGGCGACAGGAGTGTCTCGGAGGCCACTCCGCCCTGGAAATCGGTAAAGCGCAGGTTGTAGTAAATCTGCACCAGGGAAGGCGCCCGGAAACCAGAGCTCAGGGAGCCGCGGATAGACAGGGCGTCGGCGATTTTGTACCGGGCGGCCAGTTTGTAGTTCAGGGTTTTGCCGAAGTCGCTGTATTTCTCGTAGCGGCCGGCTACGCTGACCAGGAAGTCGTCCGTCAGGTCGAATTCGGTATCGGCATAGAGGGCCAGGTTGGAACGCGAGCGGTCCACCTCGTTGGCGGGGCTGTAGCCCGGGAAACCCTGGGAGCCGCCGGGCCGGGCCTCTTCGGTGACGGGGTCGACCGGCAGTTCCTGCTTGGGGTCGGTGATCAGCACGCCGTTGACGTCGAAGGTGCCGTATGAGCCGGCCTCGCCGGCAAAGATTTCGAAGTTCTCCGTCCGGTATTCCAGGCCGAAAGCCAGGTTCATGCCGCTCAGCACGCGCTCGTAGTATTTGGAGAAGTACAGGCCCGAGGTGTTCTGGCTGAGGCTGTGCCCGCCGGCGTCGAAATCGGTGGGCGAGGCTTCTTCCAGGGAAGCGTTGAGGGTGCCCTTGATGAAGTAGTGGAAGAGGTTTTTGCCGTAGGTATTGTTGAGGTCGATATTCCAGCCGCTTTCGGTTTGGGTGCGCACCCCGGCGGAGACGGAATTGTCGGTGATCACGGAGGTGATCCGGGGGGTGAACCCGTTGGGATATATGCTCACCACGTTGCGGGGAGTGGGGTTGTTGCGGGTGAACGCAAAGGCGTCGGTCTCCCGGTAGTTGCGGCCGCCAAAGGCATACAGCTCGGTATTTTTGGACAAGGGGATGGCAGAGTTGGCAAAAAAGCCGAAGCCGTCGATGGCGGCCTCGCCGAAGCCGCGGCGGAAGTCGAAGCCGGGCCGCAGGGTTTTATTCTTGGTCAGGTACTCCCCGGTGACGTTGATGTAACCGCCGTCGCCCACCCCGACGCCGTAGTTGGCGGCCACCTTGACGGAGGCGCCGTCCAGGCTTTGGTCTCCGGCAATCTGGTTGCCGTCCCGGTCGGTATCCAGGCGGTTGCCGTCCGTGTTGGGGGTTCCTTCCGGGAAGGTTCCCTCGGCGTTGGTGTTGTAGGCGCCGACGGATGCGTTGGCGGTGAGTTTGCCCACCTCGTCCTTCAGCACGATGTTGATCACCCCGGCGATGGCGTCGGAGCCGTACTGGGCGGAGGCGCCGTCGCGCAGGATTTCAATGCGCTCGATGGCGTTGGCCGGGATGGCGTTCAGGTCGGTGCCGGTATTGCCGCGGCCGCGGGTGCCGAAGACGTTGACCAGAGAACTCTGGTGGCGGCGCTTGCCGTTGATCAGCACCAGCGTCTGGTCGGGGCCCAGCCCGCGCAGGGTGGCCGGGTCGATGTGGTCGGCCCCGTCCGAGCCGGATTGTTTGTTGGCGTTGAAGGAAGGCGCTACGTACTGCAGGATTTGGTTGATCTCGATCTGGCCGTTGGTGCTCAAAATCTCATCAATGTCGATGATGTCGACGGCTACCGGCGTTTCAGTCGACGAGCGCTTGTAGCTGCGGGAGCCAACGATCTGAATTTCGCCCAGGTTGATGCCTTCCCGCATGGTGACGTTCAGTTCCGTGCGCCCGTCAAGGGCGATCTCCTCCGTGATGAAACCAGTGTAGCTGAAAACGAGGACGGCATTGGGGGAGGCGGCATTCAGCGTATACACCCCTTCAAAGTCGGTAACGGTTCCGCTGGTGGTTCCTTTTTCCAGGATGTTCAGCCCGATCAGCGGCTGGCCTTGTTCATCCACTACCTTGCCGGAAACGGTATGCTGAGCCAGGAGGCTGGCCCAAACTATCATGAGCAATGAGAATACTGTAGCTTGTTTCATTATGCAGTGAGTTAGGCTGGCCAGGCGGCTTTTGCGTCGGCCTCCGCAGTGGCCAGCAGGTTCTGTGAAAGAGTTAACCTTACAAGAAAAGATTAAAATCCCATAACTCACATAGGGAAGGGCTATAAAATTGGTTGGGGTTTTGGGAAAAAAGGCGCGATCGCCGATGTGTGTGTAGGTGTGTAGGTGTTTAGGTGTTTAGGTGTGTAGGTGTGTAAGTGTGTAGGTGTGTAGGTGTGTAGGTGTGTAGGTGTTTGGAGGTTCCAGGGTGATCGGAGCTCTTCGTTTAAATGTGTACATGTGCAAACGGAGCCTTTGGGACAGAACTGCCTACCTTTTCCCTTTTACACATTTACACCTTCACACAGATCAGCAGGCAATACCCCTGAACTTAAAAACTTTGCTCTTGGGACACCTTTCACAAACATGTGACACAAATAAACCTGGCACACCTTCTCTCATCCCCCACACTACTAGACATTTTTCTGGACACAGAGTACGCCGAGAAGGCACAGAGCCACACAGAGGCCTGATTATCAACGGAAAAAACTCCGTGTACTCTGTGTTGGCCTCAGTGCTCTCTGTGTCCAAAACCATTTTGTCCAGTGGTGTGCTCATCCCCTGTACCCAAAATGCTTCAGCATGCGGTCGTCGTCCCGCCAGTTGTCCTTTACCTTGACGTGCAGTTCGAGGAAAACTTTCTTTTCCAGGAACTTTTCGATGTCTTTGCGCGCTTCGGTGCCCAGCTTTTTGATGGCGCTGCCGCCCTTGCCGATGATGATGGCCTTCTGGGTGTCGCGGGCCACGTAAATGTCGGCGCCGATGCGTACCAGGGGCTCGCCCTTATTGGTTTCGTCCTCTTTGAAGGAAGTGACGATCACTTCGCTGGAGTAGGGCACCTCCTGGTGGTAGAGCACCAGGATCTTTTCCCGGATGATCTCGCTGACGAAGAAGCGCTCCGGGCGGTCGGTGAGCTGGTCTTTGGGATAATAGGCCGGGCCCTCCGGCAGGTACTGCAGGATGACCTCCAGCAGCCGGACCGTGTTGGCCTTGTGCAGGGCGGAAACGGGGATGGTTTCGGCAAAAGCAATACGCTCGTTCCAGGCCTGTATCAGCTCCAGCACGCGCTCTTCCGGCACCTGGTCGGTCTTGTTGAGCACCAGGAAGAGCGGGACCTCAACATTGCGCAGCCGCTCCAGGACGGGGTCGTCGTCTTTATAAGTTTCTCCGACTTCGGTGACGAACATCATAATATCCGCATCCTCAAAGGTGGTGTCCACAAAGCGGTTCATGGCTTCCTGCATCCGGTAGGCGGGCGCCTCGATGATGCCCGGCGTGTCGGAAAAGACCACCTGGTAATCCTCCGCGCTGATGATGCCAATGATGCGGTGCCGCGTCGTCTGCGGCTTGCTGGTGATGATGGACATGCGCTCGCCTACCAGGGCGTTCATCAGGGTGGATTTGCCGACGTTGGGCCGGCCGATGATGTTTACGAATCCGGATTTGTGCATGGTGTTTCACTGTTTCATTGTTTCATTGTTTCACGGTTTCATGGGTACATGGGCCAGTGGAACAGTGAACCCATGAAACAGTGAACCCATACATCACCCCCTGAGATACCGCCTCATCTCCCCGTGTACCAGTTTATCCAGGGATTTGAACAGCGCCTTGGGTTTAAACGGCCGCCAGTTGATGTTGTTGAACTCCCTGCCGAAGTTGACGTAGTGCTGCAGCCGGGTGTCCCGCATTTCTTCCCAGACGTGGTCCAGGGTGTTGATGAAGCAGATCCAGCCCTGCCGGTCGGAGATGTCTTCGTACCATTCCTCGTAGTAGCAGTCGTCAGAGCCGTGGAAGTTGAGCACGTTCTCGCAGATCAGGATGTATTTGTGGATGCCCTCTTCCGCCAGGGCATCGACCACCTCACGCTTGAGGTACATGATGTCGTTGGACAGGCAGTCGTTCCACTCGCCCAGCATTTCGATGATGGCGTAGCCCAGCTCGTAGTCGGCGTAGATGACCTTGAGGTAGAGGGTGGCCGATCCGAAATCGTCCCACTGGGGATGGATGTAATAATTGTAAATCTGGTGGGTGAACCGAAATTCGTCGTACACCCGACCGAAGAAGGGCGACCGTTCATCCTCGGAGGCGATGTAGTTATCGCGCCATCTGTAATACGGTTCAATGTCGTGCATGTATGGTCTTCTGTCTTTTTTATAGTTGCTGTCACACTGCTGGATATTTGCCGGGGCGTGTAAAAGTGTAAGTGTGTAAAGGTGTAAAAGAACGCGGGCTCCCAGCTATTTACACGTTTATACTTTTACACATTTACACAAATAGGACCAAAATGTCCAGTAGTATTAGTTGCTGTATCCGTGTCTCTCTACCTTTTTACGGTTTAGTTTTTTAGCTAACGCCCCGGCCGGGGCTATTGTTTCACAAGCCCCGCAAACGCTATTTGAAGATAGCAACAAAAATCAAAACGCCAAGCACCGTTAACAGAAGAACGGTTAAAAACATCAGCAGGAAGCCCAGCAGGTTGGCCAGCAGCCCATTGAAGAAGGCCGGGCCGTAGCCGATGCCGAAGAGCTGGCGGTAGCCCAGGCCGTAGTACAGGGAAGACACCAGGATGGTGGCCGGCAGGGCGTAGATGATCGCGCCGGGGATAAAGGCCAGAGGCACCTGAATGAACAAACCAATGACCGCCAGCTCTGCCGACCAGAAAGCCACCATAACCAGATGCTCGGCGTAGTTGTAAGCTCTTTTCCGGAAAAGCCGGAATCCCACCAGGCTGATGAAAGGCAGGGTGCCCATGGCCACCAGGTTGAGGTATTTCTTGACCTCCTCCTGGACCCGCTGCTGCCGGGCGGCCGACGCTTCGTCCGGATTTAACCCCAGGGCGTCGTTCTGCAGGTGCAGGATTTCGTTCCGCTGCATGTCGTAAATGCCCGAAGTCAGCGTGATCAGCGTTGCGACGGTAACCAGGATGAGCAGGAACCGGACCGGGTGGTAATAGCGCTGCCGCTTGCCCTCCAGGTATTCGCGGGCCACGATGCCCGGCCGCACCGCCAGTTCGCGCATCGTATACCAGAACCCCCGCTCCACGTTGGTCAGGGCTTCCACAAAGGACCGGATGATGTACCGGATCGTGATCCGCTCCGTCAGCGCCTTCTGCCCGCACTGGCTGCAGTAGGGGCCGGCCAGGGGGGCGGCGCAGTTTTGGCATGGTTGCATGGGTGTGGTTTTGGGGGTAAAGGTAGGGAAAAGGTGGGAGGGGGCTGGGGGGGTAGGGGGCAATTTAGGCTCAATTTTCTGTTCTCGTGTTCCTTGCGGCTTTTGAATACTGTTAATGTGCCGGATCAACGATACCACACCATAATTTACCTGCCGGTTTGGCGTTTAACCAATACACCAGTGCACCAATACGCCAATGCACCAGTGCTCCAGTGTACCAATACACCAGTGTACCAATGCACCAATGCACCACTCCTCCCCCCGCCGCCTCCTCCTCACCGGCCCCGAATCCACCGGCAAGTCCCTGCTGGCCCGCCGCCTGGCCGAAGCCTACCAGACAGTTTGGGTACCCGAGTACGCCCGCTACTACCTTGAAACCCTGGGCAGGCCCTACCGGGAGGACGACCTCCTGCCCATCGCCCGCGGCCAGCTGCTGCTGGAGGACTACCAGGCCCAGTTCGCCCGCCGCATCCTGCCCTGCGACACCGGCATGCTCGTCCTCAAAGTGTGGTCGGAATTCAAATACGGCCGCTGCCACCCCTGGATACTGGAGCAGCTTCACCGCCGCTCTTATGACCTGTATTTGCTCTGCGGCACCGACGTGCCCTGGACTTACGATCCCCAGCGGGAAAATCCCAACGAGCGGGAGGAACTCTATGCCATCTACAAACGGGAACTGGAGCAGCTGGGCGTACCGTTTACGGAACTGCGGGGCGGGGTGGAGGCGCGGGTGGAGGTGGTCGGCAGGTTGATTGGTTGATTGGTTATTAGGCGGGGCGGCCGGCATGGCGTTATTTCCCCGTTGCGGGCTTGCCGGAGTGATTGGTTATTGGCGCTATTGAGGGGCAAAATAGCGAGATACCTGGAAACACAACGTTCTCTGTGGCCCTTTGCGCCCCCTGCGGTTAATTTTCTACAGTAACCAAGGAGAACTATTAGATTTTTTAAACCAAACAATAATTGCCTACCTTTGTTACCACAACAGACAGGCCAACTGCTGAAGAACGGATAGTTCGGAGGTGATGAACCGGAAGCATGCCAACGGCAACCCCTTCCGATCCCGACCTCCTTCGTCGGTGCGGGACTCCCTACGGTCGCTTCCGGCTTCCAGAAAAGGCCTGATAAAAACACTCATCTGGGGTGCCCCGCACAGGCGGGGCTGAGATCATACCCATGGAACCTGTCCGGGTAATGCCGGAAAGGGAGATGAGGGATACCGCTAAAGGCGGTGCATCCTTCCAAAGGTATGAGGCGGGCATCCTGCCCGCAGTGAAGCGAAACGCCGGGCCAACCCCGGGTTCCGGCGCCTGTTTCACCAAAATTTTCTGTATTGTTATGATCAAGTTTGTACCAGCACTGGCTACCCGCCTGTTGTGCGCCATTCCCTGCACCTGTACACAAACAAGCTCCCGGCCTACCTCGTACACCCCCGGCCCCGGCTTGGGGTTCGTACACGCGTACGCGGTGAAGGCAGCATTGAGCGGCCTGCTGTTTTCCGACTCCAGGCAAAAACTCCTGGCACTCGCTGTTTTCTTTTTCCTGTCTGCCGCAGCTTCGGCTCAGTGCGCCCTCACCGGGCAGGTGGCCGACGAGAACGGGCAGCCCCTGGCGGGCGCCAATGTCCTGGTCGCAGAAACCCAACAGGGAGGCGCCACTGATGAAAAAGGTGTTTACCGCATTGAGGATCTGAAACCGGGCTCCTATACCTTGAAAGTGACCTATATCGGTTATGAAACGGCCTCCCGCAAGATCGGCGTTGCGAAAGGGCAAAACCGGCTGGAACTGGACATCCGCCTGGAGCCCCGGGCCGTCCTGGTCGACGAGCTCATCGTCCGCGCCACGCGGGCGGGCGAAAAGGCGCCGATGACCTACACCACCATCGATGCCGAGCAGATCGACAAGAGCAACCTGGGGCAGGACGTGCCCTTCCTGCTGCGGTGGACGCCCTCGGCCGTAGTCACTTCCGACGCCGGCACCGGCATCGGCTACACCGGCATCCGCATCCGCGGTACCGACCCCACCCGCATCAATGTCACCATCAACGGCATCCCCCTCAATGACGCCGAATCACAGGGTGTCTTCTGGGTCGACCTCCCGGACTTTACCAGCTCGGCCGCCGATATCCAGATACAACGCGGCGTGGGCTCCTCCACCAACGGCGCCGGCGCTTTCGGGGCTTCCATCAACCTCAATACCGCTCAGCTGTTCACCCAGCCCTACGCACAGTTCAACGGTACCGTCGGCTCCTTCAATACCCTGAAGGCCAACCTGGAGTTCGGCACCGGCCTGCTGAAGGACAAATTCACCATCGACGGCCGCCTGTCGCGCATCACCTCCGATGGCTTCATCGACCGGGCCACGGCCGACCTGCAGTCCTATTACCTCTCCGGAACGTACATGGGCGAGAAAAGCAGCCTGCGCTTCATTACCTTCTCCGGCCATGAGGTGACCTACCAGGCCTGGTACGGCGTGCCGCCGGAGTTCCTCGACGAAAAGGACGAGCGTACCTTCAACCCCGCCGGCATGGAAAAAGACGGCGAACCCTACGACGATGAAGTGGACGATTACCGGCAGACGCACTACCAGTTGTTGTATAATAACCAGCTGAACCCCAGCTGGAACCTCAACCTGGCCCTGCACTATACCCGCGGCCACGGCTTCTTCGAACAGTACAAGGCTGATCAGGCCCTGGTGGATTACGGACTGGACAACGTCAGCATGGGCGGGGAGGTGGTCTCTAATACCGACCTCGTCCGCCGCCTCTGGCTGGACAACGATTTCTACGGAACGGTCTACAGCCTCAACTACCAGTCGCTTTCCGGCAGGCTGGACGCTACGCTTGGCGGTGGCTACAACATCTACGAGGGCCTGCACTTCGGAGAGGTCATCTGGGCGGAATTCGCCAGTAACGGCGAAAAAGACGAGCGCTACTACGAGAACGACGCCCGCAAGTCGGACTTCAACATCTTCACCAAGATCAACTACGAGTTCCTGCCCCGCCTCAATGCCTACCTCGACCTGCAGTACCGTCGCGTAGGCTACGATTTCCTTGGCTTCAACCGCGACGGGGAGAATGTGGATCAATCCGTCAGCCTGGACTTCTTCAACCCCAAAGCGGGCCTGTATTACGAGCTGAGCCCCCGCTCCAACGCCTACGCCTCCTTCGCCGTGGCCAACCGGGAGCCCAACCGCAATGACTATACAGAGTCGACCATCGACAGCCGCCCCGAACCCGAAACCCTCTACAATACCGAGGTGGGTTACCGGCGCAACTGGGACAGGGCCGCCCTGAGCATCAATGTCTACCACATGTACTACCGCGATCAGCTCGCCCTGAACGGAGAGGTGAACGATGTAGGCGCCTACACCCGCATCAACATCGACAAAAGCTACCGGCTGGGGGTAGAACTGGTAGGCGGCGCACAGCTCATCCCCGGCCTGCGGCTGGACGCCAACGCCACCCTGAGCCGCAACAAAGTGGATGCTTTCACCGAGTTTGTCGATGTGTACGACGCTGATTTCAACTGGCTGGGCCAGGAGGCCGTCGAACACGAGGATACGGACTTGTCCTTCTCTCCGGATATCATTACCGGGGCCAGCCTGAGCTACGAGGCTTTCCGGCGCAGCCCGAAACACGACGTCACTTTCACCCTACTGAACAAGTATGTGGGCCGGCAGTACATCGACAATACGTCGGACCTGGAAAACAGCATCGGACCTTATACGTTCAGCGACCTGCGGATCCGCTACGTGTTCCGGCCAGGCTTCGCCCGCGAGATAGCGCTCACCTTGCTGGCGCGCAACATATTCGACGCGCACTTTGAAGCCAACGCCTGGTCGTACCGCTACATCTTCGACGGCGCCGTGGCGCTCGACCAGGGCTACTTCCCGCAGGCGGGGAGGAACTTTCTGATGGGAGTGACGGTGGGGTTCTGAGGGAATGAGGGAATGATGAAATGAAGGAATGAAGGAATGAGTAAGTGAGAGCGGCAATCATTCCTTCATTCCATCATTCCTTCAATCATTTCACCTTCTCCCCCTTAAACTGCCCGTTCGGCTGTATCATCACCAGGCCGGTGACTTTGCCGCTGTCTCCTTTCCGGAACAGGGCGCTGTAGCCGTTGAGCCCCTTCAGCTTAAATTCCAGCCCTTTGTAATATTCCAGGGTGTAAGTCGGCTGGCCGGGCACAGTGATCTGCAACTCGCCGTCTTTCTCGCTGACGGCCAGTTTCTGTACGCCCATGATGAGGTATTCGCCGGTGAAAGCGCTGAGCTCTTCCTCCGTGAAGGCCTTCTCTTCGGCCTTGCGTTCAAAATTAATGGCGTCGAGGGTAGGCTCCAGCATGGTGCTCAGGCGGCTTACCTCCCCGTCCATATTGGTGTGGAAGGCGACTTTCACTTCACCGGTAAGGTCGTTTTTGCCCGCGAATACGTCATAGTGGTAATGGCCCAGGCTTACTTCTACCATATGGTAGCTGAGGTGCAGGGAGTCGCCCTCGGGCGTGATGGTGATGGCGCCGTAGGCCGGGTGGGTGAATTTTCCGGTATAGGCTTCCAGGTTGTGGGAGGGCTGCGTGCCTTTCACCCGTTTGACGTCCTCTTGTTCTTCCTGCTGTTCTTCCATCTTGCTGATCATGGCCAGCATTTCGCTGTTCCAGTCGCGCGCCTCTTCCCCCAGCATTTTATCGAAAACGTAATTGCGGATGATACCCGGCAGCATGTTTCCATTGAGGTTAGTCAGGACGACGACGCCAATGGAATCCTTTGGCAGAAAGCCCACCATGGCGCTGAAGCCATCGATATTGCCGCCGTGCTGGATGGCGGGGCGCCCCTTATGGGTGCTGATGAACCAGCCCAGGCCGTAGGTGATGGGGCCGCCGTTGTTGTCGAAGGCCAGGAAGCCGGACATTGGCCCGGTGACCGGTATGACGGACTGGTGGCTATCGGCCAGGCGGCTGGCGGAGACAACCTCTGTGTCGCCGTATTTGCCGCCGTTGAGCTGAACGATAAGCCAATTGCACATTTCGCGGACAGAGGCGTTGACGGAACCGGCCGGCCCGATGGCGTCGATATTGCGAAAATCCAGGCGTCTTACTTCTTCCTTTTCTTTAATATAGGGTTTGGCGTGGTCGGGGTCTTTCTGTATAGCTTCCACGGAGAAGTTGGCGCGCTTCATCTCCAGCGGCGTAAAAATGCGTTCCTGCACCTGTTCTTCCCAACTGCTGCGGGTAACCTGGCCCACCAGGTAGCCCGCCGTCATGTACATCAGGTTCTGATACTGGAAAACTTCCCGGAAACCGCGGTTGGGCTCCAGGTATTTCAGCTTGTGGAAGAGTTCCTCCCTGCTGTCGCTGGAGCCGTACCATACGGCGTCGTGGCGGGGCAGGCCCGAGCGGTGGCACAGCAGGTCGCGTACGGCCAGGTGCTGGGTGACATAGTCGTCGTGCATGCGGAAATCGGGCAGGTAGTCCAGTACGGGCTTATCCAGTTCCACCAGCCCGTCGTCGGCGAGCTGCAGGACGGATAAGGCCGCCATGGCCTTGGTGCTGGAGCCGATGGCGAACAGGGTGTTCTCCGTCACGGGCTTGCCGGCTTCCACATCCCGCTGGCCAAAGCCTTTGGAATAGGCCACCTTATCGCCTTTCACGATACCGACCGCTACCCCGGGAACATGCCAGTCTTGCCGGGCCTGTTCTATGAATTTATCAATTTCCTGAAAAACCTGGGAGGAGGGTTGGGCTGCCAGATAGGGGCCAACCAGCAACAGGGCCAGAATAGATAAGAATATCCTTTGTCTCATGGATCTTGGTTTTTGATTGGAAGAATGAATGGGAAAAGTAGTAAAGCGGAGGATAAGTTCCTAATTATTTAGAGGAGTGGGCGTGAATGGCCGGTGGGGAGGGGAGAGTGGGAGAGTGGGAGATGGGGGAACACAAAAAGCGGGCAAATGCTCTTTCGAGTACTTGCCCGCCTTTCCTGTTGCGAAACAGGTATGAGAATTACTTGTTGCTGTCGCTCTTGACGTAGCGGCGTTCTTTGATGCGTGCTTTCTTACCCACCAGTTCGCGGAGATAGAAAAGTTTGGCGCGGCGGACTTTGCCCCGCTTCAGCACCTGCACCTCGGTGATATTGGGGGAGTTGAAGGGGAATATACGCTCAACGCCTACACCGTTGGAGAACTTCCTGACCGTGAAGGTGCGGGTGGCGCCTTCGCCTTTGATCTGGATCACGTCCCCGCGGAAAGCCTGGATGCGCTCCTTGTCTCCTTCAATGATCTTATAGTTTACGACGACATTGTCGCCGGGGCGAAATTTCGGAAATTCCTTCTTCTGGTTGAGTTGCTCTTGTACAAATTTTATCGCGTCCATCGTTTTCCGATTTGAATATTGATAGCGTCTGAAAATAGCTGCGCAAAGGTAAAATTTTTCTTTTGAAAAACCTAATGGTTGATTCGTTGATTTAGTGATTGTTGATTAGGGGCGCCAATCAACCCAATCAACCCAATCAACCAATTTTACCCGGCTGAGCCTCAGCAAAGACGGGCAACCCAATCAACCAATTTTACCCGGCTGAGCCTCAGCAAAGACGGGCAACCCATCAACGAACCACCGTCGCCACCCCCTTGATCTCATAAGGCTCGCCGCGGGGCCCGGTAAAGGTAACCAGCACCATATATACTCCGGCGGGGACTTCTTTGCCGGTATTGTGTTTGCGGCCGTTCCACCCGTGGAAGGGGTCGTTGGTTTCGAAAACCATTTCTCCCCAGCGGTTCCAGACCGACAGGCTGAAGTTGGTGGCCCCTTCCATCAGGCCGTTGCCTACGTATTCATCGTTGGAGCCGTCGTTGTTGGGGGTAAAGGCATTGGGCAGGTAATAGCGCACTTCCGGCCGCACGTCGATGGCCTTGAGAAGGGTATCGAGGCAACCGCTGGGGTGGGTGACGACCTGCATCACCTCGTACCGGCCGGTATCCGGGAAAGTGTATACCGGGTTGGGCAGGTTGGAGCTTTGGCCGGTTCCGAAATCATACAGCCAGCGTATGGCGTCTATGGATTCGTCCTGGAAGTTGACGGTGGGCTCTATATTGCTCGGTTGTTCAGGAGAAAAGGAAAAGCCCGCCACCGGAGACGGCAGCACCGTGATGAGGTTGGTGAAAGTGGTGTCCGTCTGGCAATCCAGGGGGGAAACGATGTCCAGGCTGACGGTGTACGTGCCGGGAGCCTCATAAATATAGGTTGGGCTGATGACGGTATCGGCGCCCCCGTCGCCGAATTCCCAGAATATGTCATAGGCCTCGCTGATGGGGAAGGAGAGGTTGTTGAAAAAGATACTGGCCGGCGCACAGCCGGTAAAGGCGCTGGGCGCCACGACGATCAGCTCCGGGACCGGGAAATAGGGCAGAGGCTGGGTCAGGGCATCCTGACAGCCATTGATGTCGGTTACTTCCAGGGTGACGGGGAAGTTGCCGGGGGACTGGTAGATGTGCAGAGGGCTCTGCTCGGCGGAGCCCTGCCCATCGCCGAAGGCCCAGTTCCAGGCGGTTAGCTGGCCGCTGCCGGAGAAGGACTCGTCGGTGAACACCGTCGGCCCGGCCGTGCAGGTGTCGTATTCAAAACTGAACCCGGCCTCGATCTCTGGGAAGATCTGCACCCTTATGTCGGCGGTGTCCCCGCAAGCAGTATTCGGGTTGAGGATCAGTTTGCCGAGGTAGGTGCCCGTGTCGGGGAAAGTGATGGAGGGCTCCCATTCGCCGAAGCTCTGCAGCTGCCCTTCAATGTCAAAGGCCCAGCTCCAGTTGTCGATATGGATCTGCTGGAAGCTTTCATTCTGGAATTGAACGGTATTTTCCCCACAGGAGACGACGACATATTCCTGGTTGTTGACCACCTCATCGGAAGCGATCTGCGCCACCACAGTGGGGTCGCAGGGGGCCACATTGAACTGAAAGTCCCGAAATACCCGGCTTAGCAGCTCTCCGTTGCGGTATTCTTCCACGCAAACTCCTACTACGAACTGCCCCTGAGCGGTCGGCGTTCCGGTGATCAGTCCGGTGTTGGCGTCGATACTGATCGGCGGGTTGCCGCCCATCGGCTGCAGGATGGTGTAATTGGGCGCCAGAAAGGAGACAGGGTCATAGGGCGGCGGACAGGCCGGAATGGGGCGGGCCCCGACGCAGGTATTGTACAGGTTGGGATTGTCGGTGATCGGCCCTCCGCCCTGCAGAGGCGGGCAGAAGCTGTAGACGAGCTGGTCGCCATCAGGGTCGGTGGCCGAATGGTCGAATTCCAGCGGAGAGCCGGCGCAGATGATGGTGGGGGGAAATTCGTTGAACACCGGGCTGTCGTTGCACAGCTCCTGTGCCCGCGGCGTGATCTCTATGGAATGGGTCGCCCCGGTATTTTCCGGGTCGAAAATGTTGCTGATCGTCACATTGCGGCAGCAGCGCTGGTATGAAATATGGTAACTCTCACTGGAGGGGGGAAGCGTAGCCTGAAAGCGGTAGAGCCCTTCCTGCACACATACATCAGGAGGGATGAGGCAGGGATAGTCCGGTTCATCTACACTGATAACAGAAAGAAGCTGGGCGTTGATCTGCAGAAAGGGGAAGTTCTGGCGCTCGTCATCGCAGCCGTTGCCCGAGCAGTTGTATACCGCGATGTAGGCGATCTCGTCGAAGTCGGCGCATTCCGTGCAGTTGCAGTCCCGATATACTTTAAGGGTGAATTCATAAAGCCCGTTGCCCAGGCATTCATAGGTCATTACACCGCCAATGATATGCCTGGCGTGAACAACAACTCCCGTGGCAAGGAGTATTCCGAGTATTATGGTTATTTTTTTCATTCATTCAATCATTCATTCATTCATTCATTCACTCCTTACTAACGCTCCCCGTCCCCTCTACCGTATCAGCGTGGCAAAGCCTTTTACCTCTAAGGGTTCTCCCCGTGGGCTGGTATAGCGGGCCAGGCAGAGGTATACGCCTGCCGGCGCCGGCTTGCCGGTGTTGTTTTTTCGGCCGTTCCAGCCCAGAAGGGGGTCGGTGCTGCGAAAGATCATTTCTCCCCAGCGGTTCCAGATGCTCAGTTCAAACTCGCGGATGCCTTCAAGGTAGCCTTTCCCAATGAAAACGTCATTGACCGAATCGTCGTTGGGGGAAAAGGCGTTGGGCAGGAAATAGGTGACTTTCGGGACGATGTCAATGACCTGGACGGCCGTATCCTGGCAACCACTGGGGTGGGTGACGATCAGGCGGACTTCCTGCCGGCCGGTATCCTGAAACTTGTACGTGGGGTTTTGCTGGGTGAAATAAGCGGCCCCTTCCAGTTCCCAGAACCACTTCCCGGCGCCGCTTGACCGGTCGGTGAACTGTACTTCCGGGTTGAAGTTGTCTGGCTCCTCGGGGGAATAAGTGAAATCGGCCACCGGCGATGGTTCTATGGTGATGAGGTTCGTAAAGGCCGTATCCGTCTGGCAACCGATGGGGGAGGTGATGTCGAGCGTAACGGTGAACGTTCCTTCCCGGGTGAAGGTGTATTCCGGGCTGATCTCGGTAGACCCGCCGCCCTCGCCGAAGTCCCATTGCACCTCATAACTTTCATCGACCGGGGTAGAGAGGTTGTCGAAGAAAATACTGCCCGGCGCACAGCCGGTGAAGGCACTGGGAGAAACGATCAGCAGGGCCGGTGCGGGAAAGTAAGCGATCGGTTTGCTGATGGAGTCCCGGCAGCCGTTGTTGTCCGTTACCCGGAGGCGGACGAGCTTGTCTCCCGGTTCGGAATAAATGTACCGGGGGTTTTGGTTGCTGGAGCCGCCGCCGTCGCCAAAGTCCCAGTTCCAGTTGCTGATGCCTCCGGTGCCGGAAGAGGAGAGGTCCGTAAACGCAGCTGGCCCGGCAACACAGGTATCGTATTCATACTCGAAATCGGCTTTTATCTCGGGGAATATCCTCACCCGGATCCGGGCCGTATCGCCGCAGTCGGTCCCGGGGTTGAGATACAGCTGCCCCTCGTATTCCCCGATGCCGGGAAAATTGAGGGCCGCGTGCCAGGTGCTGATGGTGGTGTCTCTGTCGCCCAGCCCGAACCTCCAGAACCATTGGTCGATGCGGTCCTGTTGGTAGCTCTGGTTGAAAATGTTGACCTGGGTTTCCCCACAGGAGGTGATGAGGAATTCCTGGCCGTTGATGATGTCCTCCTCCCGGATATCGGCCACCACCGTCGGGTCACAACTGGTGACGTTGAACTGGAAATCCCGGCGCACGATGCTCAGCAGTTGCCCGTTGCGGTATTCTTTTACACAGACGCCCACCACAAACTGCCCCTGCGCATTGGGCGTTCCGGTGATCAGGCCGGTGTTGACGTCGATGTTGATGTCGGCGCCGATACCCAGTGGGCCGAGGGCGCTATAGAAGGGCGCTACAAAGTTGACCGGCGTATAGGGCGGCGGCGCGTCCGGGTCGGGGGCTACGCCGTCGACAGCAGTGGGGTTGTCGAAGTTGAGGCCGCCCCCCAGGAAAGGCGTGCAGAACTCGTAAACCAACTGGTCGCCTTCGGAGTCAGAAGCGGCATGGCTGTATTCGAAAGGCTCATTGGCGCAAAGGACGATCGGTGGAAAGCCGTCGTAAGTAGGGCTGTTGTTACATACACTCTGGGCTGCCGGCGTCAGCTCTATATAGTAGGTGGCCCCGGAGCTTTCCGGCGCGGTGATGTTGGTAATGGTATTATTGCGGCAGCACCGCTGATAAACGATGAAGTAACTGTGCTCGGAGACGGGCAGGTCGACAATGGGAAAGGTATACACCCCCCGCTGTACACAAACATTATCGGGGACGATCACGCAGGGGTTGCCGGGGTCCGGGTCAATGAATTCCACATCCGGAAAACCTGCCTGGAAGCTCATGAAATCCTCGGATAAATCGGTGCGGAAAATGGTGATGGTGGCCGGATAAGGCGCATTGGGCGGAGGCGCGTCGAAAGGAGCGCCGCCCCCCTGGCAATCCCGGTAGATATTCATGTAGAACTGGTAGGAGCGGCTGCCGGAGTTGGGGTCGCCGTTCGTCCAGCCCAGGCATTCGTAGGTGATCTCGCCTCCAATGATGTGGGCTGCGCGCAGGGAAAGCACAGCCAGTAGTGTTCCCAAAGTGATGACAGTGCGTAATAAAAGCCTCAAAGGTGTCGTTTTTTGAAATTCCCGGCTTTCTGAACAATAGAAAGGCCGTTTTTCAGTTCTATTGATTGTGTTGCCAAGATAATAGGGTCAAGATAAATATTGTTTTTCAATACCTGGCCTTTTGAATTTTTAATTTGGGGGTTGGTAGTTTTTGTGACAGAAGCTTTACCAACCCCCGGTCATGATCCCTCGCGAAGTCTTCAGTAAAAACAAACGTACGTCCCAAAACTACTCATAGCCTTTATCCTTTATTGACTCAAGCCCGCATCATTGGTTGTAAAATGGTATAAACCCAATGCGTATGACTACTTCTACAAATGGAAGGGCTATTATGGTTCAAAACTACGATCTCGACAAAGCCCTTGACACCCTCCGCAACGGAGGCCTGATCTTATACCCTACGGATACCGTATGGAGTATTGGCTGCGATGCCACCAACCCCCGGGCGGCCGGGCGTATTCGCCAGCTGAAAGACACCGATAACGCGCTCGGTTTGGAGATCCTGGTCAATTCCATTGACATGCTGCGGCGCTACGTCGTTCACCTCCACCCCCGGATCGAAACCCTCCTCATCTACCACCTCCGCCCCCTGACGGTGCTCTACGAACGGGGCCGCAACCTGCCCAACAGTATCCTGTCTGAGCATGGCCAGGTGGCCATCCGCCTGGTGCAGGACAAATACTGCCGCGAACTGATCAGCGGCCTCGGCAAACCTCTGGTGGCCATTGCCGCCGACCTGCGGGAGGGCTATTACCCCGATAACTTCGGCGCCATCAGTTCGGATGTGGTCGAGCGGGTGGATTACGTGTCCCGGCACCGCCGTGACGATAAGGGCCGTGCCCTTCCTTCGGTCGTCGCCCGGCTGTCGGTTAAGGATGAACTGGAATTTTTGCGGGAGTAGGGCAAATTCACTTCCTGCCGGGAGAGCTGCCCCGGCTGTCGACGACATAAAGGAACAGGACGGGTTGGCCTTTCTGGAGGCTGTCGTGGATGAAGCGCCAGGTTTTCATGTTTGGGAAGGCCCAGTTGGTCAAATGCTTTTGTTTCGGATGAGGATCTTGGGGCCTGTCGGGGGGATGATTGGATGGCTTAATTGTTGGAGTGTTATAATGCTGGATTGTTATATGGTTGGGGCTGCTTTCAGGCGGCTCCTGGCAATCAAGCAATATAACAATCAAACAATATAGCAATATAACAATCAAACAATATTACCCATACAATAACCCCAGCACCCTTTCCGGCGTCATCGGCGCGTGATACAGCAGCGGCGCTTCCGGATTGAAAGCCAGGATGGCGTCATACAAGGCGAAATAGGCGCCGATGCCGTACATCAGGGGCGGTTCGCCGGTGGTTTTGCTTTTGTAGATGGCAAAATCGCTGCCCTCGCTGCCCAGAAAATGAACGCTAACCGCTTTGGGCACGGAATAAATGTCCGGTATTTTATAGTTGGAAAGGGTTTGCGACAACAGCCTGCCCTCCGTGCTGTGCTGCAGGTTTTCCATGGTCATCCAGCCGATGCCCTGAGCCAGGCCGCCTTCTACCTGGCCGAGGTCCACGCCCACGTTCATACTGCTGCCGAAGTCGTGGACAATGTGCACGGCGTCGATGGTGTAGATGCCCCGCAGGCAATCGACGGTGCAGAGCAGGGCGGCGGCGCCGAATACGTGATAGGCGAAGGGGTGGCCTTTTTCCTTTTCCTTGTCGAAACTGATCTTTGGGGTGGCGTAGTGCCCCTTAGCGCTCAGGTTGATGCGGCGGGTGAAGGCCAGTTGTATCAGGCCTTTCCACTCCATATCCTGCCGCTGGCCATTCACGAACACGGCATTGTCCAGGAGTTGGACTTCTTCTGAACCGTAAAGCCTCAATTCCTGGCGGATGAGTTGAATAAGGCGCTGGCGGATCTGCCCGCAGGCATTCTGCAGGGCTTTGCCGTTGAGGTCGGAGGTGGCGCTGGCCGCCGAAGGAGAGGTGTTGGCCACCCGGGTGGTATTGGTGGTTTCTATCCGGACCTGGCCGAGCCGCAGGCCGAATTCGCGGGCGGCCACCTGCACCATTTTCGTATTGGCGCCCTGGCCCATCTCCACGGCGCCGGTGCTGATGCCGACGCTGCCGTCGCTGTATACGTGCACCAGGGCGCGGGCGTGGTTCATCATGGTGTTGGTGAAGGAAATGCCAAAGCAGACGGGCATCAGGTGGAGCCCTCTTTTGCTGAGGCGGTTTTCGGCATTGTACCGCCGGACTTCCTTCTGTAGCCCCCGGATGTCGTTCCTTTCGATATTCTCTATCCAGCAAGGGCGGGCTTCACTTTCCCTTACCACCTGGCCGTAGGGAAATACCTGGCCGTCCCGCAGCAGGTTCTTTTCCTGGATCTCCATAGGCGCCACCTCCAGCATGCGGGCGGCGTGGTGGATGGCCGCTTCGATGACGAACATACCCTGCGGGCCGCCGAAGCCGCGGAAGGCGGTGCTCGGGGCAATGTTGGTCTTGCAGCAGTGGGCCGTCAGGCGGGCGTTGGGCACGTAGTAGCTGTTGGTGGCGTGAAAAAGGGTGCGCTCCAGGACGGCGGGGGAGAGGTCGGCAGCGGCGCCCCCGTTCTGGTAGAACGTCGCCTCGTAGGCCAGTATGTTCAGGTTTTCATCCAGGCCGATGCGGTAGTCGCTGTCGTAGGGGTGGCGCTTGCCGGTCATCAGCAGGTCTTCGTGGCGGCTGAGGATGTACTTCACCGGTTTGTTCAGAAGGTGGGCCGCCAGGGCCGCCATAGCCCCCCAGGCGGAGGCCTGGTCCTCCTTGCCGCCGAAGCCGCCGCCGATGCGGGCCACGTCCACCTCCACCTGGTTCATGGACAGCCCCAGCACCCGCGCCGCCGCCCGCTGCACCTGGGTGGGCCCCTGCGTGGAGCTGTGAATGAATACCTTGCCTTCCCGGGGCACGGCGTAGGCGCCCTGCGGCTCCAGGTAGACGTGCTCCTGGCCGCCGGTATGGGCCGTGCCTTCAAAGACGTGCTCGCATTGGGCGAAAGCAGCCTCTACATCGCCCATCTCGAACTTGCGGGAGCCGGCCAGCAACTGCCCCCTCCGGAAGGCCTCCCGGGCATCGGTGATGGCGGGCAGCTCTTCGATGTCCACCTGGATCAACTCCGCCGCCTGTTCGGCGGCCTCCATACTGTCCGCTACGATCAACGCCATGGGCTGGCCGAGGTAGTGCACTTCCCGCTCCGCCAGCAGGGGCTCGTCCGGCACGATATTGCCGACCTGGTTCTCGCCGGGGACGTCCCGGGCGGTGAAGATCCGCACAACTCCCTCCAGTTGCTCGGCCGCCCCGAGGCTAAGGCGCCGGATGCGGCCGTGAGCGACGGGGGAAGGGAATGCGCGGCCGTAGAGGGTGCCGGCGTACTCCGGAAGGTCATCCACGTAAATAGACTGGCCGCGGACGTGGTTGGCGGCGTCCAGATGGCCGGAAAAGGAGTCAGCTCGGGTTGGAGTGGTTTTCTTGTTCATGATCTGCTGGGCTTGTAGCCACAAAAGTTCATAATATCAATCCTGTCCGGCGCGGCCTTGTGGAAGTGTGCCAGCATCAACTGCCGCAGCAGCAACCGTTTGTAGTCCGCCGAGCCGCGGGCGTCGCTGATGGGGGAGATCTCCTCCTGCAGGGCCGCCAGGGCTTCCTTCAGAAGTTGTTCGTCCAGCACTTTGCCCCGCAGGAGTGCGGCGGTTTGGTGCAGGTACATGGGAACAGGCCCCACGCCGCCGGCGGAGAGGTGTGCGGTTTGCAGTACATTTCGTTCGTCGGCCTCGAGCAAGGCGGCGGTATTCACCGAAGCGATGTCGAGGTTGCGGCGGGCGCTCACCTTTTCGAAACTGAAGAACTGGCCGGGTTTGGGTAGGTCGAATTCGATGGCCGCCAGGAACTCCTCCGGGCGGCGGGCCAGTTTTTTGTAGCCCAGGTAGAACTCCTTCAGCGGCAGCGCCCGTTCCTCAAGGCCGTCCTGCAGGCGGACGCGGCTGTCCAGCGCCAGGAACAGGATGGTGAAATCGCCGATGGGGGAGGCGTTGATCAGGTTGCCGCCCACAGTCGACATGTTGCGGATGGGAGTGGAGGAGAGCAGGTGGAAGAACCCATCTTCCGGGTTGAGGACGGACTGAAATATTTCCGACTCCTCCAGCTCGGTGGCGGTGGTGGCCGCGCCGATGATGCAGCGGCCGTTTTCTTCCCGTACACCTTTCAGCGCCGCCTGGCGGAAAACGGAGAGGACAGGGCTGTCCTTTACCTTCCCCGGCGCCTGTACCATCAGGTCGGTGCCCCCGCCCAGGAAGAGGGGGGCGGCGCCCGCGGGCTCCTCTTCTGGCAGGCCGGTATCCGCCGGATCGGCAAGGGCGGCCAGCCTCTCCGCCATGTCCCGGAAGTAGGCGGGCAGATAACCTTCCCGGATCAGCGTTTCCAGGCCATAATCTTCTTTTGGCAGTTCATCGGCGATGCGTTCTACCGCCCTTTCTATCGACTTGTATCCGGTACAGCGGCAGATGTTCCCATCAATCGCCCGGATCAACCGCGTATAATCCGGCCGCCGGCCGCCGAGCAGGGCGCCCGACAGGGAGACGACAAATCCGGGCGTGCAGAACCCGCACTGGCTGCCGTGGCAGTCGACGATCGCCTGCTGCACGGGCGTAAGCGCTTCCCCGTTGAGGCCCTCGATGGTGACGATGTGCCGGCCGTGGGCATTGGCCAGCGGCATAATGCAGGAGCACATGTTCTGATAGTGCATGCGGCCGTTCTTCAACGTGCCCGCCAGCACCACGCAGGCGGCGCATTCCCCTTCCTTGCAGACGAGCTTCGTGCCCGTCAGGCCCTGATCCCGGCGGATGAAGTCGAGCAGGGCGCCGCCGGGAGGGGCGCCGGTGCGTATTTTCCGGCTGTTCAGGTAGAATTCGATCATGGGGATAAGTTAAGGGTTTTGAAGGGATAAAAAAAGCCCGTGCCGACATGTAACTTTCGCGTCACAACAGCGCAAAAAAATGGATATGTCCTGCTGCATCGTTAACTTTGCAGGACAACTGATTGGCCATGAAAACACTGATAACCTTCTTTTTTATTGTGGGGCTTTTCGGTGCGATGGGGCTGCATTCTCCTTCTGAGGAGAGGTTACGGGACACGGCCGCAGGGAAGATCGCCGAAGCTTACGCCGCCGACTTTCACCGGTTTCGGGAAGAGGTGGACAAACTGATAGAAGCCGCGGACAACCCGCTCGACCTGGCCCTGCTCCGGCAGCAACTGGCCGAAACAAGGATGGCCTACAAGCGCGTCGAATTCCTGTTCGATTACAGTAAACCCTATTACAATTACCTGCACATCAATGGAGCGCCCCTGCCCAAGGTGGATAAGGAGGACGCCAACGGCGACATCGTGCCTCCCAATGGCCTGCAGGCGCTGGATGAGCTGGTTTTCAGCGAGGAGGCGGTGGAGCGTCAGGATCATATCGAAAAGCTGGCGGCCGGCCTGAAGCGGAGGGCCGATTTCATCGCGCAGGTCCACCTCCCGCTCCCCCTTTCCGATGCCCAGGTTATCGAGGCCCTCCGTTCGGGCATCGTCCGCGTTTTCACCCTGGGGCTCACCGGCTTCGATACGCCCGGTTCGGGCAATGCCATCCCCGAGGCTATTGCCAGCATACTGAGTATGGAACAGGCCTTCCTGCTCTTTGAAGAGAGCGTGAAACCCAAAGCCAGGAGTAAATACCAGGAAGTGGAGCGGCTGTTCCGCCGCGCTTACTACCTGCTGGATGCCAATCAGGACTTTGACTCCTTCAGCCGCCTGGCCTTTCTCAAGCAGGCCGCCAACCCGCTCTATGAAAACCTGCTCGATTTTCAACAGCTCAATGGCATTGAAACCGGCAAGATGTCGTACCATGCCCAGAATTATCAGGCCCGCAACCTGTTCGATGAAGATTTCCTGGACACTTATTTTTACTCGGAGCTTTCCTATCTGCCGCTCGACAACCCGGCGAGCATCGCCCTGGGCAAGGCCCTGTTCTACGACCCCCTCCTTTCCGGCAATGGGGAAATGTCGTGCGCTACCTGCCACGACCCCGCCCTGGCGTTTGCCGACGGGCTGGCAAAGAGCAAAACCAATATTCCCGGAAAGTTTACCCGCCGCAATTCTCCCACACTGATCGACGCCACTTTCGCTTCCCGTTTCTTCTGGGACATGCGGGAGGTCACCCTCGAACGCCAGGTTGCCCATGTGGTGGACGATACCCTCGAGTTCAATACCGATTTTTATGCGATCGCCGACAAGCTGAGGCAGAGCCCCACTTATAGCCGGCTGTTCGAAGAGGCCTACGGTGGGATCGGCAAGGAAGATATCTACCGCCGGTCCATCAGCAACGCCCTGGCCGCGTACGTCAATACGCTGAGGTCCTTCAACAGCGAATTCGACCGCTATGTCCGCAATGAGATCTCCGCTTACCCGGAGGCGGCGGCCCGCGGCTTCAACCTGTTCATGGGCAAGGCCGCCTGCGGCACCTGCCACTTCGCGCCCGCCTTCAACGGCGCCGTCCCCCCCTTTTATACCGAAACGGAATCGGAGGTCCTGGGCGTCACCCTCGGCTTCGATACCCTCAACCCCCAGTTCGACCCCGACCCCGGCCGGGCGGAGAACGGCGTGCGCAAAGACGCCCGCCCCCACTACCTGAACTCCTTCAAGACCGTCACCGTCCGCAACGTCGCCCTGACCGCTCCCTATATGCACAACGGCTCGTTCAATACCCTGGAAGAGGTGATGGAATTCTACAACCGCGGCGGCGGCGCCGGCATGGGCCTCGATATCCCCCACCAGACCTTGCCTCCCGACCCCCTCAACCTGACGGAACGGGAAAAGGCGGACATCATCGCCTTTATGCATACCCTGACGGATACGTCGGGGTTGATGGTGAGTAAGGTGGTATTGCCGGAAGTGGAGGGTTATCCGGGAAGGTGAGGGATGGGGCTTGCGCTATTGTGATGTTCGTTCGGTATACAGCCGGCCGGTGATATTGTAATTCATGCTGTTTTCCATTTCAATCGGGACGGGCTCATGACCATGGCCCATTTTCAACCCCAGGGCGGATCGATGTACGGAGAAACGGCCGGCACCCGTTTCAGGGCGACCGGACTGACTGCTTTTCATTGGGATAACCCCAACGGGGCCTATACGGAGACGGTCGTCAACCGGTATCATTTTGTCGGGCAGGGAGGCATACAGTTCCGTATTTTCGGTACGGCTCCCTTTACGGTAAATGCCAATGGTGAAGTTACGGCTGATTTCGAGAATCTTGTCGATGAATGCAAATGATGGTTGGAATAGCCTTTGATCTTTAGAAACAGCAGGAGCTGCCCCGGATTGAATTCCGGGCAGCTCCTGTCATTTCTTAAACCGGGAATATTCCGGTTTACTTTCTCTAATGGCTACTGGCAACTGTACTCCATTGTACGGTTTTCCGTCTTACAAGAAGAAAAAATTTGAAAACCTTGAGATTCAATTTTATCTTTAAAGGGCGCGCTCTTTGGCTGTCTTAAGAGCCTGTTAGATCTTCCAGATCTGGCGTATGTGTTTAGCGTGAGGTGACATCTTTTTGGCCCGTTTTCCTATCGACAAGAGTTATTCCTGCCGATCAAGGGGCAAAAAGGTGTCATCTCACCTCGCCAAAAAACATGTGGTCAACCCATTCCCTCTGGTTTGAAGTGGCCATAGTGAGCATTTCCATTGCTCTGGGCCATTTCGAGGAAAGGACACCCCGGCCCCGGGCTCATCATTGTTCTACCCTCCGGCTGCCTCCGCACTCACCGGCGCCTCGCCACTCACCACCTTCACCACATCTTCCAGCGCCATATACAGGCACGGCACGATCACCAGAATGATCGATGTGGCAAAGACGATCCCGAAGCCGAGGGAGATGGCCATCGGGATGAGATAGTAAGCCTGCCGGGAGGTTTCCAGGATGATGGGCGTCAGGCCGCCGAAAGTGGTCAGCGTGGTCAGGATGATGGGCCGGAAACGGCGGACGCCGGCCTCGTGGATGGCGTCGAAGGCCGATCGGTTGCCTCGTTTCTTATTGGCGAAATCGATCATGATGAGGGAGTCGTTGACCACTACCCCCGACAAGGCGATCACGCCCATGAGGCTGATCAGCGACAGGTCGTAGCCCAGCAGGATGTGGCCGATCACCGCCCCGACGATGCCGAAGGGGATGGCCGCCATGACGATCAGTGGCTGCAGGTAGTTGCTGAAGGCAACGGCCAGCAGGGCATAAATGACCAGCATGGCGATCGCAAAGCCGCCCCAGAGGGCCTGGGTAGACTCCCGCATCTCCGCCTGGCTGCCCTGGAAGCTCCAGGTGATACCCGGAAAGTTGGCCCGCAGCCGCGGCAGCTCTTCCTGCCGGATCGATTCCAGCACCCGAGTGACGGCATTCTTCGGCTCCACATCCATACCCACGGTGACCACCCGGCGGCCGTCCCGGCGGTTGATGGTTGTAAAAGCCTCGCCCCGGCCTACGCTCACTACGTCCAGGAGCGGCACCTGGGCGCCGGCGGGCGTCCGGATCACCAGGTCTTCCAGGTTGTGCAGGTCTTTGCGCTCCTCTTCGGGCAGCTTTACGCGCACCTCGATCTCGTTGGTGCCCCGCAGCTGGCGCATGGCGAGGGCGCCGAAGAAGGCGTCGCGCACCTGCCGGCCCACGTCGTTGGACGTCAGCCCCAGGGCGCGCCCTTCGGGGAGGAGGTTGAAGTCGAACTGGGGTTTGCCTTTGTTGTAGTTGTCGTTGACGTCGCGGGTGGCCTCGTACGACTCCATCCGTTCGAAGAAGGCCTGGCTGGCCTTTTCCAGCACGGCGATGTCGGAATGGCTGAGGTCGACGCTGATGTCCTGCTGCCAGCCGCCGGGGCCCCGCTCGGCCTCGAAGGTGATCTGGTCTACGCCCTCGATGTCGCCGATCTCGTCCCGCCAGAGCTCGATGACGTCCTGGGCGGTCATGTCGCGCTCTCCGGGCGGCTTCATGACGATCTCCACGTCGATGAAGTTCTGGCCGCGCACGTTGGTCTTGATCCCTTCGGCCACCTCGAACAGGTTGTGCTCCTCAAACATGCGGTGGGTGGACGTGGTGATCTCATTGGCCACCCTGGCGGCCTGATCCGTAGTGGTGCCCACCGGCAGGGACACGCCGGCCTCGATCTCGTCGGCCGACACCTCCGGCATCATGATGATGCCCATATGATCGCTGTAGCCATAACCGCCGACGATCACCAGCAGGGCAATGGCCGTGCTGAGGGTGATGTACCGGTGGCGGAGGCAAAGCTCCAGGAAGGGGCGGTAGCGTTTGTCGATGAACTGCTGAAAACGTTGGGCGAAGGCTTGCTGCCGGCTTTTCAGATAACGCCAAACCCGGGAGGAATTTTTGTTTTCTGAACTGTGCCCCAGGTGGGCCGGCAGGATGAACAGGGCCTCGAACAGGGAAACGGCCAGTACGGTAATGACCACCGCCGGCAGCGGCCACCAGAATTTACCGGTCGTGCCGGGAATGAACAGCAGCGGCACAAAAGCGATTATGTTGGTAAGGATGCTGAAGGTGACCGGCCGGGATATGTCCTTGGCCCCGGCGATGGCCGCTTCCATATAACTCATGCCCTGCTGCCGGTATTCGTATATGTTCTCTCCAACCACGATGGCGTCATCCACCACAATACCCAGCACGACCAGAAAGCCGAACATCGAGATCATATTGATGCTCACGCCGATCATCGGCAGGAAAACCATGCCGCCGATGAAGGAGATGGCCATACCCATCATGACCCAGAAGGCCAGCCGGAATTCGAGGAAAACCGCCAGGATAAACAGAACGATCACAATGGCGAGCAGGCCGTTCTCGGTGAGCAGGGACATCCGCTCCCGGTAGTCCTCCGCCCGGTTGCTGTCGATCCGGTACTGCACGCCGGGGGGGAGGGAGGCCTGGAAATCGTCGAGAATACGCTGAACGGAGGTGGCTATATCGAGGGGCGACTGGTTGCCGATCCGGAAGATCTGCAGTTCGACGGAGGGTTGCTGGTTGAACTGGGCGTGGAAGCCCGTCTCTTCAAAGCCGTCGGTAATATCTGCCAGGTCCCGCAGTTTGACTTTGGCGCCGGATGGGGAGGTGACAATATCGATGTTGCCGAACTCCTCCGCCCACTGCTTGCGCTCTTTCATGCGCAGGAGGATCTCGCCGCGCCGGGTTTCCACGGCGCCGGCCGGCACGTCTTCACTCGACCGGCGGATGAGATCCGCCACCTGCCCCAGGGTGAGGTTGTATTCCCGCAACCGGTGGCGCGGGATCTCCACATGGGTCACATAATCGGGGACGTTGCCGATCTCCACCTGGGTGATCTCGCCACTGCCCAGCATGCGGTCGCGCAGCCGTTCGGCCAGCTTTCGCAGCGTCCAGATGTCTGCATCGCCGTAGAGGCCGACTTCCATGACATCGCGCTGTTGCGCCTGAAGGCGGACCTCCGGCTCTTCGATGTCATCCGGAAAGGTGCGTATCCGGTTGACCGCCTGGTCGATATCCTGAAATACCTTCATCCTTTCGGCGCCGGTAACCAGTTCGATCATCACATTACCCGACCCTTCATTGGCGGTAGAAGTAACCTCTTTGATACCTTGCACCCCGCGAACGGCTTCCTCTACCGGCAACAGGATGCCCTGTTCCACTTCCGCCGGCGCCGCCCCCGGATAGACGACGCTCACCTCGACAATGTCCAGCTGAAACTGTGGAAAAACCTCCTTTTGAATGGTATACATCGTCCACAGCCCTCCGCCGATGAAGAGGATCATGAGTAAATTGGCGGCGATGGAGTTGCGCGCCATGTATTCGATCGGGCCCGTCCAGCCTTTTTTCTGTTCTTTATCGGAGTTGCTCATTTACAGGGATTGATTTTGCTGTGCGGTGGTTTGAATGGTGTCCTGCCCGGAGCCCCTTTCCGGTTCCGAAAGGCGGAGGGGGGCGCCGTCGGCGACGGTGCTCAGGTTGGTGGTAACAATCTGGCTATCTTCACTCAACCCGTTGCTGATGTAGGCGTACTTTGCATCCTGAAAGGCAATGTCTACCTCCTGAATGCGCAGCTTGCCCTCCTCCATGACCCATACGGTTTCATCTTCCCGGACGTAATCGCGGTTAAGGCGGACGATATCTTCTATTTCTTTGGCCTGTACACTGGCTTCCACGAAAGAGCCGATGATCAGAGAAGGTGTGGAATCGTCCTGGTAGGCGAGCGGGCCGGGGACCCTCACCAGCACCCGCGCCAGGCGGGTCTGGCCCTCGAGGGCGCCCATCAGTTTGTAGAGGTAGCCCGTCCGGTATTGCCCTTCGGGCCAGGCGGTGCGGCTTCTGATCTTTACTTCTGCCCCTTTCTTTCGGCTTCCGTCCGGGAAGGCAAGCCAGCGCAGGTGGGAGAGGGGCACGGTGGCCACCACCCAGTATTCGTCGACGCCCACCAGGCGGCCGAGGTTGTCGCCGGGAGCTACCTGAGACCCGAGGTTGGCGTTGCGGCTGAGGATGTGGGCGTTGAAAGGCGCTTTGATCGCCGTGCGCTCCAGTTGCAACTCCGCCTGGCGGGCCGCGGCCTCGGCTGCTTCGACTCTCGCCTTTACGGCCTCGAGCTGAGGCGCCCTCAACACAAGGGCTTCATTTTCTTCCGACAGGGTATCGCCAAGGAACTGGTAATCCTGGCGCGCCACATCCTGCCGGCCTTCTTCTATCCTCAGGTCGGCCAGCGCCTGCCGAAGATCACTTTTCCGTAACTCCAGGGTGTTCCGGTAATCGGCAGGGTCGATCTGCAGCAGCGTTTGCCCCTTACGGACGAACCCGCCGGGAACAAAATCGGGCGACCGCCGGATGATCATGCCGCTGACCCGGGGGCTCAGGATGACGTCCTCCGCCGGCTGTACGGTGCCCGTCGTGACGATGGTGGGCCGAAAGTCGCCCCGCTCCGCCGCCGTGACTTCTACGAGCATGGCGGTTTCCCGGGTCGCCCCTTCGCGCTCAGCGGTGGGTTCGGTCATGAAGATAAAGGCCGTTACCCCTCCCGCCACGAGAAGGATGAAAATGCAGATGAGCAATGTCTTTTTCCAGTTCATATTTTAGCGTTTGCGGAGTTTTTATCGAATGTTTATGGGCCCGGTAAAGCCCGAATCAACAAATCAACAAATTTTACCCGGCTGAGCCTCAGCGAAGACGGGCAACAAATCAACCAATCAAC
>JAGFJD010000133.1 GCA_024102975.1 Phaeodactylibacter sp. | reverse complement strand
TTTAATTGATATGAAGAATAAGCTGAAAAAAACAGGTGTTATACTTTTTTTATTAGGTTTTCCTCTTTTGGTTTTTGGGCAGAAACATGATTATGTGTGGATGTTTGGGTATAATAGCAATGCGACATCTGCTTACCCTGGGATAGAAGGAGTTATACTGGATTTCAATCAGGCACCTCCAACAAGTTCCTATGAACCTATAAGTATAAGCCTTAGTGCAACAAATGCTACGATTAGTGATTCTTTAGGTAATTTATTGTTTTACACAAATGGCTGTTCTATCGCGGACTGGACACATCAATTGATGCCAAATGGAGATAGCATTAACCTCGGAGAGATACATGATATTTATTGTGAAAGAGGCTATCCAGGAGGAACCCAAAGTGCAATTATTTTACCGGTTCCATCCAATGATAGTTTGTATTATTTAGTTTATAAGTGGATGCGGTTTGAGAATCAGGTAAATTTAGAGGTAAGTATTGATACCTTATATTATGCGCTAGTCGTTGCTGATTTTCAGGCTGGCAAAAGGAGAACTATTCAAAAAAACATTCCAATAATCAATGAGAAAATGGTGGCGGGACAGCTTACAGCCGCCAAACATACTAATGGAAAAGATTGGTGGCTAATTACAGGGGGGGATACTGCTAATAAATATTATTCTATTCTTTTTAGGGAATCAGAATTAATTGGCCCTTTTGAACAAACCATAGGATTAGCATCAAGTTATAACGGTTCAAGAAGCGGGCAAGCCGTTTTTTCACCAGATGCTACGAAATATATTCGATATAGCCCCCAGGATGGGGTGTTTTTATTTGATTTTGACCGACAAAATGGAGTCCTAAGTAATTTCAAACACTTACCCATTGACAGCGAAGGCTTAGGCAGTGGTGTAGCAGTCTCTCCCAATTCCCGATATCTCTATGTTTCTGCAAAGGATACTCTCTTTCAATTTGACCTGGAAGCCGAAGATATTTTTTCATCCGGTGAAATCGTTGGTATCTACGACGGGTTTCAGTCCCCATTTCCGACAACGTTTCACAATGCTCAACTTGCCCCTGACTGTAAAATATATATTAACACCTTTGCCACCGTCGACGTATTACACGTCATCCACAACCCGGACGAACCCGGCCTGGCCTGCAATTTCGAACAACATGCCGTACAGCTACCGTTCAATCACCGCCGCTCTCTGCCCCACTTCCCCAACTACCGTCTCGGCCCCCTGGTGGAAGGAGAAAATCCACAGCCGCCCTGCGAGCCGATTGTCTCTACTAAAGAGCAGGAGCCGCCTATCCGCCAAAAAGCTTACGTCTTTCCCAACCCCGCGCCCGGTTATTTCAAAGTAGTTTTTGAGCAGGCGCTGCGGCGGCCCGGGCGGGTGATGTTGTACAATGGGCTGGGGCAGGTGGTGTTGGAGGAAGTGCTGGGAGCGGGCGGCGGGGAGTTTCGCATTGAGCTTTCGGGGGTAGCGCCGGGTTTGTATTTTTATGGCGTGTTTCGGGAAGGGGTGGCCGTGAAAGGGGGGAGGTTGGTGGTGGCCGGCGGGCGGTAGGGCGGCAAGGCATCGGGAACTCCCTCTCCTTGGGACAGCCAATTCAAGTGCAAGTGTGCCTGCCGCGAGGCGCGGCCTTGCAGGCAGGGAAGACACAGTGCCACGCAGAGACCTGATTATCAATGGAAAAAACTTTGGGTACTCTGTGTTGGCCTCAGTGCTCTCTGGGTCCAAAACCATTTTGTCCCGTGGTGTGCCCTGCGGCAACAGGTTTTCCTGAATAGCAGGACAGGCAGATTCGGGACACTGCGTCACCCCTGAACCAAATATACGCCATCCGCTTCAATTCTGATCAGCCGCTGTTTATACAATGCTCCGATCGCTTTTTTAAACGTCTTTTTGCTCATCTGCAGGCGGGCGGCGATTTCCGCCGGATCGCTCTTGTCGTGCAGGCCCAGGAATCCGTTGTTCTTTTCCAGTACCTGCAGGATTTTTCGGGCATTGGGTTCCACATGAGCGTAACCGGGTTTTTGCAGGGTGAGGTCGATCTTTTTGTCGGGGCGGATGGTTTTGACGTAGCCTTTGCACTGGTCGCCGGGCTGAAGCGGCCTGAACAGCTCGCTCTTGTACAGCAAGCCCCGGTAGCGGTGGTTGATGATGGCGTTGAATCCGAGATCCGTAGCCGGGCCGATGAGCAGATCGACCTCCTCCCCTTCTGCGAGCTTTATGTTTTCAGTTTCCAGGAACCTGGCCAGCTTGCTGGAGGCGATGAGGCGGTCGGTTTGCTCGTCGAGCAACAAGTAAACGAGGTAGGACTTTCCGCGCTCCATCTTCCGGGCCTGCTCGGCGAAGGGGGCCAGCAGGTCCTTGTCCAGCCCCCAGTCGAGGAAAGCGCCAAAAGAGGCCACCTCTTTCACCTGAAGGCAGGCGAACTGCCCGAGGGTGGCCTTCGGGCGCTGGGTGGTGGCCACCGGCCAGTCTTCGGAATCCGTATAAACGAATACCTCTATGGCATCGCCCGGAGCGAGGCTTTCCGGCACGTATTTTTTCGGCAGCAGGACGTCGTCGCCCTCCTCGTCAACCAGGGCCATGCCGTGGGCGATACGGCGGGCGGCCTTCAGGGTTTGGTACTTTCCGATCTCGATCATATTGCAAAGCTAGAGATAACTGCGATGGAAACAAATGGATAGAAAGGTGCAGCGAGCATTTTTATTAGTATATTTAGCGCCTCCCGAGTCACAATCTGCCTTCGAAGCATGATCATAAAAACCAAAACATACAACATCCATGGCAATCCACCCTCAGGCCGGCAAAACCGCCGCCCCCGGCCAACTGGTTAACATTCCGCGCCTCATCACCGCTTACTTTACCGAACAGCCCGACCTTTCGGCGCCGGAGCAGCGCGTCGCTTTCGGCACTTCCGGCCACCGGGGCTCCTCGCTGAAGCGGGCTTTCAACGAGCAGCACATCCTGGCCACGACGCAGGCCATCTGCCTGTACCGGGAAAAGCAAGGCATCAAAGGGCCGGTGTTTATAGGCATCGACTCGCATGCCCTGTCGGAGCCGGCCCAGGCTACCGCCCTGGAGGTGCTGGCCGGCAACGGCGTGGATACGATGATCGCCGCCGGCGATGAGTACACCCCCACCCCGGCGGTCAGCCAGGCCATCCTCGCTTACAACCGCGGCCGTTCCCGGGGGCTGGCCGACGGGATCGTGATCACCCCCTCCCACAACCCGCCCGAGGACGGCGGCTTCAAATACAATATGATCAACGGCGGCCCGGCGGAGAGCGAAGTGACCGCCTGGATCGAAGCCAAAGCCAACGAATTGCTGGAAGACGGACTGCGGGCCGTGAAGCGCATGCCCCTGGCGCAGGCCCTCAAAGCGCCGACAACGCACCGCTACGACTACCTCGGTGCCTACGTCCGCGGCCTGGGGCAGGTGATAGATATGGAGGCCATCCGCTCGGCGGGCGTCGGGATGGGCGTGGACCCGCTGGGCGGCGCCGGCGTCCATTACTGGGGCCGGATTGCGGAGGATTACAGGCTCCAGCTCACGGTGGTCGATGAAGAGGTGGACCCCACCTTCCGGTTCATGTCGCTCGACTGGGACGGCAAAATCCGCATGGACCCCTCCTCCCCTTACGCCATGCAGCGCCTGCTGCAGCTGAAGGATCGCTTCCCCGTGGCGTTTGCCTGCGACACGGACCACGACCGCCACGGCATCGTCACCCGCAGCACGGGCCTGATGCCGCCCAACCACTACCTGGCGGTAGCCATCGACTACCTGTTCCGCCACCGGCCCAACTGGAAGCCCGGCACCGGCATCGGCAAGACGCTGGTCAGCAGCCAGATGATCGACCGGGTGGCCGCCCGGCTGGGGCGCCCGCTGGTCGAAGTGCCCGTCGGCTTCAAATGGTTTGTCGACGGCCTGTTCGACGGCACCCTCGGCTTCGGCGGGGAGGAAAGCGCCGGGGCTTCTTTCCTGGACATGCAGGGCCAGGCCTGGTCGACCGACAAGGACGGCATCATCGCCGCCCTGCTGGCAGGCGAGATCACGGCCCGTGCCGGCAAGGATCCCGGCGAGATTTACCGGGAGTTCACCCGCGAATTCGGCGAGCCGGCCTACGGGCGCATCGACGCGCCGGCCACGGCCGCCCAGAAGGCCAAGCTCAAGAAGTTGTCGCCCGACCAGGTCACTTCCTCACAGCTGGCCGGCGAAAAGATCGAGGCCATCCTCACCGAAGCCCCCGGCAACGGCGCGCCCATCGGCGGCCTCAAGGCAGTGACCGCCAACGGCTGGTTTGCCGCCCGCCCTTCAGGGACGGAGGATATTTATAAAATTTATGCCGAAAGTTTCAAGGGAGAAGAGCATTTGCGGCAACTGCAGGCCGAGGCGCAGGAGTTGGTGGACAGGGTGATTGGGTAAAACAGCCACTGTAAGAGATTAGGTTTTGCATTATTTGTAAACTGCAATGCTTGCTCTATCCATCACAATCATATTGCTGCCTTGTTCAAAAAAGCTGGAAATTTCCGGATAATGCCGTTCAATAAAGTTCAATAAATCCTTGTTGGAGATGTTACCGACTTTTAGGAGGAGTATTCTGGGAGGGCTGCCCTTTAATACGAAGTGATTATGGAAATCTATATCTTTAGATACAATTATTCTATCCTGTTCTATTGCAATTTCTTTAATCTCGACGTCGTCGAATAAATGCCCGGCCAGATAATGAGAGACGTGGATGGAGTCTGCCCCCAGCTCATCTAATTTATTGGAAAGCTTCCTGGGAAGCTGGGTATCTATAACAAACTTGAGCATGAATCAGCTTGCTAATGGGAGAACAGACTGCGCATCAGCAATTCTGGAAGCATACCATAGGCAGGCAAAGATGTCTTCTCTTTCAATATAGGGATAATCATCGAGGATTTCGTCAACAGTCATTCCGGCAGCCAGCAATTCCAACATCTGAGCTACGGTAAACCTCATATTCCTGATTGTCGGCCGGCCATTGCACACTTTTGGATTCAGAGTAATACGTTCAGAAAATTTTAAGTCTTTCTCCATTGGTGGTTATTATTTTATACAATATACAACTAGAATTCCGAATATCAAGTTGAACACACTTCAATTTAACTTAATTGGCAGATGCATTATCTGTTCGGCCTCCCTGCTCGCTTCATGCTTTCCGGACGCCTCCCCCTGCGCAAAGATATGGAATTGCGCCGCCCGTTCCTCCAGACCGCGCAATTCCATATCTTTGCGCCAAAAACCATGGAAGGCACCAAACGCTCGAATATCAAACCCGGCATGCTGGTCCGCATCGTCATGAAGGAAGACCAGCGCACCGGAGCGCTCACTGAAGGTTATGTCGGCCGGATACTGACCAAATCGCCTCAACACCCGCACGGCATTAAAGTGCGGCTGGAGACGGGGGAAGTGGGACGGGTGAAGGAGGTGCTGGCGGAGGAGTGAGGGGGTGAGTACGTTTAATTATGCGGAGAATGAGCCGGTTGGTAGTATAGATTTACATGGGCTTCAGAGACTAAAAGTTAATTTTTCATACAGGACAAGAGCAGCATCTGATTTGAAAAGGGATATAGCTACAGTAGGCGTTGCCATTAGAAACCCTAAAGCAGCTTCAAGAATTGGTGCATTTAAATCAGGTTCTACAAACATTAGTTCGGTATCTTCAAGGATTGCTCGTCATGCAGCATCAGGAGACAATTTAAGCACGGGAATAGGCAGCGAAAGAAATGCATTGAGGCATGGGATATGGTCTGCTACAATAAATCAAGAATTCGGATCAGAAGCAGCAAAAGAGCTAACAAATGCTCACTTTCTGGCCTCTGCGTCCATATTCTGGATCTCCTGCAATCGCTGGAGGGCCTGTTTGTCAAAGCTGGCATTGATGCCTTCTCCCACCAGGTAATCCAGGCTAACGCCAAGAGCATCTGCAACGGTTCGCCCGGCAAGAACAGCAAGGAGGCCATAATTACTGATAGGAGAAAAGTGCTCCTAAAGCGCTGGCCAGTAGGGCTGATTCAACGGAGAAGGGATAGCCAACCTTTCCCGTTTTCCTTTTCTTTTGCTAGATTTGTTACAACCACCACCCGGCTGAAACTTTAAATTTGCCCGGTGCGTTGAAACAGTGAATAAAAATTTTAACTCTATGCCTTTTACCGAACAGCCTCCATTGAATGACATCCAGCTAACCTTGTTGCGCCTGTTCAGCCGGGAGATGTCTCCCGGTGAAGTGGAGGCTATTCGCCGGCTCCTGCTGGATTATTATGAGCATGCCCTTCAGGACGAAGTGCAAAGGGTGATCGAAGAAAAGAATATTTCTGCAAAAGATTTTGAGGAACGCCTGAACCGGCAGCAACGGACATCGAAGTGAAAGTAGTCATCGATACCAACTGCCTCATCGTTTCTATCCCCCGGAAAAACCCCGAGTATTGGCTGTATGAGGCTTTTTCGCAGGGAATGTTCGATTGGCTGGTAAGCAATGAGATCCTCACCGAATATGAGGAGCAGCTTGCTGCGTTCTATTCTCCCAAAACCGCTGACCTGGTACTGAAAATTTTGTCGACCGCCTCAAATGTGGTTTTTTCCGAACCCTATTTCAAATGGGCCTTAATAGAAGCAGACCCGGACGACAATAAGTTTGCCGACCTGGCCATCTCGGCGAACGCGAACTACCTGGTCACCCATGACAAGCATTTCCGGGTTTTGGATTCCATCCCTTTTCCTACTGTAAAAGCAGTAGATCTTCCGGCTTTTAAAGCCATACTTTTTCCTGAAAAAGAATAAACAGCTGAGCCACATAAAGAGGACCAAATCCCTTCCAATTTCCTTAATTTACCTTCCGAGCCTCGGCCAAATGAGGCTGGTTTACGACGCGACGGGCCGCAAGTGGTTCAAACACGGGGAGTTCGGCACGACGGGCTACGCTTCGGGCATCGAATACCACGACGGCAAGCTGGAGGCATAGCTGACGTGGCAAGGATTGGCCTGCCAATTCTTGCCAGTCACTATGTGCCGACATTTATCGTCGGCACACCCGCTTGCGCCCCACTTGTTTGTACAGTTCGTTACGACGTATCGTCGTACCCGGCCCTATCTGGAAAGTATTACCGTCAGGCAACCCGTCCAGGAACCCCAGGCGAGCTACAGCTTAGAACAGCGTAACTCAACAGGCCTGCGCCTTTCCCCTGCCCATTCTTCATCCCGCCCACTTCGCCCATCAGCGCCACATTCCCAAAACCCCTATCTTTGCCACAAAACCCCAACGCAATGAAACCCTCTATCCTCCTGGCCGCTTTCCTGCTGGCACTCTCCTCCCCCGCCCTTTCCCAGGCCCCCGCTGCCCGCCCCAAAGTGGGCCTCGTCCTCAGCGGGGGCGCAGCCAAGGGCATGGCCCACGTGGGCGTGCTGAAGGTGCTGGAGGAAGCCGGCATCCAGCCCGACCTCATCGCCGGCACCAGCATGGGCAGCATCATCGGGGGGCTGTACGCCATCGGCTACCGGGCCGACACGCTGGAAAGGCTGCTGCTCGAACAGGACTGGGACCGCGTGCTCAGCGACCGCATCCCGCTCTCGGAGGTCATCTTCGAGGAAAAAGACTACTTCGAAAACCAGCTCATCGAGCTGCCTTTCGAGGGCGGCAAGGTGCAGGCGCCGGGCGGCCTCATCTACGGCCAGCAGATTTCCGCCCTGCTGTCCCGGCTCTCCCTGCCGGCCTACAAAATCAGGGACTTCCGGGAGCTGCCCATCCCCTTCCGCTGCGTGGGCGCCAACCTGCTGACCGGCGAGCCCTACGTCTTCGACCAGGGCTACCTGCCCCGCGCCATGCGCGCCAGCATGGCCATCCCCAGCGTTTTCACGCCGGTACACCTGCAGGACATGCTGCTCATCGACGGCGGCATCGTCCACAATTTCCCGGTGACAGAAGCCAAAGAATGGGGGGCGGACATCATCATCGGCGCCTACACCGGCCGGCAAAGGGCAGAGCTGGACGAACTCCGGAGCTTTTCCGAAATCCTCCTGCAATCCACCTTCCTGATGAGCATTAAGGATGCCGAGGAACAAATGCCCATGGTGGACATCTACATCGAGCCAGGGCTGCGCGACTACGGCGCCCAGGATTTCAAACGCGCCGACAGCATCATCTACCGGGGAGAGCTGGCTGCCCGGGCGCAGTTCGGCCGCCTGAAATCCCTTGCCGACTCGCTGAATGCCCTGGGCACGCCCCGCCAGCCTCAGCCTTTGCCGTCTCTGGATGAACTGTGTTTTGACCACATTGAAGTGGAAGGGAACAAATACTTCAGCGAGGCGGAGATCATCGGCCGGTTTGGCATCGGGGAAGAAAGCACGGCCAGCCTGGACGAGCTGGAGCAGGGCATCAACCGCCTGTTCGGCTCCAACTACTTCGAGCGGGTCAGCTATCGGCTGCACCCGGAGGGCGGCCTGACCGTCCTTACCCTGGAAGTGGTGGAAAAAGCCCCTACCCTGCTGCGGGGTGCCATCAACTACGACAACTACCTCGGGGCGGGATTCCTGTTCAACGCCAGCACCCGCAACGTCGTGCTGCCGGCCTCCCGCCTGATGTTCACCGGCACCATCGCCGGGAACTACCGGTTCAAGCTCGATTACCTGAAGTTTGCCGACGAGGCCCAGCGCTCGTCCGGGGCCGCTACCATCGCCCTCACCCGGGATGAAATCCCCGTTTTCCAGGACGGCCTGCAAAATGAAGAGTTCCGCCTCTTCGAACTGCTCATCGATCTGCGCCTGCAGCGCCGCCTCGGCAGGAACCACCTCGTCGGGATGGGCATCCAGCGGGAGCACCTCTACTTCCGCACCACCGTGAGCGGCGACCCGCTATTCAGGAGGCTGGATTATATCAATTACAACGCCTACGCTTTCTGGCAGCTCAATACGCTGGACCGCAACGTGCTGCCCACCCGGGGCGCCCGCCTTTCGCTGGAACTCAAGGGGCTGAACAACGACCGCTACAACGTCCGCCAGCTCAGCCCCCACTCTCCGGTGCCGCTGGATTCCCTTTTTGCATTCAACCCCTACACCAAGCTGACCTTCCAGTCGAGGTGTTTTTTCCCGCTGCACAAACGGGCATCCCTTACTTTCAACCCGTTTGCCGGGCTGGTTTTCAACCCCAGCAACACCTTCGGCGATTTTTACCTGGTGGGGGCGCCCGAGCCCCTCACCCGGCGTTCCATCCCTTTCTACGGGCTGAACGCCAACCAGCTGGTGGCCCAGGTGGCCGTCGGCGGCGGAATCGGCTACCAGCACTTCTTCCGGGACAACATGCTGTTCTCCCTCAACGCCAATGCCGGCTTCTTCGCCCAGCCGGGGCAGTTTTCCGGCAGCCTGCCCGAACCGCACCAGTTCCTGGCCGGGCTGGGCGCTACCCTCGGCTACAGCTCCTTCCTCGGCCCGGCAAAATTCACGTTTATGTATCCCATCGACACGGACGGCATCGTTCCCCGCAACCTTCGGTTTTTCCTGACGATCGGGCACCGGTTTTGATTTGTGAGGTGCGATGTTTGATGTGTGATTTTCGATGTGTCCGGGCAAACCAGCTATCGTTTTGATGCCGTCGACGGGAAAGTTATAACGGCTTGTGGCAGAAAGCCATGGGATTCATCGAAAAAATGCCGCCGTTCATCTATCCGATTCGGAAAGGAGCAACGCCCGCCGCTCTTTTGTGTCTCTCTGACTGATGGTTATCGCCCGTAAAACTCCTGTGTTCAGGGAATTTTTATTCATCAATAAACCCGACTGTTATGATTATCCTGAAACAATTCGGAGCGGCCCTCCTGTTGGCCGCCATGAGCTTCCCCCTGTGGGCAACCGCCCCAAATTTCGACGGCGTTCCCGGAGAAGTCGCCTTCAAAACCAAGGTCGTCGAACAAAAATCCGTAGCCGTTCAACTCTACAACCTGGGCCAGGAAAGAACGACCATCGAGGTCCAGGACCGCGAAGGAAAGGTCTATTACCAGAAAAGCATCAAAGGCCACAACGGGTACAGCATTGTGCTGCACCTGGATGAGCTTCCGCAAAGCAGCTACATCATCAGCGTCAGCCACAAGGACGGGGTGAGCACGCAGGTGGTGCGCATCGAAGAAGATGGCCTGATGCTTTCGCAGATCGTGGAAGAGGAATAGCGTTTGCCTCTGGAAAGCGGGTTATTGGTTGTTTCCGGTTGCGAGGGGCATCGGAGTTATTGGTTATTGGTTGTTGGTTTCCGGCGAAAACAGCCACATAACCTGTTCCGGCCTGCCTCCGGATAACAACCAATAACCGCTTCAGCCCCCTGTGCTGATAATAACCAATAACTGCCCCCTGCTCCCCACAAGAAACAACCAATAACCCTCTCCCCTACGCCCGCTCCAGAACCACCGCATACCCCTGCCCCACGCCGATGCACATCGTGGCCAGCGCGTAGCGTTTGTTTTGTTTATGGAGTTCCAGCGCGGCGGTATGCAGGATGCGCGTGCCGGTCATGCCCAGCGGATGGCCCAGGGCGATGGCGCCGCCGTTGGGGTTGATGCGGGGGTCGTCGTCGGGCAGGCCCCACTGTCGGGTGCAGGCCAGCACCTGGGCGGCAAAGGCCTCGTTGATCTCGATGATGTCCATATCGTCCATCGCCAGGCCGGCCTTTTCCAGCGCTCTGTTGGAGGCCCGGACCGGGCCGATGCCCATGATGCGGGGTTCGACGCCCACCACGGCAGAGGCAAGGATGCGAGCCAGGGGCTTCAACTGGTACTTTTCCACCGCTGCTTCCGAAGCCACGAGCATGGCCGCCGCCCCGTCGTTCAGGCCGGAAGCATTGCCGGCGGTTACCGTTCCTCCCTTTTCGGCAGGCTTGAATGCCGGGCGCAGCCGGGCCAGCCCTTCCGGCGTGGTGTCGGGGCGGATGAACTCGTCGGCATCGAAGACAAAAGGCTCCCCCTTGCGGCGGGGGATTTCTACCGGCACGATCTCTTCCGCCAGGCGGCCGGAGCGCTGGGCCTGCGTGGCTTTCATCTGTGACCAGTGCGCGAACCGGTCCTGGTCTTCCCGGCTGATGCCGAACTGCTCCGCCAGGTTTTCCGCCGTCTGGCCCATGCCGTCCGTTCCGTACAAGGCTTCCATCTTTTTATTGACGAAGCGCCAGCCAAAGCTGGAATCGTGCATCTCCGCATCCCGCCCAAAAGCTTTGGACACTTTGGAGATGACCCACGGCCCGCGGGTCATGTGTTCCACCCCTCCGGCGATGAACAAGTCGCCGTCTCCGGTTTTGATGGCCCGATGGGCGTGGATGGCCGCCGACATGCCGGAGGCGCAGAGGCGGTTGACCGTTTCGCCCGGAACGGTAAAGGGCAGCCCCGCCAGCAGCAGGGCCATGCGGGCGACGTTGCGGTTGTCTTCCCCGGCCTGGTTGGCGCAGCCCATGATGACGTCTTCGTAAGCATCAGGCGGGATTTGCCCGTGGCGGGCGACGAGGGCCCGGAGCACGTGAGCAGCCAGGTCGTCGGTACGCACCGGAGAGAGGGCGCCGGTGAATTTTCCTATCGGAGTTCGGATGGCGTCGACGATGTAGGTCTCTTTCATATTTAGTTATGGTTAGGTAAGTCTTGAAACATTTCTCATGGGGTTTTGACAACGCATGCAATTTCTTCAGGCCACCTTCACCCGCCCATCCAATTGCTTATCCAGGAAACCGATGCCAAAAAGGATGATTTTTTTGCCGCCGGCGAGGTAAGGCTCGTAGTATTTTTTCTTTTCAATCTGCTGGAGAGCCTGGCGGGAGAGCGTTTTGACATTTTTTATCCGGCCACTCTGCCCAAACTTGAACTCGATAATGTACACCTTGTCGGGAAATTCCAGTACGGCATCAATCCGGCCTTTGTCCGTTTCTTTTTCCAAAAGCAGTTGCACCCCCGTCAACCGGAGCATCATGTACACCAGAGAGTGGTAGTAGGCTTCTTTGGAGATGTGCAACCGGGATGGGATATCGGCTAGGAAACTTTGCAGGCGGGTGACAAAATCGGCCATCCTTTCATCCCGCAGCGCGTGCCGCAGTTCGATAGCTTCCGGTTGTATTTCGAACTCGTCCTTTTCTACAAATCCCGCAGCCAGGAAAGTCAGAAAGGAGTGGCGTACTTCTTCATTTGGGTAGTCGAGATAGTAGTATCTCCTAACCCCTTCCCTTACCACTTTGCTTACGGTGAGGTAGCCCGTTTGGTAAAGGAGCGGCAAAATCGGCAGGTTTCTTATCTGATTTGAACTGCCTGTCAGGTCGGCTATCTTCAGGTTTTCGAAGGTTTCAGGCAATAATTTCTGCGTTTTGATCAGATCGATCAGGAAGGTAGGCGTGCCGGTAGAAAACCAGTAATTCCCGAAATCAAGATTAGAAAAAAGACTCAGGATGGAAAAAGGATTGTAAAGTTTTTCTTCGCCGTCGAAAGAAAACCCATTGTACCAAAATTTGATGTGGCCCATCAATTCTTCCGGCGGCATCCGAAAAGTATGACTATTCAGCTTTTCTATCCACTGGCCAAAATATAGCTCCAGCTCGTTCTGAGTAAACCCCAAAAGCGAAGCAAAGGCCTGGTTTTCAGAAATATCCTGCAGGTTATTCAGCCCCGAAAACACATTCACCTTCGCGAAACGGCTTACCCCTGTCAGCATGACAAAACGGAAGTAATGGTCCAGCCCCTTCATGGCGCCATAAAGGCCCCGCAGTATTTCCCTGTTTTCTTCGAAGCGCGCCTCATCGGCCAGGACATCTACCATAGCCTTGTCATATTCATCTACCAGCAACACGGCCGGCCCAGATTTTTCATAAAGGGCTTTTACCAATTCGACAAAGGCATTGGCAACAATGCCGCTTTCCAGTTGTACCTGATAACTGTTGGCTATACTGTACAAGTGCTCTAACAGGGATTGCTCGAATACTTCCCTGCTCTTCTTATACTCCACTAAAGAATAGTCGATATGAATGACTGAATGCTTTTTCCATTCCTTCTCCTGGCCATAAATAAACAACCCCTTAAACAAGTCCTCGCGCCCTTCGAAAAAGGATTTTAGCGTGGTCAGCAGGAGCGACTTGCCAAAACGGCGGGGGCGCGACAAAAAGTAATATTTCCCCTTCTGGGCCAACTCCCATATAAAAGCGGTTTTGTCGACATATATCATTCCTCCGGAGATGATATCCTCGAACGTCTGTATGCTTATGGGCAGTTTTTTCATGCCCCCAAAGATATTCAATGCCGCCCGCAATAAGTAGAAAAGCGTCTCCAACTTTTCCCGAGGCTGCCGCTGTCTCACAATATCGGGCTGAACACCTTCGCCGCCCCCTCCTTCAGCCGGTCCGCCCAGGGCCGTTCGGCGTAGGACGCTGGGTCGAGCTGGGTGCTGATCCAGCACTCTTTCTGGAAGAGGTCCTTCAGCTCGCGGGCGATGCCAGAGTCGTAGATGACGGCGTTGACCTCAAAATTCTGCTCGAAACTGCGGATGTCGAGGTTGGCCGTGCCGATGGAAGCCACCGAGTCGTCGGCGACGATGATCTTGCTGTGCAAAAAGCCGTGGGGATAGAGGTAGATTTGTACGCCCGAGTCGAGCAGGGTTTGGAAATAAGAGCGGATGCCCCATTTGACCACCGGGTTATCGGACCGTACCGGGGTGAGGATGCGGACGTCGACGCCGCTGAGGGCGCAGGACTGCAGCGCCTCCAGCAGGGGTTCGCCGGGGATGATATAGGGGTTGGTGATGTAAACGTAATCCCGCGCCTGGTTGATGAGGGAGAAGAAGTGCTGGCGCAGCGCCGGGAAGTCGGAATCCGGGCCGCCGCTGACCAGTTGAACGGTGGAATGGCCCCTCGGTTCCTGCCGGAAGGTATAGGCCTGGCTGAGCAGCTCCTCCCGGCCGCTGACGAAGTGCCAGTCGAGGGCGAAGACGGCCTGCAGGCTGTTGACCACCGGCCCC
>JAGFJD010000116.1 GCA_024102975.1 Phaeodactylibacter sp. | reverse complement strand
TCGACGATCAGGGAGTCCGCCGGGGAAGCTTGCCCGGTTGTTTCCTGTCCGCTTTCGCCGGCGCAGGAAGCGATGAAAGTAAGGGAAAGGGCAAGAAATAAGGGATTGAATGAACGCATAAGTTTTTAGCGGGGAATTTAGTGATTTTTTTACGGAAGTTCCCCCTCTATGCAACCTCCTGGCGGGAACTTCCGTAAAAAGCATTAACAATCGCGTAATCTTTTGTATTACACTTTGTGCGAGGTAGCCTGGCCAGCCGGGTTACCTTTTTTTTTGATAATCCTCGCCGGCTGGACTTTGGACGTGCCACAGTTTCAAGTCGGAAATGCGAAGTCGGAAAGCCTGCCCCGATTTTTTTCGGGGTCGGAATGGGGCGCAAAATGGGCGCAAAACGACTGCTTTTCCGATTTCCGCCTTTACCCTAGGACCGTCCAAAGTCCAGTCACCGGTTCATAAAATTGATCACCGTCCGCACCTGCGCCTCGGCGAAGCGTTCGACTACCTCGTCGTCCATCAGCAGGCTGGCGTCGTCGTAGTTGTCGAAGAAGAGGTGTTCGACCAGCATGGCGGGCATGACAGTTCGGGTGAGCACGAAAAAGCGGGCCTCCTTGTCGTGGTCGCCGTCCGACGTATCGGCCCGCATGCTGATGCGGTCGCCCAGCAGGTCCTTGACGTTGTTCCAGTGGAATTCCGCCATCGCGTCGGAAGCCGTCACGCCGGGGGAAGTGTAGACCTCGAAGCCGCGGGCGGCGCCGGAGCCGGAAGCATTGGCGTGGTTGGAGATATAAATGCCTTTGCGGAAGTTTCGGTAGTGCCAGTTGGCCACATCTACGCGGTATTCCAGAGAAATGTCCACATACTCGTGGCTGACCATAATATTGCAGATGCCCAGTTTGTCGAGCTTAGCAGATACCCGGTTGGTCAGCGCCCGGTTGAAAACGCCTTCGTAGAAAAAGCGCCCGTCGTGAAAGGCCCCGCGGCTGTGCTGGTACATCTTGCTGGGCGCCGTCGTATACTTTCCGTCCTTGTCCAGGCCGCCGTGGCCCGCATCGAGAAATACGCAGAAATTCTCTGTCATGTAGTATGGTGTTAAAAGATTATTCCGTATAAAATTCCGCACGCATATCAGGCTCCGGATTTGTAAGGGCGCAGAATTGTCGCCCTTGCGCCGGCAGCCCCTTCTGATCGTGTCTGTCCTGTTAATCCTGTCTATTACAGCCAGCAGTTATCACTGTACCGGAATCACCAAAGATAAAAGGATTTAACGTTTTCCCCCGACGAAATCCTGTCCTCTTTTTGCAAACCCCTCCAGGGCCGGTATATTTACACCCAAAATAACCGAAACTATGAGGCAAATATTGTGGATCGTCGCCCCCGCTGTGCTGCTGGCCCTGGGGTGCAACAAAGACGGGGTCGACCAGTGGGCTGTCGACCAGGACTTGATCGAAACGTATCTGGAAGACAACCAGATCAACGCCGAGCGCCATTCTTCCGGCTTGTACTACCTGATCGAAGAGCCGGGCAGCGGCGCCAACCCCCGCTCCAACAGCGAGGTGCTGGCCAAATATAAAGGTTACCTGATGGACGGCTCGGTATTTGACCAGCGGACCACCACCTTCTTCCTGTCCAACGTCATCGCCGGCTGGCGGATCGGCATCCCCCTGCTGAAAAAGGGCGGCAAAGGCAAGTTCTTCATCCCTTCCGGGCTGGGCTACGGCCGGCAGGAGCGGCCAGGCATCCCCGCCAACTCGGTACTCATTTTTGAGGTAGAACTGATCGATTTTCAGTAACGTTCAATGACTATTTTGGTATGAAGGTGTTGCGGTGTTGCGGTATTCCGGCCACCCCAGGGCAATTCTGCCGTTTGGCCGGTGGAAGTGCCCTGGACGTAAAACCGAAATGCCTGAACAGTTTTAACGTTTAACCATTTTCCAAGCCATCAGAATGAACCGACCAGCCATTATTCTATTCCTGGCAGCCCTGTTTTTTGTTTCCGGCGCGGCGGCCCAGCCTGCCGTCACCCGGATAGAATCCGCTCCCAACGCCACGGTGACTATCCGGGGAGACCTGGCTGCGGGCGCTCCGATGCCGGACCTCAGCTGGGCCTGGAACAGCCAGAACGCCTGCTTTGTTGCCACTCTGCAGCGCAAGTTCACCGGCCATCACGTGTTGTACCAGACACAACTGCCCGCCCGGGCGGAAATGACGATCCGGGTGATGCCGGACGACCCGAAGGCCAATTTCAGCCTGTACGCCTATTCGGGCAGCGGCGAACACCTGGTCCCGGACCTGCCGCGCTGCGTGAGTTGCGAGGCGGATTATAAATGGGATTATACTTACCGGGGCAAAACCCAGGACCACACCCGGTCGGTAAGCCTTCGGACCGTGGGCAACCCGTATGTCGTAACCATCGGCGTTGTCGGTGCCGAAGGCCTGGCTACCGGCGGGTTCACTCTGGAGATCACCCTGGAAGGCGGCGCGCCGCCTCCCGCGGCTGAACAGGCGGAGATTCCCAAATTCCGCATCGACAGCCAGAAGGGCAAAGCCCTGGTTTATGAGGGAAAGCTGGAAGGCGGCGCTCCCCTGCGCGACCTCAGCTGGGCATGGAGCAGCCAGAACGCCTGTTTTGTCAGCATCCGGCAGGACAAGTTCTCCGGCAACCACATCCTGTACGCCACAGATCTTCCTGCCGCCTCGGAGATGGAGGTCAGCCTCCGCCCGGCCGACGGCAAGGCCGACATGAGCCTGTATGCCTACTCCCTGGGCGGGGCCGACTGGCGGTTTGTCCCGGATTTGCCGTCCTGCATCTCCTGTGAGGCCAGCTTCCAGCCGGCCCTGGGCGCCCCCTCCGGCCCGGAGCGCCGGGTGAGCCTTCGCTCCGGCGGCAATCCGCTGAAGGTGGTCATTGGCGTTGCGGGTGCCGAAGGGCTGGCCGCCGGCGCATATTTTTTAACTCTCACCGTAAAGTAGCATGGCGGACAAAGGCATAGACCTCGGCGATGCCGGCCCCGCCGCCCCGGCCGGAGAAGGGACCAACTACCTGCTGGCCATCGCCATCGACGAATACGAGCATTGCCCGCGCCTCTACAATTGCGTGAACGACGCCCGGCGGCTAATCGGCGTCCTCTCCAGGCAGTACCAGTTCGAAAAGGAAAATACTTTCACCCTCTTCAACGAGCAGGCCACCGAACACGCCATCATCAGCATGTTCAAAAAGCTGGTCCGGCTGGTCGGGCCACAGGACAACCTGCTCATCCTTTTCTCCGGCCACGGCGAATACGAGCAGGAGATCGACGAAGGTTACTGGATACCGGTGGACGCTCCCCTCGGGCACACCAACGAATACATCGCCAACAGCCGCATCGTCAAATATGTCAGGGCCATCAACTCCCGCCATACCTTCCTGATCGTCGACAGCTGCTTCTCGGGATCCCTCTTCGCCAGCCGTTCGCTGGGGCCGGCCGGCGATGCCAGCCGGCTCTATGACATCCCTTCCCGCTGGCTGCTCACCGCCGGCCGCAACGAGGTGGTCAGCGACGGCCGGCCGGGCGCGCACAGCCCTTTTGCCGACAACGTGATCTACTTCCTGGAAAACAATACCGATCCCAGCCTGTCGGCGACAACCCTGATCAGCCAGGTGGTCAGCGCCGTCATCCACAATGCCCGGCAGACGCCCCGCGGAGAGCCCCTGCAGGATGTGGGGCACCGGGGCGGGCAGTTCTACTTCTATCGCAAAGGGGCCACCCCGGTACCCGGAACCATCCGGACGGCAGTTCCCGAGCCGGCTCCCGCCATCCCGTCCCGCCCGGCCTACCGAAAGTACGGATGGGTCGCCGTCGCCGGCATCGTCCTGTCCGCCGCCTGGCTGCTCTTGCGGAACACGGCGCCGGCGGCTGCCGGAAAAGCAGCAGCCGGGGAACAACCGGAAAGGATAGAGGAGCGTGTGACCCCGCAGGCCCGCTATGACAGCCTGCTCGCCGCCGCCGCCGGGAGCTTCCGGCAGGCTTCCGGCCGGGAGCAATACGAAGAATCTCTGGCTCTGTTTACCCGGGCTTTGCGGTGGGCGAAGGAACAGGGGCTGGATACCGGGCCGGCAGAGGAGGGCATCCGACAATGCCGGGAAATGCTAACCCTGCCACAACCGGAAGAAGGGAAAAAAGACATTCCCGAAGAGGATTACGCCAGCTTGCTGGCCAAAGGGCAATCCTTGTTCCAAAATGGCCGCTTCGCCGCCGCCGCACGGGCGCTGGAAGAAGCGCTGAGGTTGGACCCGCAAGGCAAAGAGGCCCGTTCGCTGCTGAAAAAATGCCGGGAGGAACAGGCCTGGCAGCGAACCGATGAGACTTCCAACGAAGCGGGCTACCGCGCCTACCTCCGGGCTTATCCCGACGGGCGCCACGCCCAGACGGCTCAACAGAGAATTGCGGCACTCTACCGCTACGAACTTTATTTCACTACTTCCCTCAACCAGGACAACCTGCTCACCCTCAACATCGGCAGGGGCAAAGCACCCTTCGAGGTCACCATCACCTACCTGGCTACCGGCGAGCAAATCCGAAAAACCGCTCCGGATACTCAACCACTCCAGGTCTCCCTGGGCCGGTTCAACAGCACGGAAGGAAAACAGATGGTGGAGATCGTCGTCCGCGATGACAATTTTAAAGCTAAAGGGCAGAAGATGCCTCTTTTGAGGTGAGTGGCTGGAACCCTGTACTTTGGGCCGTATACAACGATATGCGACGTGAGATTAATAAGTGTCGGGTTTAGTTAGGTTAGCGATTTTGGCTTTAACCGAGGCGAAGGTTCCCGACCTTAGCCTAGCTAAGGGAGGCGGTTCTTCAACGAAGGGTAAAGCCAAAAGCGCTCCTAGGAAATCTGACAGTTATTGATCGCAC
>JAGFJD010000114.1 GCA_024102975.1 Phaeodactylibacter sp. | reverse complement strand
CACCTAGGCTGTTCATTAACAAGCCGCTTACGAGGAATTGGTTCCCACAACTTTTGATCCTGTTGATTCTACCAAATCCGGTCGAAAGGTTGAAAACCACTGAAATTTGCCCCATCCCTAAAGGGAGTTTCAGCGGTTTTCAACCTTTCTCCCTTTAGGGCTGGGGCAAAAAAGGTTGAAAATCGCTGAAACGGATTTGAATAGAAAAATCCACCAGGGCCAAAACCTGTGGGAACGAAATTTCCCAAAATGAACACCCTAGATGTTACCTCAGCGCTAAACACATACGGGCCCGGAGGCCCGCGCTCCTAGAACCGCTGAATAATGCGGCTATTGAACCGGTGCAACGCCCGTCCTTGATCATCAAAAGTTCCTTCATAATATATATACAGCGCCAGGTTTTTCATCAGGGCCAGCGAAAGGCTGGCGCCGGCGATATCCTGGCCGATGGTTGTTTCGTTGCTTTTATATTGATAATGGACTTTGCGGTAGTAAATCTCCCCGTCCAGTTTTCTCCGGATAATGTCTTTTGAAATGCGCGCGCCGAATATCCTGCTGTTCAGGAAGTTCGTCTGCAAAAAGTTGGCGGTGAGAGACACCCGGGCGTTCAGCATTGGTATGCGGCTGAAATTCAGGTAGGCATTCAGGTTCCTGGACAGGTTCATGTCGCTCTTCTGGAAGCGCCAGCTGGCATTGGCGCCCAGGACAATAGTTTTGAACGGGCGGTAACTGGCGCCCAGCCGAAGGCCCTGCCGGGTCTCGTCATCGATCAGCCGGTCGATGAAACTCCTGTAGGATTCGTAGTATATGATGTTCTTCCGGTTGTCGTAAGATGCGGAAAACCGCAGGTTCCGGGACACCCGGTACCGCAGGGAGACCAGCAGGTTGGCCAGCCGCAGGGCGCTGTGGGCTTCGTTGTTGATGTTCTCGAAAAGGTCCACTTCGAAGGAACTGAACAGGTTCAGGTTGTTGAACAGCTCCTGCATGTGCTGGAAATACACAAACCGCCGGTCGACGTTTGCTTTGTTGCGCTGTTCCATGAAGCCGAAGGTCGTCTGCTGGAAATCGGCGCCTTCGCCCGTAGCAAAGCCGACATAGGCGCCCGCCTGCATCAGGCTCGGGTTGAAGCTGTAGTCCGAAAAATCCGGCCTGGAACCCGCAATGGCGCCAACAAGGAAGTGCCCCAGCCCCTTCTCGTATTGCAGGCCGTCGATCGCTCCCACGCTCGACATCCGGGGGTTGATCTTCCGGCCCAGGGTGAGGTTCGACGTGGAGTCAAAGTCATAACTCACCGAAAGCGCGTACACTTTGAGCGCACGGCCCAGGTTTTCCTTCACCTCCTCCCACTCGTTCAGAGTGTGGCGGAAGGTGATGTAGTTGTCGGTCGAAAACCGCGAGTTTTTCAGGTTCTGCCCCCGGAACAGAAAGGCATAACGCATCCGGTGGGTGTTCTGGTAATCCGAAAAATTGCTGTACGACCCCGCCGAAATCCGCCCGCTGACCCTTTGCCGGAACAGGGGTTCGCCGTCTTCCGATTCCGGCGTAATCACCGGGTTGGCCCTTTCGGCGACGGCTGTATTTTCATTATCGGCCGGCGGCCGGGCCGGCTGTTCTGCCTTCTCTTCTTTTGCTTTCGGCGGTTCTTTTTTCGCGATGGTTTTGGCCACCACTTCCTGCGAAACCTGCATCTTTTCGCCCAGCAGGGGCGTACAGACGGTAGAGGTAGAGGATTTGTTGCTGACGGCCAGGGCAGGGATCAGTTTGCCATTCTTGTCTATGAACAGGGTGTCCCCAACGTTGATATTTTTGGTAGAAGCAAACTTCACATATACGTTCCGGGAAGAAACAAAGGAGACGGCGCCTTTTTCCAAAACCACCTGCCCCTGCCCGTGAAGGGCAAAGCCGGCAAGCGCGAAAAACAAGAGGATGAGATAGTATTTCATTTCAGCCTGTGTTCTTTGTGTGGTTTTGGAATTCTCTTTTTTGTTTTAGTGCATAAATACTTAGACATATATAGAAAGAAGGAAATACATTGCCACCTCAGGCCAGGCGGCGGTTTCCAAAATATTTCTACATATTTCTACATATTTCTCTGTATTTCTCTGTTTATTCCCAGGCATTCACTGATGACAAACGATACATTCAAAACTTTCAAATTTATACTGCGTAATGATCTCGCCTTCGGCCTCGACGGGTTTATGGCAGGCCTCGCAGGCAATTTCAGCATGCCGCCCTTCGAGTTTAAAGGCAGTATTGTCGTGATTGAAATCGCCGATGCCCCACTGTTCGAATCCATGGCAGCGGGCGCAGTCGGTGGCGCCGTCCCGTTCGAATTGCCGGCCGTGCGCTGATTCGTGGCAGGCCGCGCAATCGGCTGAAAGGCCCGTAAAGCCTATAGGGGCGTCGGGCGGGCCCTCTTCATCCGGCCGGTGGCAGGCCGCGCAGGATTGCCGGGCATGGGCCCCTTGCAGGGCAAAGTCCGTCCGGCTGTGGTCAAAGGAATTTTCCGCCCAGCCGGCGGTCACGTGGCAGGTTTCGCAGGACTGGCCGGGGTAATACTTCTCTGCGATAAAACCCTGATGGACATCTTCGTGGCAATCGACACAGCGCGCTCCGATATTCCTGAACTCCCATTTTTCGCCGTCCAGGTGGCAGGCGAAGCAGGGCGTGGCCAGGTGGGCGCCGTCCAGCGGAAAGCTGGACCGGCTGTGGTCCTCAAAAGTGAACAGGGTGATATCGAAACCCTCTTCGGTGTGGCAGGCCGCACAATCGCGGGCGGGCGGCGGGGTAGAGAACACCCCCTCGTGGTAGTCCACATGGCAGGCGGCGCACTCGTTGTGGGGCACGGGCTCGACCAGGCTTTCAGTGTGGCATTGCCGGCAATCCACCGCCTCGTGTTTTCCAACCAGGCGGAATTCCGTCAGGTTGTGGTTGAAGTTCCGGGTGTCGATATCCCGGAAGGAACGCTCATTATGGCAGTCGGCGCACTTGTTTCCGAACTTGTCGTCGTGCACATCTTCGTGGCAGGAAACGCAGTTATCCGGCCGGACGCCCAGGCGGTCCTGGAAAATCCGCGCCGGCCCGGCGTCCATATTATGGCAATCGGCACAGTTGATCCGCTGGTGCGCCCCCCGCAGCGGGAAATTGGTCTGTCCGTGGTTGAACCGCCGGATCTGGCTCAGGGAAGAAAAAGAATCCTCGGTATGGCATTGTTTGCAATTGCTCCCCAGGTTGTCCTGGTGGGCATCGGCATGGCAACTGTTGCAGTTGGCGAATTCCAGCCCGGTAAAAACCTGGAAGTCTTTTCCGTTGCGGGTTTCTTTTTGGTGGCACTCCACACATTCCAAATCCCGATGCTTGCCAGCCAGGGCGAAATCCGCCTGGTTGTGGTCGAACTTGACGGCCGGCGCAAAGGCGTCGGTGACGTGGCAGCGCGCACAGTCGTTGGGCAGGGTGTTCTGGTGGTAATCTTCATGGCAGGAAGCGCACTCCCGGTTCAGCCCCAGGAAAGTATCCTTCCTCTTTTTCAGCTCCGGCTCATCGATCAGGTCGGGAATGTGGCATTGCCGGCAGTCGGTCCGGCGGTGCGCACCGGTCAGTTCATAACCCGTCAGGTTGTGGTTGAAGTTCGCTTCGTCAAACCGCACCATGTCGAAATTCCGGCCGTGGTGTTCGCTGTGGCATTCGGAACAGTCCTGGCCCCGCACTTCCCGGGAGGCGTGATAGCCGGCCTGCCGGGCAATCAGGCTTTTGATTTCTTTGTGGCAATCCAGGCATTTGTCGTTGGAAACCTTCTCTCCGATCGTATGGCATTGGGTGCAATTGGTTATCCCCTCCAGGCCGGCATGGGCGCGGGTCAGGGGGCCGGGCGACAACTGTGACTGTACCTCCGCAAGGAACAGGAAGTTCAGCAAACACACCATATACAGGAGGCCTGGTCTCATGCTAATGTTTTTCGAATGTCACGTGAATTACCTGTTTTTTTAGCCAAATCCACAACAAAACCGGCACCCAGTTTCCGAACGGGAATTTTTTTTTGCTGAACGGGAAAGGGTGCTTGCGAACTTCGTTCCCGCGCAGTTATTTCATCGCCGGACTTAATGTGGGTTATTGGTTCTCCTCGACTCGGGGTGGCGTTATACTGGCGAACGCGTGGTTTTGTCAGGAGCAAAACCAGCGATGCCAGTATATACTGACCCGGCGGGTTTTGTAGCCGACAAAACCTGCCGTGCGTCAGTATAATAACTACCCCGGGACTTCGTTCTGGCTGCACTAATAACCACTCTTTACCCGCCAGGGGTCAATAACCAGCTCTCCTACTCCTCCCCCCGGGGATGGCACTCATAACAGGCACTGCTCTCAAAAACATAATCCCTGACCTCATCGTGCTTGTCAGCCAATCTCGAAGGGTCGTTGTGTTCGTGGCAATCGATGCAGCTGAACACCGCGTAATTGCCGGGCGATATATGACAGTCGGCGCAACTGTTCCACTCGTCCCGGTGTTTGCCGCTGAAGATCGGGAACAGGTCGTCGTGCCGCGTAAATTCTGCCGGCATCCAGTCCACGTCCGTCGTGTGGCAATCCGTACAGCTGAGCGGGAAATTCGACTCCTGGTGGTTGGGGTTTGCGGCGTTTTCATAATCCTGCCGGTGGCAGGCGTAACAATCGGTGGGGGTATTGGAAAAATCACCTCCCGCATGGCATTGGGCGCAATCTGCTATATCGTGCCCTTTCTCCAGCGGGAAAAAGTTGTGGTTGATGAATTGGGACGACCAGCCGAAGCCGTCGATGCTGTGGCATTCCGAGCAATCGGTTGAAAAGCCCGCGCTGGCGTGGTTGGGGTTGGCGGCAGCCTCGTAATCTTCCCGGTGGCAGTTCACGCAGTCATTCCCGATGCGGTTAAATTCCAGGGCGGATGCCGAGACGTGGCATTCGTCGCAGTCCAGCGCCGCATGAACGCCAAGCAGCGGGAAGCCGTTATCGTAATGCAGTTCGGTGACGTTGTCCACCAGCCAGTTATCCGGCGTATGGCAACGGGCGCAGTCCGATCCGACGGTAACGCGGTGCAGGTCCGTATGGCAGGAAATGCACTCGGGCGACGCTTCCGGGAAAACCAGGGTTTGATGGCAGGCGCGGCAATCTACGGCAGCGTGGCGCCCCGTCAGCGGGAAAGCCGTCTGGCCATGGTCAAAAAGCAGCGCATCTTCTCCGCCTTTTACTTCCCAACTGGACGACGTGTGGCAATCCCCGCAACCGGCCTTCAGGGCAGGGCCGTGCGGCGACTGCGACTGGAGGAGGGCCGTAAGGCCCGACAGCATTATTATCCTGAATTGGTTGCGCATTGCATGGCTTTTAAAACATATCGGCATTCACGCCGCGCCGGCATGCTACTAGACATTTTTCTGGACACAGAGTACCCAGAGAAGGCACAGAGCCACACAGAGGCTTGATTATCAACGGAAAAACTCCGTGTACGCTGTGTTCGCCTCAGTGCCTTCTGTGTCCAAAACCATTTTGTCCAGTAGTGTGCCGCGCCGGCACAGCCTAAATCATCCCTGCGGCCAGCCCGCAACGGACCCGGCAGCAGCAACTTTGCAAAGTTACCGGACAATCTCATTCGTATTGATGATTATTATCATGCCCTTTCCGGGCCAAACGGGGGAATAGTAGCGGCCGGGGCAGATGATTGGTTGGCTGTTGCGGCCAGCAGGCCAGGCTTTTCGCGTATACGGCCGGCAGGCAGTGGTTGCAGGACGATGTTTTAGTAACGGAAGGCAGGTTAACTCTATTTCAAAAAGTTGATTTTTTTTTGAGGGGCGAGGTTTATTTGAAATTGGTCCAGATAAACTTCACCTATACCTCTTCATCGTATACCCAAACCGCTTAGTAATCTCCACCCCCGCTTTCTGCAGGAACTGCGTAGGCAGCTCCCCCCCCGCGAAGATGTACACCAGGTCGTTCTCCAGGCCGATCTCCTCTCCTTCTTTATCCGTAGTGAGATAAACCTTGTCCTCCCCGATCCGGGAAACGTTGGTATTGTACATCACTTCCAGGAGCTGGTTTTCGATCGCTTCCTGGATTTTCTCCCGGTTTTTGGGCTTGAGGCGGCTGAATTTGTCGCTGCGGTACGACAGCACCACCTTGTTCTGCTCCGCCAGCAGCAGGGCCGATTCGATGGCCGAGTCGCCTCCGCCCACCACGACGACCTGCTTGCCGTGGATATTCTCCGGTTCCAGCAGGCGGTAGGCCACTTTTTCGGACATCTCGCCGGGGACATCCAGCTTGCGGGGGGTGCCGCGCCGGCCGATGGCCAGCAGCACGTGTTTGGTTTTCAGGACGTCGCCCTGCAGGGTCGTTACCCGGAAATGGCCGTTCTCGGGCAGGATTTCTTCTACCTTGGTTTTTTCCCGGATGGTGATGTCGTTTTTCGACAAGGCGTCGTTCCACAGGTCCAGCAATTCCTTTTTGCTGGTGTCGCGCAGTTTGACCTTGCCGTACAGGGGCAGGTCCATGGGCGAAGTCATCACCACCTTGGCGCGGGGGAAGGTATAGACGGTGCCGCCGAGGGTATCCTGTTCGAGGGTCAGGAAGTTCAGGCCGTGCTTTTTGGCGGCCAGGGTGGCGGAGATGCCCGCCGGGCCGGCGCCCACGATGACGAGGTCGTAGGTGGAATTGTCTTTGGCGATGCCCGATTTAACCAGGTTTTCGACGGCCATCATGCCCTGTTCCACGCTGTTTTTGATCAGGCCCATGCCGCCGAGCTCGCCGGCGATGTAGATGCCCGGCACGTTGGTTTCGTAGCTTTCGCTGACGTGCGGCAGGTCGACGCCCCTTTTTTCGGTTCCGATGACCAGGGAGATGGCCTCCACCGGGCAGGCATGGAAGCAGGCGCCGTGGCCGACGCAGTTGGAAGCGTTGATCAGCGTGCCGCCGCCGTTGAGGATGCCCAGGATGTCCTTCTCCGGGCAGGCAGCCACGCAGGCCCCGCTCTTGATACAGGTGCCCAGGTCGATGACAGGGTGGAGAGAGACCGGCTCGTGCAGGCCTTCCTGTTTAGCCGTTTCGATCTTCGCCTCCACTTTTTGCGACGCCTTCTTCAGCTTACGCATGTAGATGAGGATGATCCCTGCGCAAAACAGGAAGACGATGGCATAGATGATGACTTGTTCCAGTAACATAACGGCGGATTATACAGCCTTTTCAAAAAATCCATTTATACCCAAAAGCCAGGGTGATGCCCACGTGGAGCAACACGATGACCAGCATAATGATCGCGAACGGCAGATGGGCCACGTGCCAGTATCTGAACAACTGCTGCATGGCCTGCAGCCGCCCGATGCGGTTGTTGAGGGAAATTTCATTCCGCACCAGCCGGGTTACTTCCCGAACATCTTTTGGCGGAAGATTATTTTGGCGGAGTTCCTTTTTTATGTGTTTGATCGTTTTCCGGTCCTCGAAATATTTGCGGGCCATGCCGGCCAGCAGGTTGCCTCCTCCGGTATCCGCCGTTGTCCGGGCAGATGCTGTTATGGCAGCCAGGCTGGCCTCCTCCAACTGGTAATTCTTTCTCAACACATCGCCCAGGTTGGTTTTCATCTCCTTGACCTCGCTGAGGCTCAGCGCCCGGCCCTCGATCGTCCTCGGTATCTGAATGTAAATGAACCGGCCGATCACCCCGCTGGCTACCACCGCCACCATGCTCCAGAAAGCAATCGAAACGATGCCGCCGAATTTGAAGGCCGTGTGGAACAGGATCATCACCGGCCCCAGGCTGCACAGGAAAATATGAAACTCCAGCCAGTACTTCAGGCGCCCGAAGCGGGCGAGGAAACCGTAACGCTTCCGGGCGATATAGGAAGTAACCCCGATAAGGATCAGCAGGGTGCCTGCAATGCCCAACCCGTGCCCGAAAAGGCCGCTGGGCTTGAAATAGTCATGAGCAGGGTGATAAAACCGCTCTTCGATGGCCGTTGAATAATAGGAGGCGCCGTTGTAGGCCAGGAATATTGCCGTCAGGACGACAATGCCGACAAGCGTGCCGATATAAATGCGGTGACCCAGGGTAGACATTTCTGAACGCAGTTTTAAGACATCCTTCTTAAAAGTCAAAAGTATTGATTTTGCGGTAAACGGCAAAGGCCCTCCCGTTCAGCGGGAAAAAAACAGCGCTCAATGGGCAATTATGGCCGGTGGAAGGGCGAGCTTCCTTCCCCCGGCAAAAATGCTGGCACCCGCTTGTTAGATTTTGAATAACATTTGATAGAAAATGCGCTTCCATTCCTGTTTTAAAATGAAACCTTGCAATGGAAAGAAAAACTTCTTTATTTTTTCAGGCCGGAGGAAGCCCTGAAAGCCGGATAAATGCCCCGGCAATTACGCCTTACCTCTTGTCTGTCTCTCAATCTTAAGGCCATGAAAAACAAGCATCCGGCTATTTACCTGTTGCTTTTGATGCTCCTCTCATCCTGCGGAGGAACAACTCCCGCCAATGAAGAAACCATGCAGGTGATCCGGGTAAAAAATACCGGGGAATCCGCCCGCACCGACGCCCTCGTCAGGCTCGATGCCCGGACATTGAAGGAAAAGTATCCCGGACTGGACTTTTCAAACATAAAACTCAGCGCCGATGCGCTCCTCCCTTTCCAGGCTAACGACCTCAACCAGGACGGCGCTGCCGACGAAATCGCCTTCCTGATCGATCTCGGCCCGGGCGAAGAAAAAACCGTTTCGATAGAACCTTTGCCAAAAGGAGAATCGCTTCCGGAATTCAAAAAACGCACCCAGGCAGAAATCTCCCACAAAGTGGGCGGCCGGTGGGAAGGCAGGGAATACCAGGGCGGGGCGTTCGAGAACACCACCTACCTCCGGGTTCCGCCGGAACACACCGACCACTCCTGGTTCATCCGCTACGAAGGCCCGGGATGGGAATCGGACAAAGTGGGCTACCGCCTCTACCTCGACTGGCGCAACGCCACCGATATTTTCGGCAAGAAAACCAGCGGGATGGTGCTTCAGGATGTCGGCCAGGATGGCTTCGACTCCTACCACGAAGCGGCGGATTGGGGGATGGACATCCTCAAGGTCGGCGAATCGCTGGGCATCGGCGCTCCCGGTTTCTGGACAGGAGAGAAAGCGCTGCGCGTCGCAACCACCGACTCCATCACTTGCTCCATCCCGCTGAACGGCCCGGTGCAAAGCATGGCCCGTATCCGGTACTACGGCTGGAATACCGGAGAAAACACCGTGGACCTCACCTCCGAATATTCCATCCACGCCGGCAGCCGGCTAACCCGCCATAGCTTGTCCCTCAGCGCCCCTCTGCCCAATATCTGCACAGGCATCGTCAGGCACGAAAACGCCGAAATAGTGCCGGATGAGGGACAGTCGGACTGGGGCTTTCTGGCCACCTGGGGCCCTCAGAGCCTGGACGGCGGCCAGCTGGGCATGGCCGTGCTGTATCCCAAAAGCCAGCTGCTGCAACTAACGGAAGACGAACACAGCCACGTGGCCGTCCTTCAACCGGGCGCGAGCAACTCCCTGGCCTACTATTTCCTCGCCGCCTGGGAACAGGAACCCGACGGGATAAAAACCAAAGATGAATTCATAAACTACCTGCTGCAAACAGCTGGTGCGCTTAGCGCTCCGCCAGAGGTTGCCTATGGAAAATGACCAGTGCCTCAAGTCATAAGTTTCTGATACTTAAGTTGAAGTTATTTTTTGGCTAATCGAGGCGAAGGTTCGCAACTTTAGCCGAAGCTATACTGACGCACGGCAGGTTTTGTCGGCTACAAAACCCGCCGGGTCAGTATATACTGGCATCGCTGGTTTTGCTCCTGACAAAACCACGCGTTCGCCAGTATAAAGGCGCGGTTCTTCAACGAAGAGTAGCCAAAAAAGAACGAAACCTGGGGTATCAAGAATTTATGACTTGAGGCACCAGCATGCAACTGAGGCCGCTCTGCGGGCAGGATTACAACGCATTTTCATATTACGCCTAATTCAATCCGCCGGGAGCCGCTTTCGGCTCCCGGTGGAAGCGTTTCAAAAATCTATACAGAATGAATCAAAAGGATTGGACTTTGTTTCGGCTGGTTGCCTTGTTCATTATCCCTCTGGCATTAACCTGTTGTAAGGATAGCCAACCCAACATGCAGGACACTATCAGGGCGATCACCGTCAATATCCCCGGGGAACTGCCCTGGTCGGAACGCATGGCCCTGTCTGCCATGAAAAGGTGCCCGGAGGCCTGGATGAATGACTTCAGCAAAGAACCGCAATGGAGCTACACCCACGGGTTGGTTATGTTGTCTATGATAAAAACATGGGAAGCCACCGACAAGGATATTTACTTCGACTATGCCCGGTCTTATGCCGATACCATGATCCTGGCCGATGGGACGATCAGAGATTATGAGATCGCCGACTTCAATATCGACCATGTCAATCCCGGAAAGTTCCTGTTTTCCCTTTATGAAAATACGAAAGACGAAAAATACCAAAAGGCCATCGCTACCCTGAAGCGGCAGATCGACTGGCAACCCCGCAATAAGGACGGCGGGTTCTGGCACAAGCTCCGCTATCCCTGGCAAATGTGGCTGGACGGGCTGTACATGGGCGCGCCGTTCTACGCAGAATACGCCAGGCGAAATGATCAACCGGCTTCTTTCGACGACATCGCCCATCAGTTCATCCTGATGGAACAACACGCCCGCGACCCACAGACCGGCCTGCTCTACCACGGCTGGGACCAGAGCCGCGTCCAACGCTGGGCAGATCCCCAAACCGGCCTCTCTCCTCACTTCTGGGGGCGGGCAATAGGCTGGTATGCCATGGCCCTGGTGGACGTGCTGGATTTCCTCCCGGACAATCACCCGAAAAGAGCAGAACTTGTCGCTATCCTATCCCGTACGCTGGATGCGGTGGCCAAAGTCCGCGATCCGGAAACCGGGCTGTGGTATCAGGTTCTCGACCAGGGAGGGCGCGAGGGGAATTACCTGGAATCCACCGCCTCCTGCATGTTTGCCTATGCCATGATCAAGGGCGTTAACAAAGGCTATCTGGACGAGCGCTTCCGGGCGACTGCCCAGGACAGCTACGACGGCATCCTCAAACATTTCATCAAAGTAGATGGCAACGGAGAAATACACCTGCAGAAATGCTGCGCGGTGGCCGGGCTGGGCGGCACCCCCTACCGGGATGGCTCCTACGAATACTACATCAGCGAACCGGTCCGGGACAACGACCCCAAAGGCATCGGCCCGTTTATCCTGGCCAGCCTGGAGTTTGAACGCGGCCCCGCCGTGGAGCGGTAGCGCGGAGGGAGTTGATTTGGCCGGTTGTTTGTTGTTTGTTCATGGAAGCCCCCGGGCCGGACGACAAGCAACCGGCAACAAACAACAAGCAACCGGTTTTTGATATGTTCCGCCCTTGAGAAGACACAGAGCCACACAGAGGCTTGATCATCAATGGAAAGAACTCCGTGTACGCTGTGTTGCCCTCAGTGTTCTCTTTGTCCAAAGCCATTTTGTCCAGTAGTGTGCTCCCTACGCAATTCTCGCAGTGCTACGCAAATCCCTTAACCGAAAAATACGTTTTTCAACACTGTTTTCGCCTGCCTTCCGGCCCCCACCTTTGTCTTGTCTTTGAGCACAAAAACCCTTGAAAACGGGGGCTCAACGGCTTTAACATCAAGTAGCATGCGCAAAGAATTGCTGAAAAACATGACGGATGAGCAACTCGCCATCCGGTTTCAGTCCGAAGGCGACAGCCTGGCCTTCGGCGAGCTCTACCAGCGGCACTATTCCAGGCTGTACCACTACTGTTATACCATCGTCCACAACGCCGAAGAGGCCGCCGACCTCACGCAGGACACCTTTGCCAAGGCCGCCGAGAAGATTCAGCACCTGAAGTCTCCGGCACTGTTCGCTTCCTGGCTCTTCCGCATCGCCCACAACCGCTGCATCGACCGGTCCAAGGACAGGCAACGCTGCCATACCGTTCCTGCGGACGGCCCGTTTCAACTGGCGGACATAGAGTTTGACCTCGACGCCGCCCTGGCCAAGGAAGATGCCATCAGCCGGATCACCCTGCTGATGCAGGAACTGTCGCCGGAAGCCCGTACCATCCTGCTGGCCAAATACTGTGAAGGGCGCTCCATCCAGGAACTGACTCAGCTGTGGGGCATTTCCGAGAGCGCCGTGAAAATGCGCCTGGCCCGCGCCCGCCACCGGATGCTGGCGCTCTATCAGCGCAGCCGGATTGCCAGTTAGGAGAGGAAGGGTTATTGGTTGATAAGCTGATTGGTTATCTGCAAAAAAAAGGCTTGCTGAACATCGCCCGAAACACCAACTCACGATATGAAAAAAACGACCAGCATACTGGTACTGACAGACCACAACCGCCACAACAGCGACAACTCCCTGTATGCCTTGTGCAGCGAGCTGCGCCGGCATCCCGATGTCAGCGCCGTCCACGTTGCCAGCCGGGGCAACCCGGCCAACGATGCTTTCTTCTACGGTTTTCAGGATATCCCTCTGAGGGCATGGGCCCTGGATGGGGACATGGACTATAAGGACGCCGCCTACCGCTTTATGCAGGAAACCGTGCCGGCTCATCTGCGCGACTACGACTGGGTGTGGCTGCGGCTGCCCCGCCCCATCCCGGATGGGTTCTTCGATTTCCTCGCCCGCGAAACCGACGAAGAGCGCATTTTCAACCGGCCCTCGGGGATCGAAGAAACCAGCAACAAAGCTTTCCTCACCCAATTTCCAGAGCTCTGCCCGCCTATGCAACTCTGCCAGACCGTCGACGACATCTGGAATTTCCAGGAGCGGTTTCCCATCGTGCTGAAGCCCCTGGAGAACTACGGCGGCCGCGGGGTGGTCAAGGTTGCCGGCGGGGCTATTTACGAAAACCGCCGGAAGATCGCTTTTGAAGACTATCTTCCCGTCCTCGAAGAGCAGTTCCGGCAGGGCGGATACCTGGGCATGAAATTCCTCCGCAACGTCCGCCAGGGCGACAAGCGCATCATCGTGGTCAACGGCGAGGTGCTGGGCGCCGTCCTGCGCCTGCCGCCCAGGGGGTCCTGGCTGTGCAATGCCGCCCAGGGGGGCCAGGCCGCGCAGGCCACGGCTGATGCCCGGGAGCTGCAAATGGCCCGGCAGATGGCCGAAGCCCTCCTGCCCAAAGGCATCGCCATGTTTGGCATGGATACCCTGGTGGAGGACGATGGCCGTCGCGCCCTGTCGGAAGTCAACACCCTGAGCATCGGCGGCATCAAACCCCTGGAGGAACTCGCCGGCGAACCCCTCGTCCGGCGCGCCACCGACCTGCTGGCCTCCTACATGCGGGCCGGGGAAAATCTCCGGCGCTCCGCCTTGGTTTCTTAAGCGGGAAACGCTTACTTTAGCGGGCAAGCCCAATGCGGTTGGGCTTGCCCGTTATTTTTTCCACACAGGCTCAAAGGCATTTCCCTCATGCAAACCAGAAACCTCAAAATACTGTTTTTCCTGCTCAAGGTGGCCGTGCTCTCCATGCTGCTCCTGGCCCGGCATTACGAACTGTTCCCCCGGTTCGGCGCTTACCAGCAACAGGCGGACATCACCATCAGCTTCGTCATTTTCGCCCTCACGGCCAGCGTGCTGGTGTCCGCCCTGGCCTGGCTCTACCGGCGCCGGGAAAACATACCGGCCGGCAAAGCCGACAACGTCATCATCGGGCTGAACAACGTCTACTACCTGATCCTGGTGGGCGCCGCCATGATGACCATTCTGGGATACTGGGGTATCGATTTCAAAACCCTGTTCACCACCCTCAGCATCGTCGCCGCCGCCATCGCCATCATTTCCAAGGATTACATCGCCGAGATCATCAGCGGCATTATCATCAGTTTTTCCGGGGAGGTAGCCATCGATGATTACATCCGGATCGGAGATCAGAAGGGAAAGGTCATCGATATTAATTTTACCAAGATCGCCCTGCTCAACGAAGACGACGACGTCATCTTCATCCCCAACGCCAAGTTCTTCTCCAGCGAGATCGTCAACTACACCAAACGGGAGATCAAAAAAGTGAACATTGAGTTCGAAGTGCTGATCCAGAACATCAAAACGGTGGAGGAACTGGAGGCCGACCTCATCCACGCCATTTCCGACTACGAGATCCACATCGAAAAGGGAAGCTACAACCTCCGGATCGTGGAAATCCGCAAAGACAGCCTCTCCCTCAAATTCCAGTACGATTTCCTGCGGGAAATCAACCGGGAGCTGGAGCGGGTAATCCGGCGCAAAACTGCCCGGCGGATCGTCAATTACGTGAAACAGAATTTAGGGCAGCCGAAAGAGGCCGGGGAAAAGGCCGCTACATCTTCACAAACCTCCTAATGCCACAGACAAACCTGCCTCTTTTGCAGCTACGGGCTGCTGAATGAGCAGGGTTGCCTCATTGGTGAGCACCGGTTCGTTGAAGTCGAAAAAAATAGCGGCCTGGTTTGGGATGCTGGTTCCATATCCATCTAAAAAAAGAGGCCGCTGCCTTTCAAAAAAGACAGCGGCCCTTGATAAAAATATTCAAGTAGCTTGCAATTTTTTACCTTGAGTAGTGTTCAAAAAATAAGCTGTCGGTTTGAATTTCGACGATCAGGCAAAGGCTTCAACCCTTAATGGGTTTCCAGCCTTTGCCTGATCGTCGAAACCGACAGTTTATTTTTTGAGTCTCACTGAGCGAAGCCGAAAGATGCCCCACCCTGCCTCATAACCAATAACCCAACCCTGCCCCACTCTGCCCCATCGCCAATAACTGCTCCAAAACCCCGTTCCCCTGGCCCTAATGCCCCGAAAAATGCATGATCACCGGCGTGATAGCCAGGCCGGTAATGACCAGCAGCCCGATGATGAGCATAGCCATGAGGAACCAAAATGCAAAGCGGTCCATTTTCTGCGGTTGTGTAGCCATATTCGGATTTTTTTTATCAACTTGTTTATCACCCCACCAGCCTGTAGCTTTTGCCTTGAGCCGGTGATGAAGCTATGACAGGCTCACCCCGTCAAAGTCACCACTGTTTTTACAAAAAAATTCAGGGCTTTTATCCTGAAAAAAAAAAATGCTAGTTTTACCCGTGATATTTAACCAAAAAGAGCACTAAGCCCATGGCGGACAAACAAGAAGCAACCCAGGAAAAGGACAGCCCCAAAGTATTCCGGATCGGCATAGCCATGGCAGGCGCGGTCTCGGCCGGCGCCTATACGGCCGGCGTTATCGACTACCTGCTCGAATCTCTCTCCCGCTGGGAAAAGGAAAAGGAAAAGAACAAAAACATCGAAAAGAAGATCAAACTGGAGACTGACCCGGAAAAGATTAAGGAATTAAAAAAGCAATACGATTATTCGGTGCCGATGCACGACGTCATCATCGACGTCATCGGCGGCTCTTCGGCCGGGGGCATGACCGCCGCCATCACCGCGCTTTCCCTCTTCGAAGGCATCCGCCCCATCAACGAAGTAGAAAACCCCAATAAAGAAGGCAACAAGCTTTATGATTCCTGGGTCAACCTCAACGACGACCTGGAAAACGGCATCCCCACCCTGCATCAAATGCTGAATACCGAAGACATAGCCGGGGGCCAGGGCGTGACCTCAATCCTCAATTCCGGTGCGATCGAAAAAATAGCAGAACGGGCAATGAACCTCCGGCGGGTGCAGCCGGTTCTGCCCGATTATATATCGGCCAACCTGGAAATCATCCTCACCATCACCAGCCTGCGGGGCATCCCGCTGGCGGTCAACTTCTACGAAGAACAAAAGAAGGCGCTGGGCGAACCGCCCAAGCCAGCCCACAAGATGAGCCTGCACAAGGGCGTCGCCCATTTCCGGATTCAGCGCGGCGACGCCCCGCCCGACCCCGAAGGGCCGCTCCCCTTCGACCCCAACGAACCCCTCCACTGCCTGGCGCTGATCGACGCCGCCATCGCCACCGGCGCCTTCCCGCTGGGGCTGGCCCCCCGCCATATCCGCAACATCTCCAAGGGATACCTGGAAGGCATGGTCAAACGCATGTTCGCCCGGCGGGACGCCCAGGGACACCTCGACCAAAACCTGTCCGGCAAGCTGCTCCGCATCGAACTGGAAGACAAACCTTTCAACTTTTACGCCGTCGACGGCGGCACGGTCAACAACGAACCCTTCGGGGAAGTCATCAAAGCCCTGGAGGCCAAATACCAGGGCCAGGAAGAAAAAAACTACGCCATCCTCATGATCGACCCCTTCCCCAATTTCGAAAAGGAAGCGGAAGCGGACATCGCCAAAAAACCGACCCTGCTCGACCTGGCCCCCAGGGTCATCGGCGCCATCCGCGGCCAGGCCATGATCAAGGAGAGCGACCTGGTGGAAGGTCTGACCGACAGCCATACCCTGCGCATGATTTTCCCTTCCCGGCGCTTCGTCAACGATAAAGGCGAAATGGCGAAGGACCCCTACCCCATCGCCTGCGGCTCCCTCGACGGCTTCGGCGGCTTCTTCAGCCGGGAGTTCCGCGAACACGACTTCCAGCTGGGCCGAAAAAACTGCCAGAGCTTCCTGCGCAATTACTTCTGCATCCCCCTCGAACGGGCGCAGGAAATGGCCGTTTTCGAAGGCTGGGACGACGAAGACGAACGCCACAAACGCTTCTACAGCCCGGACGTCAACGGCTATCCTATCGTGCCGGACATGACTTACTACCCGGGAGGCTATAATGACAAGGACGCTTCCGGCTTCGAGGCTTACACCCTTTCCTCCCCGGAAAAACCCACCGTCAGCCCCGACGAAATCTTCGCCCTCAAAGATATGATCCACCACCGCTTGAAAACCGTCCTGCTCAACCTGGCAGCTCACGAGGAAAACGGCGGGGAAAGCCAACCAACGGCCAAACCTGACGAAGCGGCGGAAGAACGCCACCGGATCATGGCCGAAGTGGATACCCTGATGGAAAAACACTTCAAACAATCCGCCTTCCAGGCATTCGTCAGCCAGGTGCTAACCGACATCGGGAAAAAACTCTGGAACGGAGTGCTGGCCGACAAAGCCGCCGCCTACCTCACCAAAACCGCCATCCGAACCATCCTGCTGGAATTCAGGACAAGGGGGCTGCTGTCGTCTTCCGGAAAAAGGAAAAAATAACGGCTGCCCGGGCAATAGAATGCGCGCTTTGCCCATTAGTGTTGTTACAAACAAATTACTGAGGGGCGCGTTTAATTGCCGCGAAAACGCCAAAACAAGCTCTTATTGCGGATTTCGTGTTTCGGCGTTTTCGTGGCAGGTATTCATATGATTTTCAGGATATTGCTCCCCCCTGCCTAAATAGCCACCAGGATGAAGTTCTCTTTAACCACTATATTGCTGTGCCTCGCTACTGCCGCTTTCTCCCAGGTGGAATTCGGCTGGGGGCTGGAAGTATACCCCAATTATTCTCACCGCCGCCTGATCACCCAAACCTCCGTTCCCGTCCAGCTGGCCCGCGAACTGGAAGAACTGGAAACCGGCCGCTTCTCCTATACCGCCGGCCTGTTCGCCCAGTGGAAAGGCCAGCGCGCCGGCTTCCAGACAGGCCTGCGCTTCATGGATACCGGATACCAGACCATCCGGACGCCTCTTTCCGCCGACGACACGCCGCCGCCGGGCGCTACGGAAAAACGCATCGCCTACCAGAACCGCTTCATCGAAGCGCCGGCCGAGCTGCAGTTCTTCCATGAGCTAGACAACAAAAACGACTTCTTCTTCATGGTTGGCCTGGCCCTGGCCTACAACCTGAGCAATGCCACCCGGACCATATACTACACCGGCGACACCCAGTCCTCCGACACCGAAAAGGCGGACAAGGAGGACTTTGCGGCCATCAGCTACAGCTTCCTCACCGGCATGGGCTGGGAACACCAGTTCAGCGACCGCTTCTCGCTCGTCCTCCAGCCGGCCTTCCAGTTCTGGCTCCGGGCCCTGCTCGTGGAGGCCGACATCAACCGGAACCTGTACTCGGTGGGGGTCCGGGTGGGGGTGAAGTTTCGATAAATTGCTGATCGGGAAATAAGTTTCTACACAAGGCTACGCATGATCGGCGCAACAGGTGCTGGCTGCAGACCACTGGACATTTTGGGGGCTACTTGTGTAAAGGTGTGAAAGTGTAAACGTGTAAATGATTGGGAGCCAATTTCTTTTACACCTTTACACGCTTACACTTTTACACGGGCCAGAAAATGTC
>JAGFJD010000103.1 GCA_024102975.1 Phaeodactylibacter sp. | reverse complement strand
TATCCCGAAACGGCTTGTCCTTGAGCAGGACGACGAAATCGGGTTGCCCCCGGAGCAAATCTTCAGGCACTTTCAGGTATTCGGTGCGGGAGGCCTGCATTTCCTTTGCTTCCAGTGTGCCGGCGCCAGCCAGGTTTTCATTGGAAAACACGGGCCGGTCCAGCTTTTTGTTGCCGTACGACGGGTACAGTCCGGTGAAGGTAGAAAATTCCGGATTGTCGAGCCGGAGCCAGAAATCGAAGCGGGCATTGGCAGGAATATCCACGAAGGGAACCTCTACGGGGTTGCCGCCCCCGCTCTCGTCCAGGCGCACCGGCGCCAGCACCCGGACGCCGTGGGGGGAAGCCTTCACCACCAGTTTATAATTGCGCAGCAACTGCTCGCACTCCGGCGTGGGAGACAGGGTGAAATCCGGGCATTTCCTGTCCTGGTAAAAATCGTGGCGGATCGTAAGGTTAAACAATTCCCGGTATAACATAACTATGGGTTATTCGGTGCTTTTTATGGTTATCGCCTGAACACCCGGGGCAACCGCCGGCGGCTCCTCCGGCTGGAATACGAGCATACGCACCTTGTATAGCACGGACGGCTTGTAGGACGTGCGCAGGGCGTTCCACACCTCGTTTTGCTGGGCGAAGGGCAGGGTAACCAGCTCCATCGTCAGTTTTTCGACCTCCTTCGGCAGGGCAGGCGCATTGTCGTGGTTGAATACCCGGCGGGCCTGGAAATACCGGATCACCAGAGACAGCTGGTGCATGCTCGCCAGGTATTTCGAGCGGTTGGCGACGAAGAGCAGGTACAGGTTCAGCCGGATTTCGGGCGGTGCGGCAAAGGAGCGGCCGTTTTTTTCATGCCGGAATCCATCCGGCCGCCGCATGGTGTTTTCCTCTTCCAGGTTGACCATCAGCAGGTACAGTGCATCGTTTTTAAAGTCGATCGATTCCCGGGTTCCATCGGTGGAATCGGGAAACTCCACGGCGGGCACCGCCAGGCCCATGAGCTGGAAGTGAGCCTTGAGGTTGTCTTTGAAAAATTCCAGGACGCTGCTGAGCATGGGTTTAGGTGGTGAATGAAGGAATGAATGGGCCGCTCATACTTCCCCGAACACTCATATCGACAAATGTAAAATATTCAAAAAGGACCTGCTTGAACATTCCGCGCATCTTTTTGCCCATTTCGCGCATGAGTTCCGCTGAAGAAGTCTGCCACATCGAGGTGGTGGTGCTGATCGCGGTAATCAGAAGGCGTACAGCGGAACAGCTTTTTGAAGCTGCGGCAGAAATGGGCCTGGTCGCTGAAGCCGGCCTGGTGAGCGATATCGCCTATGGAGCCGGCATCGAGGGCCAGCAGGCGGGCGGAGTGCCGCAAGCGCAACTCCCGGATCAACTGGCCGGCGGGCCGCCCCAGGAGGACCTTGAGCCTTCGGTTGAGCTGGGAAACGCTGAGGTGTACTTTTCCTGCCAGGCCTTCCACGCCGAACCCCTTTTGGTCCAGGTTGCGGAGGATGCTGGCGCGTACGCTCTCCAGGAAAACATGGTCGCGGGAAGAGGCCTCGCCGGCATGTCGCTGCAGCTGCAGGTTGTTGGGCAATAGGGAGGCCGATGTCCTGATACCAGTCATTTTCTGAGCTGGTTCGGGAAAAGCAGGGTTTTGCTTGGTGTTGTTCATGATGCCACGTATTTTGAACTGGGGTAGAAAAGCACTTTGCAGTTGACAAGGTAAGCACAAGGCCAAACAACCCTCTGGACTAGTCTTGCAAATTTCTGGACAAGTATTGCGCTGATCCTAAGACAATGGCCGCAGAGGGATGTCCACGGCCATTGTTTCAGGATCAGTTATCAGTTTAAAAATATCCCCTCGGGACGATCCTCACTTCCGCCAGCGAGAGATAATCCCTGCCGTTTAGCTGTACGCGGATATATCTCGCCGTCCGGTTGATCACGAAGTCTTTCTTCCTGCCGTTCTCTCCCGGGTGGTTGATCATCAGGATATTGCCGTTGCTGTTGTTGGCCTCCTGGATGGCGCCGTTGAGGTCCGCCGAGGATAAAGGCTGGTCGGAAACGAAAATCCGGTAGTTTCCGAGCCGCTGCCCGCAGCAATCGGTCCGGTTCCAGAGTTCGATCTTTTCGATGGGGATGTGCGCGTATTGTTCGTCGAGCCTGATCTCCCAGTAGGGATTGTCCTCCAGCCCGGTGTGGGTGACGGAGGCATCGGCCCAGATTCCGTCGACGTCTCCGTCAACCGCCCGGGAGTGGTGGCCGGCAAAAGCGATAGAAGACTGTCCGGTCTCGCCGCCCATGCCCAGGTGGGGGAGCTGGACCACGGAGAAGTCTACATTGACAAATTTGTCGTACCGCTGGTTTCTGGTCATGGTCCGGAAGTTATAATGAAAAATACTTCCGTCGACCAGCCAGGTGTCCCGCATGTAGTGGTGCTGGTAAAAATACAGGGTTTCTTCGCCGTTGTGGCTGGCAGGGAATTTCCAGACGCCCTCGGCGTAGGCCGGCATATTGCCTGTGGACCAGCCCGGCAAATCGTAAAGCCCTGGCTCGCAAAACGCGCAGAGCCTAAGCAGGTCCTCCCAGTTGCCATAACTGCCGCCGGAGGTCTTGGACAGTTGGTAGTCAAACCTGGCATACTGGCTGTCAGAGTTGTTGACCACCTGGAAATCCGAAATGGCGTTGGTCACGGAAGTGCTGCTGGAAAAAGAGGCCGAAACCCCGGTGCTGGGTCCGTTGGTGTCGGCACCGGCGGTCGCCCCCACCGTAAAACCAGTCGTCGTCTGAACGCTGCCCGAATTGTTGGTGTTGAGCGGCCGGGCGCCTTCCAGTTTTTTACCGTTGCCGGGGTAGTACACGCCAAACATCTGGTAGAACCGCTCGGTGTAGAAGCCCCGGTCGGTGTAGTGGTTCCAGGCCAGGCTTCCCGGGTTAACGCCCGAGCCGGAGGTGGTTATTTTCATCCACTTCTGCTTGGGGCTGGTCGTGGCGTACAGCACGATGTTGTAGTTCACGTTTACCCGGGCAGTCTGCCCGCTCCAGGGGCTCCATTCCCGTTGTGCCCAGTTGAGGTCGATGTGGTATTCCGAATATTTGGGCAGGGAATTGATGGCCGGGTTGTCCAGCGGCTTGTCCCATTCGGCAAAACTGCCGGCGTCCGGGAAGCCGGGATCGATGGAAGCATAGGCGTTCTCAAAATCCGGCGCCAGGCTGCCGGTGCTTTTTTCCAGGCGGATTTTCGCCTTTTTGGCCTTATGGGTTTCCAACGCCTCTTTGGTTTGGTTGGACAGGCTCTCCAGGTTGTTGCTCCGGCTTTTATCCGGCGACGGTTCCGCCTTCTCTACCGGTGGCTGAGGGCGCTGGCGGCCTTGCTCCATTTCCGCTTTCCGCAGTTTCTCGGGGTCCGCTTTCGAGCGGTCCATTTGGCCGGAAGCTTCGCCCGATTCCTGCATGCCGGCAACGGCCGGCGCCTGGGCTTTCCGCAGCCCCTTTTCCGGGCTGTCTTCGATGATGGTCACCCGGACGCCCCTCTTGTCCGACATGGATTCCACGACGGCTACCTTGGCGTCGACGCCGATGCCGGAGAGCTTCATGAGCGCCTCTTTATCCACATTTTCCAGGACAATGGGGATGTGCTTGCTCATAGCTTCCTTCACGTACTCGTTTTCAGGAATGGCGCCCTTTTGGAACTGGCCGGCGTCCAGGTAAACCGCTTCCACGCCGTTGAGCGAATTCCCGGATTTGGTTTCCGCCTCGCGCACGCCCGGGCGGGACGCTTCGATCTTTTTGGTTTCCACCGGTTTGTTGCCGATGGTTTTGGTTTGCAGGGCGGTGGCCTTGCCCAGCACGACGACTTTGGAGGCCTGGGCGGAGGCAGCGCCGCTAAATGAGATCAACAGGATGGCTGTAAAAAGCCAGGTTTTCAGAAAGTTCATGATTCAATGAGTTTTGAGGTAAAAAATGAATGGCCAGGGCCTGCAGCAGTGTGCAGGGCAATGTGTTTTCCCTGGCCGGGTTTAGGAAATCCGGCTTATGACGGGTGGCCTTCTGCCGGTATTGATGGGACAAAGGTAGGTACGCCGCCGGCAGATTGCCAGAGCTGGCGGGCGGCGGGTAGTTTGGAACGGGTAACGAGCAGGGTATTCGGGGTGAGCGGCAGCGGAGGGGCAGCCGTACATCGCACATCAAACGCCTCAAATCCCGGGCTTTTTGATGTGCGATGTGCGATGTGCCCTGAAACAGCCCGGCCTTCTACTTCAGGCAATCTCTATCCACACCGCATCCGCCACGGCGCAAAGCTCCTGCCCGGCGTTATAGATGGCCGTGCCGGAGAAGGATTTCCGGCCGTCCTGCCCTTTGGGCCAGGCCAGCACGGTGCAGCGCTCGCCGGCCCGTATATCCCTTTCGATGCGGGCCGTCATCCTGCCCAGGACGACCTTGCGCATGGCCTCTCCACAGACGGCGAAGGCGCCGGGGCAGTCCAGGGCGGCCCAGAGGAATTCGTTGCGCACCCGGCCCGCCGCATCGGCCAGCTCCGCATCCGGTATCCAGGGGGAAGCGAAGAGGGCCTCCTCCCCCACCCTGCCGGCGAAGATGCGCAGGCCATCGTGTGCAGCCCGGCCCGGCCCGCAGACGAAGCAGCCGGGAAAGGGATGGCTCCGGAACCCGATGAACCGCCGGGAGGCTTCCACCGCCTGTTCCCATTCGGGAGGATCAGGAGCGGCAAACTCTAAATCGCCGGGACGGGCGGAAGCGACGAGCTGACCGCCGTCCATCAGCCGCAACTCGTCTCCCTCGCGCTGCACTTCCAGTTCCTTGTCCAGCGGGGGCGGGCGGCGCAGGGTCACCTCGGAAACATAATCCGTGAGGTTGTCGAGCCGGCCACAGGCGTAGCCGCCATTGGCGGTGCCGGGTGGGCCGCAGTATTGGGAAGCAATTCTTATGCTGGGAGTTCCTTTCATTGCAGGCATCAATTTTCATCCTCAAAATACCAGCCGGCCGGACGAACCTCAAAGTCCCAGACATCTCTGAAAACAGCAATTCGCTTAATAGCTTCTTTTATTTCCAGGGGTTCCTTCTGGTTTTGTTTCCAGTCCTCCCGGCTCATCGTACCCATCACGAAGTAGTTCTCCGCAGAAAAGGGGATACCCATTTGGGAGAACATGGGCTGCAGCACTTCTTCCAGTTCCGCCTTTTTCGCGATGATCAGCTCGCAATACGGACAGAACTTGCAGGATTTATTCAGGGAGAGCAGCTGTATCCGCTGCCCGGGCCGGGGCTTGGGCGGACCGCAATGGATCATCAGGCAGAACTTGCGAACCTTGGTTTTACCGTCGCACTTCGGGCATTTGGTGAATGCCATATTACGGTAGGGGTTGAGGAAAAAGCGATATTTTTTCTTCATGATTTATTCGATTTTGTCAAACTGATACGCGCCGCTATAAACAGAGAAGCCAGTTATTTTGCCTTCCTCACCAGTAGCGAAACTAAAAACAATGCCCTCTCCCGTCTCAAAAAAACTCAGCTCCGATTCCGGATACAGTTCGTATTCCGCGCCGTCCCAGATTTGTTTCGCCCAAAGCCGGCCGTCTTTCAGGGACAAGTGTACTTCAATCTGCTGTTCGGGGAGGCGGTATTTGCCGGCAAAGCGCGCCAGCTGTTCCGGCGCCAGGCTGATCACTTCCCTGGTTTCGGCCTTGTAAATCTCCCAGCCGTAGGCCTCCGATATCGCCCGCAGCACTTCGCCGATGAGGGCGATGCCGTTGTCCGAATTGGACATGAGCACTACGCCCTGGCCCCGGTGGGCAAAGCCCATCATCTGGCAGCGGTAGCCTTCGTTGGCGCCGCCGTGGCTGAAGCTCAGGGAATCGCCTTCGCCGGCCAGCGCCGGGCCCAGGCCCCAGTCGCCCAGGTGCTTAGCGAGCATTTTCTCCGTCATCTCCCGGGACAGCACCCGGTTGGATTCGCCTTTGAGCGATTGCTGCACTTCGATGATGTACCTGGCGAGATCGGAAGGCGTCGTCCACAGTCCGGCGGCTGCCATTTCGGGGTAGGTGTGCCAGTTGCCTTCCACTTTTTTGCCATCCGGCCGATGGCCAATGGCAACATTTTGGTGCAGCCTTTCCGGCAGCGGCTGTTCATACGTGCTGGGGTTCATGCCGATCGGCGACAATACCATTTCCTGCATTACCTGGGGAAAAGGTCTCCCGGCCACGTCCTCCACCACCTTCTGCATCAGGGTATACCCCCCGCCCGAGTACCGCCAGATGCTGCCGGGAAAAGTGTCGGGCTCGATCTTATCCGAGTTGGCCGGCTTTTCCCCGTTCAGGACCTGGAGGAGGGTGGGTATGGAATCTCCCTGCGCGTAGCCTCCGAAGCCGTGGACCGTCAGCCCGGCGGTATGGGTGAGCAGGTGTTCCAGGGTGATGGGCTTTCCTTCCGTAAAAGGGGAGGCCCCGACCTGCCAGCCTTTCAGATACCGGTTGACATCTTCATCCAGTTTCAGCTTGCCTTCCTCCGCCAGCCGAAGGGCGGCCAGGGCGGCCACCGGCTTGCTGATGGAAGCCGCCTGGAAGAGGGTGAGGCTGTCGACCGGCACCAGGCTATCCCGGCTCAGGTAGCCGTAACACCGCGTCCAGGCGACCTGCCCGTTATCGACAAAGGCAATGCTCAGGCCCGGCACTTTGTGGTGCCTCATCCGGTCGTGGATGTTGAAGCGGCTGGTTTCTTCCTGCCCGGCAATGACGATGCCGGGCGTTAGGCTGTTCTCCATCTGTTGGATACGCTCTCCGGCGGCCGGGCTGCCGGGCTGGCAGGAGAGGAATGCTGTCGGTAAGGACAACAGGAAGATTAACAGGGGATGGTATTTCATTGGTGTTGTTTTTTTGAAGTGGTATGGTCGAAGTCTGGATCGAAGTCTGGAGACTTCGACCAGCTTCGGGCAGCTTCGGGCAGCTTCGGCCAGCTTCGGGCGGGCTACTTGCCCCGCCTCAGTTGCGGTATCCGCTGCCCCTCCTCCGAACACTGTATCAGCGTTTCCAGCCGGCTCAGCCGCGTCTCTTCCCGTTTGGCGCTCATCACGTACCAGATGGAGGCCTTCCGGGCGGAAGGCGGCAAGGTCTGGAAGAAATCCCACGCCTTCTTGTTGGCCCTGATCTTTTTTTCGTACGCTTCGGCAAGCTCTAATGTGCCCTGCTCGTAAGAATACCTTTCTGAACGCTTTTCCTTCCTGCGTTCGTATGCGGCCTGGCCGGCGGGCTGTATCCTGCCCAGCTTTTTCAATTCCTTAAACCGTTTGATATTTACCGCGCTCCAGATGCTGCCGGGCCGGCGGGGCGTGAATCGGATTTTATAGCTCTCTTCGTCAACAGACTTGCGCAGGCCGTCGATCCAGCCGAAGCACAACGCCTCGTCGACCGACTCCGGCCAGGTAATGCTCGGCTTTTTGGTGGCTTTTTTGTAATAACCGACCCAAAGCTCCTCCTGCTTGTCGTGGTTTTCCTGAAGCCAGGACCGGAAATCGGCCGGAGTTGGAAAGAATCTGGGATCCATGCTTTGTTTGCTTTTCGGTTGTTTTTTGCCGCATAGGGCACATAGGGGTTTTCACATAGGCCGCAATAGCCCCGGGTTGGGATATCCGTCTAACGTTGGACAAAAGTTGCAGGGGTGGTGTACGGTGGACGGGGCCAACGGCTGTCCAACATTAGCGGGTAGCCCCGGCTTGTAAACCTCCATCCATTCCCATCCATTTCCA
>JAGFJD010000097.1 GCA_024102975.1 Phaeodactylibacter sp. | reverse complement strand
TGCGAAAACCCCTATGCGCCCTATGTGATAAAACCCACCTGCCCCCCACCTATGTGCCCTATGTGAAACCCCCTATGTGTCCTATGTGATAAAAAAAAACCGTCGGCTCCCCACCTATGCGCCCTATGTGATAAAAAAACCGCCGGCTCCCCACCTATGCGCCCTATACATTAAGCCCCTTCATTTCTTCTTCTCAATCGCATCCCTGATCCTTGCCGCGCTCTCGAAATCCTCCTTCTTCAGCACCTGTTCCAGCAGGCGTTCCAGTTCTTCGAGGGAGTAATCCGACAGCTGCCCCCGCTTGCCGGTGAAGGCCTGGCTGGGGCTGTCCAGCACGATGCCGGCAGTAGAAAGGATTTGCTCTGTAGTGTAGATGGGGCAGCCGAAGCGGACGGCCAGGGCGATGGCGTCGGAAGAGCGGGCGTCGACGCTGAGGGGGCTGCCGTCGGCCTTTTTGCCGATCAGGGTAGCGTGGAAGGCACCATCCACCAGGGCAGAGATGAGCACTTCGGTGATGCCGACGCCGCTGGCGTCCAGCGTGCTCTTAAACAGGTCGTGGGTCATCGGGCGGCTGGGCTGCATCCGCTCCAGGTAGATGGCGATGGCCTGGGCCTCGGACGGGCCGATGATGATGGGCAGGCGGCGGAAGCCCTCCTGTTCTTCCAGGATGAGGGCAAAGTTTCCGGGATTGGACTCGCTGTTGGCCAGGGCGATGATATTCAGTTCGATCTTGTCCATTAGCTTGGGGGTCAGGGCCAGTTCTCCAGAAATACGTAGGCGCCGTAGCCGATGCAGAGCAGGGAGGAGGCCACGATCAGGCCGAGCTGCAGGCTCTGGTTGCCGGTGATCCGCCGGGAAAAAGGAAGGCTGAATATGCCCGCCGCCACCAGCATGCCCGCGATGGAACCGATCCCGAAAATGAGCAAATATATCATGCTGCTAAAGTTACTCTGAATTTCCGTCATCACCAACAATATCATGGCGCCGCTGCCGGCCAGGCCGTGCACCAGCCCCACGCCGTAGGCCAGGTGGTGGTTATCGGCGGCGTCCATCCATTCGCTGTTCTGGCGCCGGGTGCGGAAATAATTGCAGAGGCGCCAGGCCCCCAGAGCCACGAGCATCAGGCCCACTGCGGCTTCAAAATACCCGAAATACCCATCCGGGAAGGTGACCCGCCCGACGATGATGAGCAGGCCGATCAGGACGATGGTGGAGGTGTGGCCGGCGCCCCAGTAGATGCCGTCCTTGACGGCCAGGGCCAGCTTGTCTCTCCTGGTAACGATGCTGCTCACCGCCACCAGGTGGTCGGCCTCGAAAGCATGGCTGAAACCGACGACGGCAGCGAAAAGGAGGGGAAAGGAGAATTCCATAGTTGGTACGTTGTCAGTTTAGTGGAACAGATTTGACAAATTTCCGGGAAAACGGCGGATGGAAAACTCGTCAAGTCCATACCCTGGGAAAGAAAAAGGTACAGAAAAACACGAAAAGCCTATATATTCAGCTCATTGATGACGATCCGGTGGTTGCCGGTATCGGCGGCCACCATGGTGCGGCCCTCGATGCAGACCTGGAAGGGCCAGTACAGGCTGCCCTCGGTAGTCCGAATCGTATTTTTATTTTCACTTCCGGTATTAAAGTCGTCCTGCCCCAGCACTTCATCGGCGGCGGCGTTGTGCTGTCCGGGTATGGCATTAAACCACAATATCCGGCTGTTGCCGGTATCGGCCACCCACAGGCCGTCCTGGTAGAAACAGGTATCGTAGCACCAGTTAAGCGTGTTGGCCCGGGGGAAGAGGTAAAACTGGTTCTGGCCATTACCTTCGAAGGACAGCTGCCCGATGATCACGTCCGCCTTCTGCTCAAAGGCCGTCCTCCAGTCGTTCCACAGCAACACCCGGTAGTACTGGGTATCCGTTATGGCCAGCTCGCCGTTGGGGCCGATCTTAACGGAGTAGGGCCAGATGGGGTCCTCGTGGCTGTAGTCCCGCTCTTCGAAGCAGGGCTTGCCGATCACCCCGCTTGCCGGCGCGTAGTTTTGGGTTGGAATGCGCTCGTAGCAGAGCACCCGCCGGTTGCCGGTATCGGCGATCCAGAGCTGCTGCCCGTCGGAAAAGACGCCGTAGGGCCAGTTCAGCGACCGGGCCGAAGGAGGGCTGCCGATCCCCTTCACATTGGGCTCGTTGCCGGCAAAATCCGGCTGGCCGACCACCACGTCGGCGGGCTGGCCGTCGCGGGTGGGCATCGCCAGCCAGATCAGCACCCGGTGGTTCCAGGCATCGGCGATGACCAGCCTCTCGCCGTCCGACCAGATGCCCGAAGGGTAGAACAAGCTGGAAGCGTTCGCCTTGCCGCCGGCATTCCTTCCGGTTTCCGCCCGGGCTGGTTGCCCCAGCACCACGTCGGGCGGGTGAAGCGGAGAATCGGGCAACTCGCGCCAGAGGAACACCCGGTTCTGGGCCGTATCGGCCACCATCAGCTGCCCCCCGGCCAGAAAGACGCCCCGGGGCGCCAGGAAAGGGCTATCGGCCGGCCCTTCGAAAATCCGGGTGGTACGCACCAGCGGCACAGCCGGCTCAGTTGCCAAATTCGAGGCGTTTTCTTTCGAGGTCATCGATTTTCATTTTTATGATCGTGGCAATCGACAGGGCCCTGTCTTTTGCGCCTTCTGCTTTTTCTCCGGCAAAATGCTCATCCACCGTTTCATTGAACAGGGACAGCCAGCGGCGGAAATGCGCTTCTTCCAGCCGGTGCTTCATGTGCAATTCCAGGTGGGCCTCCAGGGTGTTGCGCCGGTATTTCCCCGCCTGGAAAAGGACGCTCTCCCAAAAGTCATACAGGATGGGCAGGTGCCCGGCCAGGTCGATGCGGGCGACATGCAGGAAGATGGGGGACAGGAGTTCATCCGACAGCAGCTTTTCGTAAAAACTGTTGACCAGGATTTTGATGTCTTCTCTACCTTGGATGTCTTTCTTCTTCACGGTACAGGATTAACGGTTTTTTGGGAGACAATGGCTTTTGAAGGACAGGATTCACAGGATATACAGGATGGGTAACGGCGGTGTTCGCGGTTCGCGGTTCGCGAATTGAAAATTAAGGAGTGTTTTTCAGAAGACACAGAAAATGGAACGCCCCCTTTGAAAGTCTCTGAAAATCAGTGTTCATGTCTCAAAGAAGGGTAGCCGTCTGTCGTTGGCCAGCGTTGATCGTCAGGTGGTTGACAAGGTCCCGTCGAACCTTTAACCTTAAACAATTGACCTCTGAACTTGTCCATCGTTAGGCCGACACCCTCAAAAAAGGCTACCCCTATCAGCTGTATTCCTCTTTATCCGGCAGGAAATCCGAAATATTCAGTTCCTCCTCCACTTCGCCCATCTCCTCCAGGTAGCGGAACGTTTTTTTGGCCTCCTCCTCGTCCACTATGCTGATGGCTACGCCGACGTGGACCAGGACGTAGTCGTCCACTTGGGCGTGGGGCACCATCTCCAGGCTGGCCTCCTTGATGATGCCGCCGAAAGAGACTTTGGCCATGCGTACCAGCCCGCCGAACTGTTCTTCGATTGATTTGATCTTACCGGGAATGGCTAAACACATGGTTCTCCGTTTTAGGGGTTAATGCTTCGGCTTTTTTCTCCTGGACCTTCTCCAGCAGCCAGGCGCACCATTCGTCGATGCCGGTGTTTTGCGTGCTGGACACCTGGAGCACGCCGATGTTCGGGTTGATATCCCGGGCGTCGGCCACCACGGCATCGACCGAGAACGGCAGGTAGGGCAGCAGGTCGACCTTGGAGACCAGCATGAGGTCGCTGGTCAGGAACATGCGGGGATACTTCTTGGGCTTGTCGTCCCCTTCGGTAGTGGCGATCAGCGTCACCCGGTAGTCCTCGCCCAGGTCGAAGGATGCCGGGCAGACCAGGTTGCCGACGTTTTCTACGACCAGCAGGTCCACGCCGTCCAGGCCGAGGTTTTCCATAGCCTGCCAGACCATCTGGGCTTCCAGGTGGCAGATGCCGCCGGTCACGATCTGCAGCGCGTCCACGCCCACGGCCCGGAGGCGGTCGGCGTCGCGCTCGGTCTCCAGGTCTCCGACCAGTATTTTCATGTTGACTTTGTCGCCGATCCGGCGGGCCGTCTCCTGGAGCAGGGTCGTTTTCCCGCTGCCGGCCGAAGAGGTGATGTTGATCAAAAGTATGTTTTGCTCCGCCATCTTCCGGCGGATGCTCTCCGCCACGAAATCATTGGCCTTGAGGAGATGCATGGTGGTATTGTCGCAGGTGACGGTACCTCTCGCCGCCTTGCTCGACTTTTGCGCTTTTTCCATGTTATGCGGGTTGTTTCGCGGAAAGTTACTAAGATGAGCGGAGTTAGAAAAGAGATTCTAATGTTTAGAAAAAAATTTCTACTCCCCGAAGCGCACCCGGTGGATGAGCAATTCCGTCCCTTTCACCACATTATTGTTGGGCCGGCCGCAGGCGGCGCAGGCGAACTTGTAGTTTTCGATGATGGAGTTCACGCCGCAATCGGCGCAATATACCTCGACCGGGACGATTTCGATGTTCAATTCCACCTGCTGGTATTTTTCCTCGGCGGTGGTCACGGCACGAAAGGCATTCTGCATCAGGACAGGCTCGACGTTGGACAGCCGGCCCACCCTGAGGTCAATGGCTGCCATCCGCTCCAGCTCTGCCGGCGGGAACTCCGCCTCCAGGGTGTTGAAGATAGTCCGGATGAGGGATATTTCGTGCATGAGTTGGTTGATTGCCCCTCGACAAGCTCGGGGTGAAATTGGGTTGATTATTTGCCTGTTTCAGGCATACGCAGCCTTCAACATCGCCAGCCGTTCCAGGTGCTCCCGGGCTTCGGCCTGAAGCTGGGGGTCGGCGCTGAGGGCGAGCACCTCTTCTGCCTTTTGAGCCATATCCAGGTAGCGATCCTCCTGGAACTGGTCTTCGGGCATGCCCAGGTTCCACTGTGCCTGCAGGTAATTCAGCAACGACAGGCAGCGTTCCAGCGGGTAGGCTTCGGGGGTCCGGACCGACAGGGCCTCGTGGTAGCAGAAGAGGGCCTTTTCGTAATTGTCGCTCAGCACCGCTGCCGGGTATTTGGTGAGGGCGTTGCCGTAGTGGTTGCAAACAGCGGCGTATTCATAGGGATAGGCCTCTTTGGTATAAATGCCCAGCGCTTCCTGGAATGCCGAGGAAGAAACCGCCGCCCAGATGCTTTTCTTTTTCGCCTCATCCGGTATCTCGGCGTAGATGACGCCCAGGTGGTGCTGGATTTCGGCATACACTTCCGGAGCGGCCTCCCGGGAGAACACCCGGACCGCCTTCTGGTAGCTCTCGGCGGCGCTGCGGTAGAACTGAGGGTTGCCGTTCTGCGCCCAGGTGAACAGCAGGACGCCTTTGCGGTAGTGTACGTTGGCCGCCAGTTCGGGCAGGGCCGCCTCGTCGAAGATGGCCAGCGCCCGGTTGAAGTAGCCCAGGCTTTCGGCCCAGCTTTCGGAGTAATTGGCGATGATGCCGGCATCGGTGAGCACCAGGGCCTGCTCCAGGGGCCGGCTCTGCTTTTCGTAAGCCTGCAGCACTTTCCAGAGGGTATCTTTGAGCTGCCCGAGCAGCGCTTCGTCGTACGGCGCCGAAAGCTCCTGCATCCAGCCCTGGCAGAGGGTATGGCGCAGCTCCGTCCGCGCCTCCTCGGAAATGTCCTGGCCCAGGGTTCCCTTCAGCAGCCGGACGGCCTTTTCGGTTTCGCCCAGGTCTATGAGCAGCAGGGCGTACTGGCGGGCCGTGAAAACGCGGTACTCGTCGTTCGGAGCGCTCTGGATGGCTTCGATGTAGAAGTACTGGGTTTTCTCCGCGTCAAAATCCTGCGGCGTGGCGGCGTAATGGTGGATGACGGCCTGGTTGTGCATCAGGCGGTATTCGTCGAAAGGCGTATACCGGGAAACCAGCTCTGCGGGGCTGATGGGGATGCCCTGCTGCAGGCGGTTGATGAAATCGAGTTCCAGGTACAGGCTCTGGGACCTGCCGGCCAGGTATTCGTGGGTTTTTTCGTAATTGCCGAGGCTGGCGAAAACCAGCCCCAGCAGGTGCGCTTCGTCCAGAGGCACGCTCTCCGGCAGCAGATAAGGCGGCCGCACATTGTGCCAGTCGACCAGGGGCCAAATCTCTTCCTGCTTCACCAGCAGGTTGGCGCCGCTGGGCACGGGCCGCTCCTCCAGATAGTCGACGATGCGCACCAGCTCGTGCAGGCGGCCTTCTTTCCGGATGATCTCCCGAATCTGGGCGTGGTATTTAGTTGGCGCAAATATTGAAAGCATCGCGGTTGGTTTTTAAGGTGCCGCGGGCATCTTTTCGGATGCCTCGCTGCAATATTCTGGCAAAAGTTAATGCTTTTTGCTCGGAATGATAGGCGTCGATCCGGCGGCAGATCAGCTTGAAGGGGTTTTCTACTGCGATGTATACCATCGTCAGGTGCCAGCGGCTGCGGCGTTCCTGAATCCAGTAGCGCACCTCGGTATTCATCAGCCAGCGGCCTTCCACGAGCAACTGCAGGTCCTCGCGCCGCCCCCGCCCTTCCGGAGAAAGGTGAAAGGGGATATCCGGTGAGCAGTACATCACAATTTCACGTTTAAAACCCCCAATCCCGGCTGCAGTTCGTATTCCAGGCTCCGGTCAGTATCGTTGACCTGGTGGTCGATGAGGATGCCGTGCAGGGCAATGGATTTGTCGCCCCGCAGGTTCCGGCTCTTCAGCATTTGCTGGCTGGCCTTGTGCAGGCTCTTGAAAAGCTCATCGCTCACCGGCGCCAGCATGAGAGTGCGCCGCTCCGGATAGTACACCACGTAGGCATTCTGCTCCTCCCCGAAGGCTTCCGACGCTACTTCGCTGTCGATCAGCAGGTGTGAAGCTTTCAAGCGGACTTTACTGCCGACGGCAGGATCCGTTTCGATGTTTTTCTTCAGCTTTCCTGGTGGAATGAACATGACTGCTTTGATTTGATTTGGTAAAAAACCTTCCGCAACCGCTCATCCTGGAGACAAGGAGGCATTCCGGCCCTAACGGGCCATCCCGGCCTCCGTCCCCTGGAGCAAGCCCGTGGTTTTAGCCCTGGATTCGCGTATCAATATAACTCCTCACTCCTCCCCCACCTCTTCCAGCAACAACCGCACCACCCTGTCCCCTCCTTGTTTCGCCGCTTCCGTCATCCCTACATTGAAGCGCGTATCCTCAATGGCGACCAGATACACCTCGATGTCTTCCGGATATTCCGCTCCCAGCATCTTCCGGGCGTACGACAGGGCCTGGTTCCACTTCAGGCCGTGCAGGAAGACCAGGGGGTCGTCCTCGATCTGCCCTTCTACCTCCGAGGCGGGCAGTTTGTAAACGGCGCCCACCTCTCCTCCGGAATTGACTACGGCGTCGACCAGGATCACCCGCTCGTGCCCCCGGAGCCTGAACAGGACTTCGAAGGCGGAGGTGCCCATATCGAAGAGGCTGACGTGTTCTGGTTCGCCCAGCGCTGCCTGCAACTGTTCGATGACGTAGATGCCTACGCCGTCGTCGGCGCGGACGGGGTTGCCGAAGCCGAGGATGGCGGTCTTTTTGGTGGTGGTGGTCATTTTTCTTTTTTAACTGTATAGGGTATTTTGGGGGTTCAGCGCTTTTTTTTATCACATAGGGCACATAGGCGTTTTCACATAGGCCACATAGGGGCGGCTTGGGGGCTTTGGGGTTTGGGGGCCGGGGGTTTTTTAACACATAGGGCACATAGGGCGTGGCGCGGGCCTTTTTGGTGATGGGGGCGCAGCGCTTTTTTTATCGCATAGGGCATGGGGCGACTATTCATCAGGCAGGGCGGCATAATACTCATTGACAAAGGTTTGCTGGCCCTCCTTAAAAATATTACGGACGTTGAAATTGAGCAGTATTCCTTTGGGGGCTTTCAAGTGTTTCATGTAGGTCATGATAGTAGCGATAAATACAGGATGCATCTCCAGCACTGCTTTATTTTCTACGATGATCAGCTCTTCTACCAGGATATCATACCGAAGTTCGCAGTCGAGAGGAATACCTTTATAAGGCACCTGAACGGTTTGCTGAGCGCTTGTTTTCAACCCCCTCAATCCCAACTCGTGAATCAGGGCTTTCTCATAGTTGCTTTCCAAAAGCCCCGGGCCAAGAATTTTATGCACCTCTATTGCCGCCCCGATAATCTCATACGTCAGGTCATCGACCAGCTTTTTGGTAATGCGCTTTTTCATATTTTCCGGGTTTTAGGCTTATCCTCTGCCATACGCCTTTCTACCCCAAAAATAGAAAATTCAACTTATTCCATTCATATTATATACTCTACCCGAAAGCCACGCCAACTTTATGCCCCAGGTGATAAAAAACCCTCAGCCACCCACCATCCTACCACCTATGTGTTCTATGTGAAAACCGCTATGTGTTCTATGTGGTAAAAAACCCTCAGCCACCCACCATCCCACCACCTATGTGTTCTATGTGAAAACCGCTATGTGTTCTATGTGGTAAAAAACCCTCGGCCACGCCCCCCTCCCCCAAAGCGAAGCCCCCCGGCGATCCGGCGGGCTTCTGTGTGTACAATACCTTGATATGGTTACAACTTAAATTTCGCCAGTTCCTTGCCTGTCTTATTGTCGTGGGCGTGAACGGTGCATACCAGGCAGGAGTCGAAGGAGCGGGCGACCATGCCCACCTCCACCGGATCGTGAGGATCTTCGATCTCGGTGCCTTCCAGGGCGGATTCGATCGGGCCCGGGTTGCCTTCGCTGTCGTTCGGGCCGACGTTCCAGGTGGTCGGCGCGATGATCTGGTAATTTTCGATGACCCCGTCTTTGATCTTGATCCAGTGGGCCAGGGCGCCGCGGGCCGCCTCGGTGGCGCCCCATCCGATGCCGTCCTGCTCTTTGGGTTTGATGTAGAACTCGTCGTCCAGGCTGACCTGCCGCAACCATTCGTCGATCATGGTGTATATCTTTGGCGCCTCGTGCATGCGCGCCAGGACGCGGGTAAAGACGGATGGGCCCATCTTTTCCATGATATCGCCGAAGAGGGGATCGCGGAACTGGTGGCTCTTGTTCGCTGGGTTGGCCGCCATGATCACCCGGGCCAGAGGGCCGGTCTCGGCGGCATGGCCCATAAAGCGCGGTGCCTTCGCCCAGCTGTACTTGCCGCCGAAGTCGGAATCTTCCAGGTTCTTGGGGTCCGCAGAAGTGACCGGCACCGGTTCGTCGAAAGGGTGCAGCGCGTCGGCCTGCTCAGTGTACCAGGCGTGTTTGATATGCTCGGCGACCTGCTTCTGGTCGGCCTCGTAGTACTTCTTGCCGTCCCAGAAACCGGCGGGGCTGATGGCCGCGGCGTTCCGGGCCTCGATGGTAGGTTTGTTGTACATGTCCTTATGCAGGTAAGTGCCCCAGGCGAGGAACTTGCCTACCCCCTGGCCGAATTTGTCCAGCCCGAATTCCAGCCCGGCGCGCAGGAACAGCCCCAGGTCGCTGTTGCGGTGAGATTCGTTCTCCTCCAGCCACGCCATCATATCGTCCCACGACTGGATTTGCATGTACCGTTCGATGGAGCAGCCCAGCCAGACGGTTTCCAGCCAGTCGTTGCGGAACTGGTTCATGATGGAATGCGCCCGCGTGATGTCCTTGAGGGTCGGCGCACACATGACGCCGCCGGGGACCATATAGCTGGAGTGCGGCCACTGGCCGCCGAAGAGGGCGTACACCTCTACCGGGCGCCCGCTGGCGGTCACGCCCTGCTGGAAGGAGGTGCCGACGTAAGCGGCGAAGCGCTTGACCACTTCCTGGTAAAGCGGCTTGTTCGCAAATTTCTTATTGGCCATATCGGTAGCGAAAATGGCGTAAAACCAGCGGGGAATGCTCTGGATCGTTTCCGTCGCCTGGCCGATGGCCCGCAGCAGGAGGGCGTTGGGCGGCAGGGTGGTCTTCCAGGCCACGTCCAGGGCCGAAGAAGCGCAATACAGGTGAGAGCCGCCGCAAATGCCGCATGCGCGGGGCGTGACGATCAGGCCCGCCTGGGGGTCTTTGCCGGAAAGGATTTTTTCGAAACCCCGGAACATGGCTGCCTGGGTATGGGCACGGGTGACGACCCCGTTTTCCATATACACTTTTACATCCAGGTCGCCTTCTACCCGCCCGACCGGAGATATGTTGAGTTCTTTGTATTCAGACATGATACATGCATTGTGATGATTAGGAAAGAATGGAAGAAGAGGAAAGGGCCGGCTGGCCCTTTCTATGTCGGCCTAAGCCGGTCATTTGGATGTTTCGAAATGTTCCTTGTTGACGCCGGTAATATTTTCAAATGTACCCATCACCTTTTCGAAACCGGCACGGGTGTAGTAGGCCAGTTTATTGGTGCCGGCTGGTACGTCCTTAGGCAGGAAGCCCAGGTATTTCATCGTCTTGAAGACGCTGCCCTTGACCAGGTCGTGGTGCGGGAAGCCGGGCTCGGTACACCCGAGGCAGGGGTGGTTGGCGCGGGTCTTGCTCGACTGGCGGTTCCACAGGATGCGGTTGCAGCTGGCGCGGGTCATCGGCCCCCGGCAGCCCACCTCGTAAAACAGGCAGCCGCCGCGCTTGCCGAAGTGAGCGTCCACTTTCTGGGCGAAGCTGATGGCGTTGGGGCAGCCGGTCTGCACAAAGTCGGTGAAGAACGTCTTGGGGCGGTGGTAATCATCCAGCAGCACGTCGCCGATGCGGCCGGTCGAAATGGCCACCAGGATCTGGGTGATCCAATCGGGGTGAGCCGGGCAGCCGGGGATGTTGATGACGGGCAGGCCTCCTTTCGAAACGAAATCCGGCCCGAGGTAGCCCCCCTTTTCTTTTTTGTGGAACTGCATGCCCGTCGACTCGCTCGGGTTGGGCGGAACGGCAGGGATGCCGCCCCAGGTAGCACAGTCGCCAATGGCCACGACAAACTGGGCGGCGTTGGAAAGCTCCCGCACCCAGTCCTTCATCGGGCGGTCGGCAAAATAATTCATCTTGCCGGTCCCGTTCGGCCCTTCGATGACCGAACCTTCGAAAACGAAAATATCCAGCTGGGTTTTTCCCGAAACGCAGTCGTTGAGCAAATCCCCGACCTGATGGCCAATTTCCAGGCCTACGGTCGGGTGCCAGAGAATATTGATGCCAAAATCGACGATCAGCTCGACAACCGTCGGTTCCTGGGCGTCGAGGAAGGACATGGTGTTGCCGCTGCAAGCCCCTCCCTGTAACCAAAGTACATTTGCCATGGCGACCAGATGTTTTTTGTATGTGAAAAGAAAATTTTTGGTTTCCCGAAAGGACGAAATCCTGTTCCAGAAAAAACCGCGCACGACAAATATAAAACCCCGAACGGCATTAGAAAGAATTTTCTAATCTTTTTTTGAAAAAGTTTTCTAATTTTTTGAAAATGCTTACTAAAAGTAGAAAAAGTAATCTAATTTAGACTTAATCCAGATGGGATGAGGGATGAGGGAATGATGGAAGAGGCTGCTCCGTCTCCGCCGGTCCGTAGTCCGGCTACGACGGACGAAGGCCGGAAACCCCGGAAAATGTCCAGTAGTATGGCGACAACCCTCTATGTGGCCTACTGTGAAAACGCCTATGTGCCCTATGTGATTAAAACCACCAGCCCCCAACAGGGCGCCCGTCACGGCGCGGTTGCCCGGAACAGCGGGAGGATCAGCTGTTCAAATTCGGCGACGCCTTTTTCGGTGAAATGAGGGTAGACCTGATTCCAGATTGCCTCTTTGAAGTTTTGCTGGTGCAGTGGCAGTGCCTTGCCTCGGGCCAGGCTTTGAGTGACCCAGAAGGCGATGAGCACCCAGATGGATTCGGCGAGGGTATCGTAAAAGCCCGGGCGGGGTTCTTTGCGGATCAGGCCGCGGCTGATGTTGAAGTCAAAGCGCTTGCGGATCTGGCTGATCATTTTCGGAATGTGCTGCCGGCGAAAACTGACGATTTCCGGGCAGGTACGGTCCACTTCTACGCAATCGACGTAGTAGAAGGCGTATTGCTGAACGAAACCAAAGTATTTGGTGAGCTGATTGTCAAAATCCAGCAGGTTGGGGAAGATGCGGTAGGTGGAGAGGATTTCGGAGATTTCTCCGGCAAGTTCTTCGTGAACGGCGCAGACGATGGCCTCCTTGTTCCGAAAGTGATATGCCAGGTTGCCCACGCTGATGCCGGCCTCGTCGGCAATTTGCTGCAGGCGCACATTGGCCAGCCCGTGCTCGTTGAAGAGCTGGATGGAGACGCTGACAATTTTTTGTTTGGTGCTCAATTCGGGCATAGTTCACGAAAATTGGTTTTTTGACAAATCCCACAGGCGCCTTTCAGCTGGAGCACAAGCCGAAATCCCGGATATCCACTGTGAGGGTTCCCCGCTGGTCTTTTGCCGCCAGGCGCCTCATGTATCCGGCCATCAACTGGGCCTTCTTCTGAGAAGGGTGGCGGGCAATCACCCGCTTTATCAGTTTTTGCGGCGTCCGGAAATGGGCGAATACCAGGTGTATCTCCCACATCCCGTTTCTTTTGACGACGTTCTCGACCACGGCGGTATCCTGCAACCAGCGGTCATCCAGCAGGAAATCCATATCGGAATTCTCCCCCGGCTTTTCCGTAAAATGCTGGTTGTTAAGCAAGTCCAACAAGGCGTTGTATGCCTCATTACCGAGATGAAACCCGACCATAGATTTATAGTTTTGTTTAATCTATTGGACTGAAGCTTTCAACAAAGCTACAGGAAATAAGATAAGATTAAAAGAAAAAATCATACGGGGACTGCAACATTTGTCCATATTCCCGCCTGCCCATCCCGGTAAAATACGGGATCAGCAAGGCCCAGACTGCCTGCTGGTAGGCCTGCTCCTCAAATTTTTCGATGCCCCGGGTGAGTTGTTGCGTGAACCAAAAGTCGGAAGTCATCCAGAATTGAAGGGCCAGTTGCGCATAGAGGCCCTCCATGGGTTCAGGCGCCATGGCGCCCCGCGCCACGTTGAAGCCGAACATCGTCTCCAGCTGGGCCACCTGCCAGGAAATGTGCTGCCGGTGGGCTTCCGCAATGGAGGCGCTCGCCCGGACGAGCTCCAGGGTGTCGAGATAAAAAAATATGTAGGCCTGCTGCAGGAGAAAGGTGCGGCGGATGAGCCGGCCGATATTGTCGAAGAGGGGCACCACCCGGTATTCGGCCAGCAACTCTTTTTGCTTCCGGGCCAGCTCCTCGTATATCGCCAGCAGGATGGCGTCCTTGCCGGGAAAATGATAGGCTATGTTGCCCACGCTGACCACTGCTTCGTCGGCGATGTGCTGCAGCCGCACGTTGACAAAGCCGTCGCGATTGAACAGCTTCAGAGCCGCCTCCAGTATTTTTGTTTTGTTGGACATGGGAGGAGGGAATGAGTGAATGAGTGAATTTTACCCGGCTTCCCCTACCTCACCAGCATCACCGCACCCCGCACCTGATGTTCTCTTCCATCCGAGGCCCGGACAACGGCCTGGTAAGCGTACAGCCCGGGCGGCGCATCTCTGCCCGCAGTTTTGCCATCCCAGCCGCTGCCGGGAGTATTCGGCGGCAGCATCTCCAATTCGAAAACCAGGCTGCCCCAGCGGCTGAACACCTGAAAACGGAGGACGGCGTCGATGTCTTCGCCGGCAAAGATAAAAAAGGTATCATTGTAGCCGTCGCCGTTAGGGGAGAAAGCGGAAGGGATATAAATTTTGTAATGATCGAGGAATAGATAAACCAGGCTGTCACACCCCTGGCCGGATGTGAGGGCCAGGAAATATTCCCCTGGCCGGGAATAGGATTTGCCGGCAACTTCCCAGTTTTCCCCTTCGAATATTTTTATATAGGCCGTATCTACCATCTCGCCGGCCACTTCCAGCCGCAGCCGGACGATGCTGTCGCAACCGTCCCGGGTTTTCAGGGTATCCAGGTAGGTGCCGCTCTCCGCCAGTTCCCGGCCGCCAAAGCTGTAGGTTTCACCCGGGCAGATCACGCGGGCCACTTCCCGGACCGTTGCCGGCACCTGATGCCGGTAGGACGGCGTAACCCGGCAACTGCCGGGGCCCAGGAGGCGCACCTGGTAAACGCCCTCTTCATCGATGCCGGCCAGCTGATGCGCCGTCTCTCCCGGCAGGGCCAGGCCGTTGCGGTACCACTGGTATTGAAGGGTATCGTAATACGGAACGCTCAGGCCGAAATCTCCGGAACAGGGGTGTGCCAGTGGGCCCGGCTGGAATTCGAACTCCCGCGCATCCGCCAGCACCAGCTTGTCAAAAAAATAATAGAGGCTGAATATCGATACTCTGGGGGCACACCCCGGGCCAATAGCTATGGCGTAAATATCCTGTTCCGGAACGATATCGATCCGGACCGATTTCCACTCGTTGATGCCTTCCACGGTCACAGCCCCCAGTTCTAACCAGTCCGGGCTGTTAGCCGGGCAGCCGAAATCCGAGTCGCCTCCGCCAAAGGGCAGGCTGGCGCAACCGGCGGCGCCGAAGAAGCTCAGTTTGATCGACGGGGAGTTGTCCAGGTGGGTAAAGCCCAGATAAAATTCAAACCGGTAATGCGTTCCGGCCAGCAGCGGGCTCGTCAGGCACGCGCCGGCGTACTCCTTCCAGTTCGGTTGTGCCGCTTCGCCGTTGTCTTCCGGGGGCCTGCCGTCCCGAAACCCGATGCAGGCGTCCCCGTCGGGAAAGGGCAACGGCGGCGGCAGGCCGCCCCAGCCCATCCATCCGCAGGTGTGGAGGTAATCGGTGGTGGCGGAAGAGGCCTGTATCCAGTCGGCAGCGCAATGCATCTGGGCGCGAAAGGCCGGGCAGCAGGTTCTTTCTTCAAAAGAAGGGTTGGGGATCAGCGATACAGGGACGGCCAGGGCGCAGTCGCAATCCGGGTCGTTCAGGTCCGCCAGGCCGTCGGCGTCATCATCCCGGCCGTTGTCGCAAACCTCCTCCACAGCGCCTCCCGGAAGCAGGCCCGGGGCCACTCCGGCAAAGCTCAAAACCGCCAGCAGGGAAAGGATTGGAAATATCGTCATACGCAAGAGGTAGTCTGGCCCGTCAGGAAATTCATCGCCTGAACTTAGGAGCTATCTCTGCCAAATCCAAAAAATATCGAAGCAATTGGCAAAAAGCGGACAATTGCCGGGCTGCTCTCGCCGGCCAACCCATAAACCAAACTGATATTGCGTATATTTGCATAGACGCAATCTATGCCAAAATGACCCTGCAACAATTGGAATATGTATCCGCCGTAGCTACGCACCGGCACTTTGCCCGGGCCGCCGAGGCCTGTTTCGTCACCCAGCCCACCCTGAGCATGATGATCCGGAAGCTGGAAGAAGAGCTGGGGGTCAGTGTGTTCGACCGCAGCCGCAAACCGGTAGCGCTGACGCCGGTCGGCAGGATGGTCCTGGAGCGCGCCCGGAAGATCCTCAAGGAAGCCGAAGGGATTTCGGAGCTGGCCCGGGCCTACAAAGGGCACATCGAAGGCACCGTCAACATGGGCATCATCCCTACCCTGGCGCCCTACATCCTGCCGCTTTTTGCCCGCCCCTTCCTCGAAAAGTACCCCGGCGTCAAGCTCAAAATCTGGGAATACACCACCGAGCAGATCGTCCGCCACCTCAGAGTCGGCACGCTGGACGTCGGCCTGATGGCCACGCCGGTCAACCACCCGGGCATCGAGGAGCATCCCGTTTTCTACGAGCCCTTCGTCGTGTATACCACCAACACCTACGACAAGGAATTCCTGCTGCCCCGGGACATCGACCCCAACCAGCTGTGGCTGCTGGAGGAAGCCCACTGCTTCCAGTCGCAGGTGATCAACCTGTGCGAGCTGCGCCAGAAGAGCAGCCAGCGGCTGGACTACGAGGCCGGCAGCATAGAGACCCTCATCCAACTGGTGGATTCCCAGCAGGGCATCACCATCCTTCCCCACCTGGCCACCCTGCCCATGCCCAAAAGACAGCGCCGCCGGCTGAAGCCCTTCCTGCCGCCGGCCCCCGCCCGGGAGGTCAGCCTGGTGGTCTACCACGGCTTCGCCCGCGACCGCATGCTGGAGGCAGTCCGCAAGGCGATTGTCGAGGCGCTGCCCCCCGGCCTGAAAACCGGACAGGATATTCAGCGGGTAGATATTGATATACGGATTGAGGATAAGTAGGCAGAAACCGGACGTACCACCTTCAGGTGGTGCGTTATAATAACAACAGAAACCGGACGTACCACCTTCAGGTGGTGCGTTATAATAACAACAGAAACCGGACGTACCACCTTCAGGTGGTGCGTTATAATAACAACAGGATGGGCAGACATAGCGCCATAGCAAACCCCGCCAAAATCCCTTAGCTTTACCCGCCGGAAGAAAAACCCTGCCGGCCCATGACCGACCAACAGAAGCTCTACCGCGTTTTCCGCCTGATCCAACTTCTGAGCCAGCCGCCGTACCGGACGGTGGCGCAGTTGGACAAGCTGCTGGAAGTAAATCCGCGCACCGTCTACCGCTATATCAACCTGCTGGAAGGCCTGGGTTACAACATCGACAAGAAAGACGGGGGCCGTTATTATTTGTTCCTGGAATTTAAAGAAGACCAGCAGTTGATCAACCCGGACAAATAGGATTACCGGCAGTTCAAACTGGACCGCATCGGCAGGGTGGAAATCCTGGACGAGCCCATCGCCGGCAAACACGAGAGCCGCATACCGGACCTCTTCGGCTGGACGGGCCCGGCCTGGCTGCCCGTCCGGCTGCGGCTGAGTCCCTACGCCCACAACCCACACCACTGGACAAAATGGTTTTGGACACAGAGAGCACTGAGATCAACACAGAGTACGCGGAGGGTACCCGTCTAACGCTGGACAGAGGTGGCCGGCGTGAGATATCCGCAGCAGGCGGCTGTCGGTGATGCACTCCCGGAAATAGCCGATGAACGCATCGAAGGCGGCGTCCACCTCCCCACCGGCCTGCGCGTAGCCGAAGGGTTCGAGACGGCGCGGGCCAACTGCACCGGCTGCCACAGCGGCAGGCTCATCGCCCGGAACCGCGCCACCCGCGACGGCTGGCAGGAAATGATCCGCTGGATGCAACGAACCCAGGGCCTGTGGCAACTGGGCAGGAACGAACCCGCCAGCCTCGACTACCTGGCAACCAACTACGCCCCCGAGGAGACCGGCTGCCGCGCCAACCTGGATGTGGAGGCGATTGAGTGGTATATTTTGGGTAATTTATTTTTGCGCAATCCCTAAGTCACTCCTTTACTCCTTTTCCGGGGTTTCCGGCCTCCGTCCGTCGTAGCCGGACTACGGACCGGCGGAGACGGAGCGCCCTCATCCATACACAATTTCCCCCTTTCACTTCCCCCGCAGCCTTTCCGGGCTGACTACCTGCTCTGCTTTGCCCGGATTCAGCCGCCCGGGCCGCCCTTTCAGCTTCCGGACGTAAATGGACTGGTCCTCCCGGTTGACGTAGGCGACCTGTTTCTGGCGGGCATTGTATTTGGCCAGGTAACTCTGGATGCCTTCAACAGGAAGCGCCGACGAACCGTCGATCTCTTTGATGCACACTTCCTCCTTGCCGCGGGTGTAGATCAGGGACTGGTTGTCGAACCAGCCCGGGAAGATGTTGTGGTTGTTGTCCCGCGTGATGTTGCGGGCAAAACCCGAGTATATTTCCAGCACATAAACCTGATCCTTTTTATCGCCTCTGTCCATGTAGTAGGCGATGCGTTCTCCGTCGGGAGAGAACTCCGGGTTGTGGCATTCGAAATCGCCGTTGCGGGACAGGTTGCGGACGTTGCCGCCCTGGGTGTCCATCGAACATATACTGCTCACCCCTTCTTTCAACTTCATAGTAAAAGCGATCATGCGGCCGTCGGGCGACCAGTCGGGCGCCGTTTCGTCCTGGGGCGTATCCGTGACCTTGCGCCTGGATCCGCTGGCCAGGTCCAGGATGAAGATGTCCCAGCTGAAACCGCTGTTCTTGCTGTACACCACCTTTTCGCCATCGGGCGAGAAGGCGCCATACTGGGCAGCCCGGTCGACCAGTTCGAGGTCGTTCCGCTTCAGGTCGTACACATACAGCTTCCAGTTGTAGGGCGAGTAATTGGACCAGTTGGCATTTACTTCGATACAGGAAAAGAGGAGCTTCCGCCCGTCGTCCGACCAGCGCAGAGCGCCGTAGTTGAGGCGGGTTTGAGCGGCAGCGGCAATAGACAGCAGCGCAAAAGCAACGATCAGGGTTGAGGTTTTCATAAGAAAAGAGGTTGGTGTAGTGGTTTGTTTATGGTATCGCTTAATTGCAAATATAGTTTTTTTAAGGAAGGCGGAGGGAACAGGGCAGGCCGCCCAAAACCACAAAAAACCTTATATTGTCCTGACATGCAAAAAAACGTCAAGATCCAACTCACCTTCTGCCACCGGAAGCCGGAGCGTTCTTTCTTCTGGAAAGGGCGGCAATTCCCGGTTTGCGCGCGCTGCACCGGCATCCACATCGGCTACCTGAGCATGCCGCTGTTCCTCTTCGGCTGGGTGCAGCTGGGGCTGTGGCTGTCGGTGGCGCTGATGTTGCCGACGTACATCGACGGTGCCCTTCAGGCCCTTTCCGGGCGGGAGAGCAACAACCGGCGGCGCCTGGCCACCGGCATTTTGGCCGGCACAGGCGCCATGTCGGTGATCTCCATTGCCGGCAAAGCGATCGGAAGATTGATCCTTCACCTGATAACCTGACAACAATGGCACACGAAGACGACATCCTGGACGCGCCGGAAGAAGAAAAAAGGCCCGACGAGGAGGACAACCTCCATATAGGGCTGCAGGTGCTTTCCTTCTGCATCCCCCTGGCCGGCGCGCCATCATCTACTTCACGACCGACCGCCAGCGCTATCCCCACCGGGCCCAGCAGGCCTGCACCGCCGCCCTCTGGGGCATAGGGGTGAGTTTGTTGCTGAATATTCTGACGGCGATATTGGAGGGGATGTAGGGGTAGGTGCGTGGGGCGAAATGGGGAAATGGGTGGAAATGCATTGAAATACCTGGAAATACCTGCCAGGTTGGAGTTTTGTACGGTATTTCCTTATCTCCAGGTATGTCAAAGTGTTTCTGTTCAGATAGGTATTGATTGCTTGCCAGCAGGCACCCATGACCCCGTGAATCCATAAATCCATATAACCCATGCCCCACCTCAACGTCAACAACGTCAACCTCTACTACGAAGACACCGGCGCCGGCGCCGAAACCATCGTCTTCTCCCACGGCCTGCTGTGGAGCAGCCGCATGTTTGCCCCGCAGATCGAAC
>JAGFJD010000096.1 GCA_024102975.1 Phaeodactylibacter sp. | reverse complement strand
CGGAAGTATGGCGCGATACCGGGGGCAAGGTTACCCACTTCGTTTCTTCTATGGGCACCACCGGCACCATCATGGGCGCCTCCCGCTACCTCAAGGAACAGAACCCGGACGTGCAGATCGTCGGCGTGCAGCCCACCGACGGCTCCCGTATTCCCGGCATCCGGCGATGGTCGCCCGAGTTTCTCCCCAAGATCTTCGAGCCCGATCGGGTAGACCGCACCATCGACGTCTCCCAGGACGAAGCCACCGGCATGATGCGGCGCCTGGCGCAGGAGGAGGCCATCTTTGCCGGCATGAGCAGCGGCGGGGCCTGCGCGGCGGCGGCCAGGCTGGTGGAAGAGCTGGATGAGGGGGTGGTGGTATTTATCGTCTGCGACCGCGGAGACCGGTACTTGTCCAGTGGGATTTTTGAGTAAAATAGCTGAAAAAGCCTAAGCGGAGAGATTGGGAGTGTTGTTATTGAAGGATTTGTCATTCCGGTACGGGCCGTTTTTGATAAAGATGAGAACCTGAATGAGCTCCAACGAATATTACTGGGGTAATTGGATGAAGTTTTCTCGGCGCAGAGCCCCAGATCCGCGCCAACCCGCTGCATCCGCGTTGATCCGTGTTCCATTCCACCCTACAACTGCGGCCGGATCATCTTCTCCGGCTGCAACGCCTCATCCAGTTCCTCAGCCGTCATCAGGCCCTTTTCCAGCACCAGATCGTACAGGCTTCTGCCGGTTTTCAGCGCTTCCTTTGAAAGGGCCGAGCAGGTTTCGTATCCCAATACCGGATTGAGCAGGGTGACGATGCTGATGCTGTTGCGCACCGCCTGCCGACACACATCTTCATTGGCGGTAATGCCGTCGATGCACTTCTCGCGCAGGGTGCGCATGCCGTTCTTCAGCATGGAAATGGACTCGAACAGGCTGGCCGCCATGATGGGCTCGAAGGCGTTGAGTTCCAACTGGCCGGCCTCCACGGCCAGGGTGACGGCCAGGTCGTTGCCGATCACCTTGAAGGCAATCTGGTTGACGACCTCGGGAATGACCGGGTTGACCTTGCCGGGCATGATGGAGGAGCCGGGCTGCATGGGCGGCAGGTTGATCTCGTTGAAGCCGGCCCGTGGCCCGGAAGACAGCAGCCGCAGGTCGCTGCTGATCTTCGACAGCTTGACGGCCAGGCGCTTGACCGCCGAAGAGAACATGATGAAGGCGCCGGTGTCCTGCGTGGCCTCGACCAGGTCTTTGGCCTTGACGATCTTATAGCCGGTGATCTGCCGCAGATGGGCCACGACCGATTTCACATAGTGGGGCGAGGTGTTGATGCCGGTGCCGATGGCCGTGCCGCCCATGTTGACCTCCAGGAACAGGCGGGCGTTGTGTTCCAGGCGCTGCACTTCCTCCTGCAGGGTCACGGCGAAGGCGTTGAACGACTGGCCCAGGCTGATGGGCACGGCGTCCTGCAACTGGGTGCGCCCGATCTTGATGATGGGAGCGAACTGCTTACCCTTCCGGGCGAAGCTTTTGATCAGGGCTTTCAGCTCCTTTTCCAGGCTTTTCTTATTCTTGATCAGGGCGATCTTCAGGGCGGTGGGGTAGGCGTCGTTGGTCGACTGCGAAAGGTTGACGTGGTCGTTGGGGTGGCAGTACTGGTACTCCCCTTTCTGGTGGCCCATCAGCTCCAGCGCCCGGTTGGCGATCACCTCGTTGGCGTTCATGTTGGTGGAAGTGCCGGCGCCGCCCTGTATCATATCCACTTGGAATTGATCGTGCCAGCGGCCGGCCATGACCTCCCGGCAGGCGCCCTCGATGGCGTCCTTGATGGGGGTGGGCAGGAAGCCCAACTCGTGGTTGGCCAGGGCGGCGGCCAGCTTCACCTCCGCCAGGGCCTCGATGAGTTCCGGGAAGAAATAGAGTTTTACGCCGCTGATCTGGAAGTTTTCCAGAGCGCGCTGGGTTTGAATGCCGTAGTAGGCCTCGTTGGGGATCAGCTTTTCGCCGAGCAGGTCGTGCTCCCGGCGGGTATCCTGGTTGGGCATGGTGGTTTTGGTTTGGTTAGAATTTGGGGCTAAGATAACGTATAAAACCTTTGAGGTTTTCAAAAACCTCAAAGGTTTTATACCACCTACCGCACCAGCATCACATCCCCCATCGTACTCCGCTTTTCCAACTGCCCGTTGGCTTCCACCGAATAGTTGAGGGACCAGGCGTAGGCTCCCGCCGGCATGGGCTTCCCTTTGTATCTGCCGTCCCAGCCGTCATTGGGTGTATCCGCCGCGAAAACCTGGTCTCCCCAGCGGTCGAAGATGATAAACCGGTAGTCCTTCATTTCGCAGGGAGACTGGGGCAGAAACCGGTCATTCCGCCCGTCGTCATTGGGTGAGAAGGCGTTGGGGACGTACACGTTACAGTATTCGCACTCGAACAGCGTCACCGTATCCATTACCGTTTCGCAGGCGCTGAAAACCTCAACGGTGTACAGGCCGGGGCGGGAGGCTTCATAGCGGGGCAGGTTGCTGCCGTCCTGCCAGCGGTAGGAGGCAAAGTTGTGAGACTTAACGTCGAACACTACCGGGCCGGAGCAGAGGTAACGGGCCTCTCCCAGCTCTACCCCGTCGATCCGGGGGATGTAGCTGACCTGGATAGCATCTTCCGCCTGCCCGCATTCGTTGATGGCCGACACCCCGTAGATCCCGCTGTTTGTTACTATAATCGAGGGGGAAGTACTGCCGTCCTGCCATTGGTAGACGGCGTTGGGGACGTCAACTTCCAGCAGCAATTGTTCGCCTTCGCAGAGGGAAGTATCATTTCCAAGTTCGATCGCCGGAAGAGAAATATAATCCACCGACGTACCGGCTTCCACTACCTGGCAATCGTTGCTGACGGTTACTGAGTAGGCGCCGCTTTCCGCAACCAGTAAGGTGCTTTGAGTAGAACCGTCCTGCCAAAGGTAAGTGGAGGCCGGGTTGGTAACGTCCAGCTCGATGGTATCTCCTTCGCAGGCGCTGTATTCCGGGTCCAGGTTGACGGTAAGGGGCGGGGTGTAATTTACGGTAATTTCATCCGAATCTTGGCCGCAGGCATTGGTGGCGGTCACGGCATAGCTTCCGGGAGCGGCCACGGCGAGGGTGGGGGAGGTGGAGCCGTCCTGCCACAGGTAGGCGGCTTCCTCGGCGGTGGCGTCGAGGAGGAGCTGTGCGCCGTCGCAGAGCGTGGTATCCGCTCCCAGGCTAATGGATGGGGGGCCGCTGAGCAGGCTGACCTCTACCGCGTCGGAAACCTGCCCGCAGGCGTTGGTGACGGTCACGGCATAAGTGCCCGAGCTGGTAGCGGTAAAAGTGGGGGCTGTGCTGCCGTCCTGCCAAAGGTAGCTGGCCTGCAGGCTGCCGGCATCGAGGGTTACCGACTGGCCGTCGCAGATGCCCCGGTCTTCTCCCAGGTTCACCGACGGCAGGCCGGGAGAATCCAGCAGGAAGAGGTGGCTGCTGGACGTCAGCGGGTTGCCGCACAGGTCGGTTATCGGGTTGGGCATTTCGGAGATGACTTCCAGGGTGTACAGGCCGGAGTCTACTAGGGCCGGGCTGACGGATATGGTGAAAGCGTCATGATAGTCGCCGCCGGCGTCGCAGATGCTGGAGGACAGGGCCAGGGTGTAGCTTTCTCCGGCAGGGCCGGTGAGGGTGAAGTTGGCGGCCGATATGGTGCTGCAGTCTACATTTTCATTGAAGGTAAAGGTGATATCGTTGTCGTTGCAGCTTTCGGGCAGGTTGAGTTCATCCAGTTCCGGCGATTCAAAATCGAAAATATCGACGTCGGAAATCCCGAAGTCGATGGTATAACCGGAGGTGGAGGCCGACCAGTTGGAGA
>JAGFJD010000085.1 GCA_024102975.1 Phaeodactylibacter sp. | reverse complement strand
TTGCGATTGGTTGTGTTGTTTATTGTTGTTTTGGTATTTTGTGTGGTGTGGTTGGGCTTGTTTTTTTTTTGTTGGTGTTGTTTGGGGGGGGTGTGTGTCTTTTTTTTTATTACATAGGGGGGATAGGGGGGGGGGGCTTGACGCTTTTTTTATCGCATAGCACACAGTTCATTTCCCGCCCCGGCTGCGGCGGGCTTCAGATCAGGATATGAAACCGGTCTTTCAGGGTGTCTTCCAGGCCGGGCGATGCTCCTTCCCAGAGCAGGGTGGGCAGGTGTTTGTTCAGGACGGGCACGCAGAGGATGCTGTCATTCTCTTCCAGCTTCCCATTGACCAGGGCGTGCAGGGCTGCCTGCAGGGCCCGCAGCTCTTTGATGGCGAACTTCGGCGCGAAGAAGACGGACTTTTGCACCCGCGTGCAGCCTTCGCGCTGGAGCAGGGCGGCCACCTTGTCGCGCAGGCGGTCGGCGGCGATGTCATAGCTGATGATGTAGCTCGTCATCAGTCGGCGCCGTGGGTGAAGTACAGGCGGGCCACGTAGCCGATGGTGATGCAGACCATCATGACCATGACAATGTTGGAGAAGTCATCGCCGAAGCGGCGGCCGGCGCCGTAGGCCGTGCGCTCGCCTTCGTTGTAGGCGGCCAGGCGGCCTTTTTCCTCTTCGGTGAAGGGCGCGGGGTGGCCGTAGTGGCGGCGGGTGGGGTCCAGGATGATGGAGTCGCCGTTCTGGTAGAGCCAGAAGCGGACGCCCCCGCGGCCGGCGCAGGCGCCGCGGCCTTTTTCTTCCTGGGGGGCGCCGTCCATGCAGATGCAGCCGATGCGGCGGCCTTCGGGGCGGTCGCTGACCACGGCGTCCCATTCGGAGGTGCGGAAGGATTCCTCCCATTCGTCCAGGTCGGGCACCCAGGCGACGCTGTCGGCGGGTTCTTCGTCTTCCCGGAGGGCTTCTTCGATTCGGTTGGCGGCCTCCTCGTGGAAGGCGTCCATGAGGTCGTCGGCCGTGATGATGGGGATGTCGGGGGACTGGGCGGCGGCCAGGGCGGCCCAGAGCAGGCTGCTGAACAGTACTGTTGTTTTTCTCATGTGACAATGATCTTTATGGTTTAAGATATCTGCGCCGGGATATTGATGCGCTCCGGCATCGACAGCCCGGTGCGTTTGGTTACGGGCCACCTGATTGGTTTTCAAAAATCAGACAGGGGGTTTGCCGTGATAGTCGACAGCCGACATCACATCCCTTTATTACGGGCCACCTGAAGGTGGCCCGTCCGGGGGGTTCATCTCCCGCAGGGCGCCGGCCAGGCGCATGGCGTCCAGGTCGATGTGGGTAGCGCGGCGGCGGAGGCTGCCCTGGAGGCTCACCTTTTCGTCCAGGTACTGGAGGAAGGCGTCGATGACGGCGCTTTTGCCGGGGCGGGCCAGCCAGAAGCCTTCGCGTTCGCTGTCTTCGAAGGCATCGGGGGGCAGCAGGCCTTCGCGGCAGAGGCGCACGGCCACCCATTCCGCCCAGTGGCGGTAGGGTTCGATCATGTCGAACACCAGGGTGGGGCGGTTGTACTCGTCGGCGTGCAGGATGCCGGCGTAGGGGTCCAGCCCGGCTTTCATCTGCGCCAGCTCGACCATGGGGTAGAGCATGCCGTAGAGGTAGTTGAGCAGGGCGTTGAAGGGGTCGTAGGCCGGGCGCTTGCTGCGGCCGTTGAACGCATACTGCGGCGGCAGGGCGGCGGCCAGCAGCTGGAAGTAGTGGCGGGTGGCCGTGCCTTCCCAGCCGCGGAGGCTCTGCTTCAGGGCTTCCTTGTCGGCAATCGCTTTCGCCTGCTTATGCCTTTCCATGATGCCCTGTATTACCTCCACGCCCCGCTCCCACCCTTCTTCTGCGATCCGGTATTTTTCCTTCAGCCGGGCCAGCACCTGCAGCTGCCCTTCGGCGCGGCGGCGCAGCAGCGTGCCGACGTAGTGCAGCCCCGCGAGGCTCAGGGAGAACAGGGCCTGGTTTTTGCGGATGGTGGCGATGGAGCCGAACTGCCCGCTCCACACCTGCCCCAGGGGCCGCCCGATGCCGTCGGTGAGCAGCACCGGGATGCCGGAGCGGATGGCCAGCTCCAGGGCGTCGGTGCTCACGCGCACGCCGCGGCACAGGAAGATGGCCTTCACCTGCCGCAGGGGCAGGGCCTGCCCTTCCCCGTGGCGGGGCTTGACGTAGAACATGCCGTTGCGCACGCCGAGGAAGGCGCCGTAGGAGTCGAGGTAGAGCTGCATGGGGTGGTTAGGTGGTTATTCTGTGGTTCGCTGTTCGCTATTTGCCGTTCGGGGTTCGCTGTTTTTACCCGCCTCCGCCTTCGACGGACCGTAGTCCGCTTCGGCGGACGGAGGCCATGGACCGAAGCCACTTTGGCGGGCGAAGGCCCGGCCGAGGCACGAGGACGGGCTCCGTTCGCGATTGGCGCATGCGGGAGCCCTCCTTGGGCAAGGGAAGGCCAAACCGCCGGATACCGAACTGCCGAAGCTGGGGCCTGCCAGTCGAACCTGGGTTAATTTACAGAGCAATTAGTGCCATTTTCATTTTTAACATGTCAAGCCGCGCCACCCTTAGGTGAAAAGGCAATGGATAGCAGCCGCTCGTCTGTAAATCAGTTTTTGGGAGGCACAACCGGCCGCTATCCACTGGTGGCATAATAGCATTTCATGAATAGGAACACTTGTTTTACGCGGGGGGCAATGTTTGGTTGCGTTTTCGGGCGGAATTTATTTCATCCTGAGCGGCATGGCAGAATCCAGCAAAGGGCCGGGGCGGCGCGATTTCCACGCCAATCCCATGCTGGGTAAAGCGGAAGCCCTGGGCTTCATTGTTGCAGCACCTTACCACCGTCCGGTAGTTGATCTTTGTCTTATCGCTGAGCCACTTGCGGCTCCGTTCCTTTTCGGTAAGCTTTTCATCAATGCGGTTCAATCGCCCTGGCTGGAGCGCTGCCAACATTAACGCGGCGCTGCCGCTCTGCTGCCAAGTGCCAGGGAAACAGGGGCCGGGGAAAAACGCGGGAAAGTTTTTTTTTCAAAAACCCACGCATTTTGAACAGCCTACCCGGCAGGTTGCCCTGACTCCAATTTGCCAACCTGCTTTGTTGAATATCCTTATCATCAACACCTACGCACCAGATGAATCTGGCGCGTCCAAAACAAGTTGCCATGTACATACCCTACGGCATAATAAGCAAGCCTCTCTCCGGCTGCCGTGCCGATAGCCATACGGCACGGCAGCCGGAGAGAAGCTGGAAAATTATCCAGCATCGCGTCTTGTAGATTTATCCGGACTTCGGCGTGAGCTCAGTCGAACGCTGACCAGACGGACGCTCGCGAACACCCCGATTTAGCAGATTTTCTCCGCCCAGCTCATCCAGCGCTTCCGCCGCTTCCTGCACGGGCAGCTGCACTTCGTGAAGTTCGTGCGGGGGGAAGGAGACGGGGATTATGTGCGGCTGCAGAGGATGCTGCAGCCGAGGGGGTATTAGCCTCCCCTAAGAGCATGTTTGGAGGTAGTCATTTTAGCTGCAAAACCCAGCTTTTGAAACCTCACTTTGCCATTTTTTCGCCCCGTAGCCCTGCTATGGGGCGAAAAAATGCCTTCGCGAGAACTCAAAATCTGACTTTTTCGCTTCAAAAGCACCACCTCCAAACATGCTCTAACCCCTCCCCCGCCTTCACAATACTTCGGCGGGCGGTGAAAGGAGGGGGACGGCAAAATGGGGCTGCTCAGTGGGGCCTGGTGCTTTGCCGGGCTCATGGTTGGATGGCTATGTGGTTTCATTGTTGTGGCAGGCGGGAGCTTCCAGCCCTAGGAGCCTGTTAACTGTCCGTATCTTTTAATTTATCCATCGCAGCTTCGAGGAAATGCCTGGCGGCTGAAACCACCGACTCTGCCTCTGTACGAGAGATTTCCAGGCCAATTTCGTAATCCGCCTTGCCCCTGGCGGCAAAAGCCTTTGAAAGTGCAATGCCAAAGGCACGGTTGAGTTCGCCGGTTTTTATGTATACAGCGGAGAAGCGCGTCAAGACGCCCTTATGCGTTGATGCATTTTCTCCTTTTACCATCAAAAGCGCCTGGGCCGCATAAAACATGGCATAGTACCCTTCGGAAACAGACGAATGAAGCAGCGCCCCCTGAAGCATAAGTTCAGCAGCCTGAAGGCTTTCTTTAGCTCTATCCAGAAGCCATTTGATCTCCATTTCCATAAATGACAATTCCTTCTGAGTGAATGTTTTGGTATAGCGGGCTGTTAACCGATTCAAAGCGCCTGCGGGAGGTGAATATCAGGTTGACCAATTCACCATAATCCAGCATAACATCCATCACCCATTCCGCCCACTTCGGATATTCAAGGAAAGGGTCGATATCACCCTCTTTCAAAACGGCCACCACATCGATATCGGAATCCGCCGAGGCTTCCCCTCTGGCCTGTGAACCAAACAGGACTACCTCGTCCAACTGATCCTTATACCGGCGGTAAAGTTCGTGCTGCAAACGGCGGAGGACTTCACCGACAGGAGGGCGTAGATCGGAGCCGGATAATTCTGTCATGGCATCCTGTTTTTTAACCAAATGTAAGGTTTTTTCTTTTATCACTCCAACACCCCGGCCTCTTCCCGGATCGCCTCCTGCAAATCCCTCTTCAATCGTTCGAAGCCGTAACTTCGATCAGGACCGGGTTGGAAAGGTCTTTTTCGATGACCAGATCCTTGCGCCGGCGGGCATTTTGAGGCAAATTCGGCTACCATCCTAACGTCGGACAGCCTCGTACACCGTACACAGCCCTACTCCGCCGTTGACCCCGTACAACCCCGACCCTTTGGGTACGGGGCAGGCTGTACACAACCCCGCAACTTTTGTCCAACGTTAGACGGATACCCGCAAATTCCAACAGCCCTGCTATTCCGCCGAAACTTCCTCCTGCTCCCGCTCCCTGCCGGCCTTTTCCGGGCGAATGCCCACCCGCGCCGGCACCTGCCAGCCAAAGCCCGTGCTCACGCCCCGCCCCAGGGCGATGCCGGAGGGCAACAGCACATTGGCATCGTAGGTGACGTTGAAGGCGATCATCGGGTTGCCGTGCAGGCGCGCCTTTTTCATGGATTGGATTTCGTGGAGGTTGGCTTCGAGGCGTTCGGGCAGGCGGTAGCCTGCGGCGGTGCAGAAGCCGAGGAGGTGGCCGGTGAGGGTGTTTTCGAGCAGGGCGGCGCGCTTGACCAGGCTCTTTTCGCGCTGCCAGCGCTCGTAGTTTTCCTGGTTGAGGGCCAGCCATTTGTAGAGGCGGTAGGTTTTGGGGTG
>JAGFJD010000069.1 GCA_024102975.1 Phaeodactylibacter sp. | reverse complement strand
ACGAACCCTTCCACCAGCGGGATTACGCCGGCGGCCTGTTCAGCATCGTCGACATCGAAACCATACAGGCCGTAGACCTGATCACCGGCGGCTTCCCGGCGGAGTACGGCATGCGGCAGAGCGGCGTGTTCAATATGCACACCAAACGGATCGCAGACGGGCAGCGCCATACTTCAGTGGGCCTGAGCATTATGAACGCCCGGTTCTACACTGACGGGAAGTTTGCCGATAACAAAGGAACTTACCTATTCTCCGCCCGCCGGGGCATGCTCGACGCCACCTTCAAGCTGATCGGCGAAACGGAAAATACCCCTATCTTTTACGATGCTATGGGTAAAGTGGAATATGAACTCAATGACAAACACACGCTATCCTTCCACGCCCTGCGTTCCGGCGACGAGACCAGAATCCGCGACATCAAACCGGATAACTTCGACCGCCACGATACCAAATACGGCAACACCTACGGCTGGCTGACCCTCCGCTCTTATTACAAACCCAACCTGTCTTCCCAGACCATGCTCTATTCCGGGTACATCACCCACACCCGCATCGGCCGGTTCGAGAAATACGACTATGCAGATAAGGGAAGCTTCAACCTGGAAGACAAAAGAGATTATGGCTTCGTCGGCCTGAAGCAGGACTGGAACTGGGACGTATCCAACCGCCTGATCCTCCGCGCAGGCATCGAGGGGCGGCAGCTTAATGCCGACTACAGTTATTTCAACTCCCTGACCGACGTCCGCATCAACTCCCAGGACAGCCTCGTCAACTTCAGCGAAACCATCGATATCGACATCAAGCCTTCCGGGCAACTGGCCAACGCCTACATTTCCAGCCGGTTCAAGTTGCTGACGCGGCTCATCCTCGAAGCAGGCCTGCGGTACGACTATGCCTCCTATACGGGGGACAAGCTGTGGAGCCCGCGGCTTGGCTTTGCATACGCTTTCGGCGAAAACACCTTCCTGCGCGGCGCCTGGGGCTACTATTACCAGACCCAGTTCATCAACAACCTGGATGTCAACCACAACGGCGACCAGTTCAACCCCGCCGAACTGTCCAAACACTACGTGCTGGGCTTCGAACACCTCTTCGCCAACGGCATCAACTTCCGCATCGAAGGGTATTACAAAGACATTTCCAACATCAGCCCGGTTTACCAGAACCTGAGAGACCCCTGGGAGGTCTTTCCCGAAGCAAGAAATGACGTGATCCGGCTGGAAATTGACGGCGCAACTGCCCGGGGCATCGAGTTATTCCTGAAGTACGACGTAGGCGGCCGGATTTCCTGGTGGTTCAGCTATGCGCTGGCCAGAGCGGAGGACAATATTACAGACATCAAATACGAGGGGCTGCTATCCGCCCGAACCGGCAAATTCCCCCGAATCAACAACCAGCGCCATACCATTTATGCCGACATGAACTACCGGCCGAACGACAAATGGCACTTCAACCTCGCCTGGCAGTACTACGTCGGCTGGCCTCGTACCAATTATCACTACGCCTTCCAGACCCTGCCGGATGGCGCCCTGCACTTCTATCAGGTACACGAAGAGTTTAACGGCGTAGAATACCCGGCTTACCACCGGATGGACCTGCGCACCAACCGCCACTTCCAGGCCGGCAAGAGCCGGATCACTACCTTCGTCCACCTGGTCAACCTCTACAACCGCGAAAACCTGCGGAAATTCGACCTTGACGTGACGGATGAAAACGAAAATCTTGTGCCGGACGGCCAGGGCGGATACATCCACGGCACCGACAACAAGAACTGGTTCAAATTCCTGCCGGTGATCGGCGCCAGCTGGGAGTGGTAGGTTTGTTGGCAGGGGTTCGCAGTTCGGTGTTCGGTGTTCGGTGTTCGGTGTTCCAAACCGCGAATACCGAACTGCGAATACCGAACTGCCGAACTTCACAACATCCCCTCCTTAAACATTTCCCAAACCGGGCTCATGCCCCGCACCTTCTCTACGCCCTGCACCACGGCATTGATGGCGTAATCTACTTCCTCTTCTGTATTGAAACGGCCCAGGCTGAAGCGGAGGGAACTGTGCGCCAGCTCGCTGCTGAGCCCCATAGCGGTAAGCACGTGCGACGGCTCCACGGATGCCGAAGTGCAGGCGGAACCGGAGGAAAGGGCCACCCGCTGGTTAAATGTCATCATCACCCCTTCTGCTTCTGCATGGCGGAAGGCGATGTTGGACACATGGCCGAGGCGGTGTTCCCGGCTGCCGTTTACAAAAGCTTCCTCCACGCTCTCCAGCAGGGCATTTTCCAATTTGTCGCGCAGTTGGCGGAGGCGCAGGCCTTCCTCTTCCATACCCTGAGCGGCCAGCCCGGCGGCCCTGCCGAAACCCACGATGGCCGGCACGTTGAGCGTCCCGGAGCGCATGCCCTGTTCGTGGCCGCCCCCGTCGATCTGCGGCGCCACCCTGACACGGGGCTGCCGGCGGGAAACGTAGAGTGCGCCAATTCCCTTTGGGCCGTACATCTTGTGGGCGGTGAAGGCCATGAGGTGTACGCCTGCGGCTTTGGGATCAACCGGTATCTTGCCCACCGCCTGAGTGGCGTCGCTCATCAGCAGCACGCCGTGCTTGTCACAAATATCGCCGATGGCCTTCATCGGCTGGATGACGCCGGTCTCGTTGTTGGCCCACATGACGGAAACGAGGATGGTGTCGGGCCGGATGGCAGCGCCAAGGGCCTCCAGGCTGACCCGGCCATCCGCTTCCACATTCAGGTATGTAACTTCCCCGCCCATCTTTTCGATGTGGCCGCAGGCGTCAAGCACCGCCTTGTGCTCGGTTTTGACAGTTATGATGTGGGAACCCTTCCGGCGGTAGAGCTCGAATACCCCTTTCAGCGCCAGGTTGTCGGACTCGGTGGCCCCGGAAGTAAAGATGACCTCCCCGGGATCGGCCTGGATCAACTGCGCTACCTGCTCGCGCGCCTGCTTCACCGCCTCGTCGGCCACCCAGCCGAAAGGGTGGTTGCGGCTGGCGGCATTGCCAGGCTTTTCGTAGAAATAAGGCAGCATGGCCTCCACGACGCGGGGGTCGCAGGGGGTGGTGGCGTTGTTGTCTAAATATATGAGGGCTTCCGGCATGGCAAGTTTTTGTTTTTCGGTTCAGGAAAGATAACGAAATTGAGGGAGGGATGGTTTATGTTTCCCCGCCGGCCCAAGCCTCTCTAACTCTCCGAAGGAAAGAACCGGGCCGGCTGGTACTCGTGCCGTGATCATCCTGATCGCACGGCCGCCTGCAACTTCTCAACAAACCTCGTTTTGCTGCCCATTTTTCCCTACATTTGCGCCGCACCCCGCAGTTGTTGGTTGTTGGTTGTGAGTTGCCCTCAGAACCCGCATCTGGCAACTCACAACCAAGAACTAACAACCATACCACCATGTCCATAGTAACCGAATTCAACGATTACCGGGCCCGGATGAATGAGAAAATCCTGTCGGAGGACAATAAAGTCCTGAAGCGATTTTTCAATCTCGACACAAATGCGTATCAAGAGGGGGCGCTTCCGCAAAAGACGAAAGAGCTGCTCGGCCTGGTGGCCTCCATGGTGCTGCGCTGCGACGATTGCATCCGTTACCACCTCGGCACCTGTTATGAGCTGGGCGTCACCCGCGCCGAAGTGTTCGAAGTCTTCGCCATCGCCAACCTGGTGGGCGGCTCCATCTGCATCCCGCACACCCGGAGGGCCGTGGAGTATTGGGAAGCTTTAGAAGGGAGTGAAGGAGTGGATGCGTGAAGGAGTGAATTGGCAGCCCACAATCACTCCTTCACTAACTCACTAACTCACTCATTAAACAAAAGAGATGGCAAACCAAAACTACCTGCAGCAACTCAACGACGTGCAACGCGCTGCCGTGACAAACACCGAAGGGCCGGTGCTGGTCGTCGCCGGGCCGGGTTCGGGCAAGACGCGCGTGCTGACCTACCGCATCGCTCACCTGATCGAAGAGGGCGTGGCGCCCTGGGAAATCCTGGCCCTGACCTTCACCAACAAGGCAGCCCGGGAGATGAAGGAACGCATCGCCAAAGTGGTCGGCGAACGGGCCAACAAGGTCTGGGCGGGCACCTTCCACTCCATCTTCGCGCGCATTCTGCGGGTAGAAGCCGACAAGATCGGCTACCCCTCCAACTTCACCATCTATGATACGGACGACACCAAAAGCGTGATCAGTTCCATCGTCAAGGAGATGAACCTGAACAAGGATACCTACAACGTCAACGCCATCCGCTCCCGCATCTCCTCGGCCAAGAGCAACCTCATCACGCCCAAACTCTACGAGAAGGACGAAGAATTGCGGCAGGAAGACCGCATGGCCAAACGCCCCCACCTCTACGCCATCTACCAGAAGTACGTCGCCCGCTGCAAACGGTCCGGCGCGATGGACTTCGACGACCTGCTCTTCCGCCTCTACGAGCTGTTCCAGAAAAACCCGGACGGGGTGCTGGACAAATACCGCAAAAAGTTCCGCTACCTGCTGGTCGACGAGTTTCAGGACACCAACCACCTGCAGTACGCCATCATCCGCAAATTCATCAACTACGACGGCAGCCCCCGCAATATCTGCGTGGTGGGCGACGACGCCCAGAGCATCTACGCCTTCCGGGGCGCCACTATCCAGAACATCCTGGATTTTGAGAACGATTTCAAAACCCACGGCATACAAATCTTCAAGCTGGAGCAGAACTACCGCTCCACCGAGCACATCGTAAAAGCGGCCAACGAGGTGATCACCTACAACCGCAAGCAAATCCAGAAGACCATCTGGTCGGACAAGGGCGAGGGGCAGCGGATCAGGGTGATCAAAGCCCTGACCGACGGAGAGGAAGGCAAACGGGTGGCCGACACCATCATGGAGCAGAAAAACCGCTTCCACCTCAGCAATGATGAGATCGCCATCCTGTACCGCACCAACTCCCAGTCAAGGGTCTTCGAGGAATACCTGCGGCGCTACAACGTCCCCTACCGGGTGTTCGGCGGCCTGTCGTTCTACCAGCGCAAAGAAGTGAAGGACCTGATCGCCTACCTCCGCCTGGCCGTCAACCCGAACGACGAGGAAGCCCTGCGCCGCGTCATCAACTACCCCAAACGAGGCATCGGCAACGCTACCGTAGACAAGATCAGCGCCCTGGCCAGCCAGGCAGACAAGCCCATGTGGCAGTGCCTGGGCAGCGCCCAGGTTGGCGCCCGCGCCCAGAACAGCATCAACGACTTCGTAGCCATGGTCAAATCCTTCATGCAGCGGGCCGACAGCGACAACGCCTACGAACTGGCCGCCCACATCGCCAAGCGCTCCGGCATCCTCGACGACCTGAAGAACGACACCAGCGTCGAAGGGCTCAACCGCCTGGAAAACGTCAACGCCCTGCTCGACGGCATCAAGTCCTTTGTGGAAGAAGACACCGTCATCGACACGGAGACGGTGCCCGACAAGTCGCTGGCCAGCTACCTCCAGAACATTGCCCTGCTCACCGACCTGGATGACAACAACCAGTCGGGCGACCACGTCACCCTCATGTCCGTCCACGCCGCCAAGGGCCTGGAATTCAAATCCGTCTTCGTGGTGGGCATGGAGGAAAAACTCTTCCCCTCCTTCCTCTCCCTCGACACCCCGGAAGGGCTGGACGAAGAGCGCCGCCTCTTCTACGTGGCCATCACCCGGGCCGAGCAGTTCCTGACCCTCTCCTTTGCCAACAGCCGCTACCGCTTCGGCCAGATGCGCTACAACGAACCCAGCCGCTTCCTGGAAGAAATCCCGGGCCGGCATGTGGAAAGCACCGCCTACGTGCGCTCCGAAATGAGCAGCCTGGAGCGCGCCGACAACAGCAGCAGCGGCGCCCGGGTCAGCGGCAACTTCAGCCGCCCCGCCGCCGCCCTGCCCCGCGTCGATCCCAAAGACTTCCGGCCTGCTCCGCCCGGCGATATTCAGACGGGCATGAAGGTGCTGCACCTCAAGTTCGGCGAAGGCAAAGTGCTGAGCATCGACGGCGCAAAGGACAACCGGATTGCGACTATTTTCTTCCGGGATGCGGGGGATCCGCAGGAAAGGAAGATCATGCTGAAGTTTGCGAAGCTGCAGATTCTTTGAACCTTTGAGGTTTTGGAAACCTCAAAGGTTTATGGCTCAGCTTGTTCCTTATTCAGATAGGACGATCATTCTTATATTTTACTGTCCCCTCTCCTGAAAACGTCACATCAAATCGGAGAAAATGTCCCCTGCTGGACGCTTGCGCCATAGCTGGCTACAGCGTCGGCACACGGGGGATTCAGGGAGTGGATTAAACAAAGCCAAAACCCATGGAAAAAGCATCCCCCCAAAACAATTACCACTACAACAAAAATCTCCAGCCTTTTGCCAACAGCCTGAGAAAAAACATGACCAAAGCAGAAGCCTGCTTATGGAAGTACGTCCTGGGCAGCCGCCAGATGAAAGGCTACCAGTTCAGGAGGCAACGCCCGGTGCTCAACTACATTGCCGACTTCATGTGCAAAGAGCTGCTCCTGGTCATCGAAGTGGACGGCATCACGCACGATTCTCCGGAAGGGTATGAAAAGGACCAGAAAAAGGACCGGGATTTGGAAAGCGTGGGTTTCACCGTCCTCCGGTTTTCAGACTGGGAGGTGCTGAACAAGATGGCCGATGTATCTATCATGATAGGAGATTGGATTGATGAAAATGCCATCTGTCCACCCCCCGGCCCCCGCCAGCGGGGGAGATAGGAACCAAAGGAGGTCCCCATTCAGCATTCCCTTTGGCCGTAGCTGGCCAACGCCGAGAGCAAAGATTGCTACCCTCTAGCGTGAGTTTACTACGGGGTAGGCCAGAAACAGTTGCAACTCACTGGCTGTCAGTTGGTTGTTCTGATTTCAATTGTATATACTAACTTTTATTTTGATTATTGCTTGAAGACCAAATTTTTGATAAGATACGAATATCGCCTTTGTGCTAGTTAGTATATACATTTTTTTTGACCTCAAATGCTATCTATGCTGTTCACAATCAGCTACTTAAGAGCTGAAAAAAGAGCAAAATTTCGTTTTCCGTAGTAAACTCACGCTAGGAACCTCAGTCACTTGACTGCCTGATATAGTGCCCTAACTCATGGGTAGAATTGACACGCCAAAGAAACCTTAAACAGCCAAAGGTAACCAATTTCCCCCGCTGGCGGGGGATAAAGGGGGTGGATCAAATGCCCCCACCTCTGCCAGCCGCAAGGCGCCTTACTATAATGCTCCCGCCGCACTTCCGTATCCAGAAACCGCTAAGCGGGTTGCTTTACACAGACCCGCCTGCCAGTCGGGCAGGGTTTCAAAGAAAATTG
>JAGFJD010000043.1 GCA_024102975.1 Phaeodactylibacter sp. | reverse complement strand
ATTGGAAGCGCCTACCGGGCAGGCAGTTTTCCCGACGTCTACCTGCTGAAAACCGACGCTGAAGGCGTGGTGTCTGCCAAATTTGCTTTCCGGCCGGAAGGCCGCCTTACGCTCTCCCCCAATCCGGGCGCCGGCCGGCTCCGGTTCGATTTCCGTTCGCCTGCCCGGGGCGACATGCAGGCGGAGCTGTATGACATGAATGGGCGGAGGCTCTGGCAGGGGGCTTTTGGAAAATGGGAAGATGCGGCCAGCCGGGAGATCGACTTCACCCACTTGCCGGCGGGAAATTATATATTCTCAGTGGTTGTCGGCGGGCAACGGCACAGCAGGCAATGGGTAAAGCAGTAAGAGGTGAAATTTAAAATCCCGGAAAAGCGGGCTGGGGTGAAAAATAATCCTTACTTTTCCTTGACGCTTTCAACTATACTGACGCATTGCTTCTATATTGTTGCAAATACTTCACGTAAAACTCTGATATGAAAAAACACCTTACCCTCGTCGCCACCCTTTTGCTGGCAAGTTCCATAATACTTCCCGGCCAGGATACCTTCGCCAGAACCTACGGCCTGCCACCCACTTACGAAGCCATTGAAGACATCGCCGAGGCCAACGGCCGCTACTACGGCCTGGGATCCAAATACGCCGGCGATGCAGGCCACCTGGATATGTACCTGGTTGTGCTCGGCCAGAATGGAGAACTGCTCGGCGAATTTACCTACGGTACCGGAGACAACCGGGCGGACCAGGGCCACAAGATCATCGCCTTGCCCGACGGGCTGCTCCTGCTGGGCCAGGTGACCGATTACAATACCCTTCAAAGCGACCTGCTCGCCGTCAAAGCCGGCTTCGGCGGGCAACAGGAATGGGCCCGGATTTATGGCGACAATGGCCTGGAGGAAACCTTTGGAGACGCCGCCCGGAACGAGGACGGCCGCATTTTGCTGATCGGAGGCCAGGGATATGCCCCAAGGAACCTTTACCTGCTCGAAATCAATGCGTCGGGAGATATACTCAGCGAGCTGGCCAGGCCGGCCGAATTATATCAGGACAACCAGTTGGTTATTCCCCGAAGCAACGGGGGCTGGTACATCGGCTATGGCCAAACCAGCGGGCAGTATATCGCCAGGCTGGACGGTGGGCTTCAGGAAGAGTGGCAGGTGGAAACAAACAGCCTTCCTCCTTACTACCCCACGGCCGCCGTCTCTGCCCTGCTAGAGTTGAACAATGACAACCTGCTCGCTGCCCATTCCGATTATTTCGGCTATTTGATCTTCGTGCTGGCGCCGGATGGCAGCCTCGTTCAGTCCAACGCAACCACAATCGCCGACCTGCCTAACCACATTCCCAACAACGCCATCCAACTCGAAAACGGGAACGTCCTGCTCGGCTTCAGGCCTGAGCAGAACCCCTTCATAGAACCCAGTTACCTGATGGAAATAACTGCGGGCGGAGAAGAGCTGGCACGGCACAGCCTGGATGGCGCCATCGACGTATTGAACAAACTCCTGCCACTGGAATCCGGTTTCCTGCTCGCCGGCACCACCCTGGAAAACCTGGGAGGCTTCGACGCCAAAGCAGCCACGCTGTCCGATGCGCTCGAAGTACAATGGACATCTGTAGCCGGAGAAACCGGCAGGCTCGGAGAAGAAAACGGGTATAGCCTTATGGAAGGCGAAGGCGGCACTTTTTATGTCCTCGGCTCAGAATTTCTGAATTCCGACAGTTCAAGCATTACGCTAACCAAAATAGATGCAGACGGCAACCTGCTGTGGCAAACTTCTTTCGGGAGCGGGCCTTCTGTGAGGGCTTACAGCTTAACCCCAACATCCGACGGGCACGTAGCCGTTTTTGGCTACCAGAGCCCCGGGGGCAACTTTATGGAAATGGCTGTTTTTAAGATCAGCAATACCGGGGACGTGATGTGGGAAACCAGCTATTACCCCCAGTCTGAGCTGCAGGGCTTCAAAGGCACCATCCTCGCTATGCCGGATGGAGGGTTCATCGCAGGCTGCCACACTTTTAACAGCGAAACCGTCCTGATGCGGTTATCCGCCGACGGCGCAATAGAGTGGGCACAAAAGGACCGGGCTGTGCTGCCGGGAGTGGACAACTGGACGCGGATGTTACCTTGTTATGAATTAACCTTCAGCAATGACGGGAATATCCTCATTGTCGGAGGCGTATTTATCTCTTCGTCGGAAAAGAGCGGCATTGTCACCCAAAAGCGCAGCGCCGCCGACGGAAGCTCCATCTGGGTGAACCTGATGAGAAGGCCGTTCACAACACGGGGTTATTCCCTGGCTACCCACCAGGACGGGTCGGTTTATGGCCTGGGCTGGCAAGTTGAAAATCTTTTCCACAACCGGGTCTTTTACAAGCTTTCCGGCGCCGGCGACAGCCTGTGGCTCAAAACCGAGCCGCCGGGCGAGATCAGCTACCCCGCCAATTATTCTCTTTCCCGGGCGCCGGGGCAGCAGTTCCTCGCTGTGAGTGCCATTCAAGAGGCGCAGCCGGAAAATTCCATCGTCAGTTCACAATTCAAAGGGCTTGCAAGCCTGATAAATGACGCCGGAGAAGAAATATGGCGCAGAGAATTCTCCCCGGTTTATTTCGCTCAGTTCTTGGACGGCATCGCCACCACTGACGGGGGTATTGCCCTCGTCGGCGAGGCCCACAACGGCCAACCGAGCGATATCTATTTCGTCAAGCTTGGACCCGACGGCACGCCCACGGCCGAAGCGCCTCTGAAGCCGGGGCTGCAACTCCGCCTGTTTCCCAACCCCGCCGCCGAAGTCCTGCAACTGAACCTCCGGGGAAGTGCCCGGGGCATGGTGCAGGCAATGCTGAGCGACGCAAAAGGCCAGCCATTGAAAGCCTGGCAATTCGAAAAACCCGGCGAAAAGTCGGTGGAAAGCATCGACGTTCGGCAGCTGCCGGCCGGCTCTTATTTCCTAAGCCTGGCGATAGATGGGGTTCGGTATGGAAAGCAGTGGGTGAAAATAGAGGAATGATGTTTTTAAAACGTCAAAAGCCTTGCCAATGCGGCTTCAGGAACAACTATGCCCGGTTTTTTCCCGTTATTTCTGTATCGCAAACCTGAAAACCGGCCGCCATGAAGCAATTGAATACACCAAGTTTTCGGTTCCTCCGCCCCGCCTTCAGCCTCGTTTTTTCCCTTCTCTTCGGGTTGTCCGCCGCCCAGGCACAGAAGGCAAACATCAACGACTTTGACCTCTCCGGCGACGCTGTCTTCACCGGCGCCAACTGCATCCGCCTGACGCCCGACCATATCTGGGCCGGCGGCGCCGCCTGGCACAAACAGCCCATCGACCTCAACGGCCCCTTCGAGATGAAACTGCAGGTGATGCTGGGCTGCAAGGACGCCTCCGGCGCCGACGGCATCGTCTTCGTCTTCCATCCCGAAGCGCGCCGCACCGGCTACCAGGGCGAAGGCATGGGCTTCGCCGGCCTGGAGCCTTCCCTGGGCATCGAGATCGACACCTGGCTCAACGAACACCTGGGCGACCCCTACCAGGACCATATCGCCCTGCTGCGCGACGGCCGCGTGCACCATCACTTCAGCCTGGCCGGGCCCAACCCCATCCCCAACATCGAAGACTGCCGCGAACACGCTCTGACGGTGCGCTGGTCGCCCGGCAGCCATCAGCTCAGCATTGAGCTGGACAGCAAACAGGTGCTCTCCTACCGCGGCGATATCGTGCGGGACATCTTCCGGGGCAACAGCAAGGTCTACTGGGGCGTCACCGCTGCGACCGGGCAGTACAACAACCGGCAGGAACTTTGCTTCGAAAAGCTGGAATTCACCCGGGCCGATGAGCTCAAACCACTGGAACTCGACGGCACCAAAGGCAAAAAGCTGCTGGACGGCGAGATCGTTAGCCTCGACAACCTGCAGTTCGAAAGCGGCAGCGCCAACCTGCTGCCCGCTTCCAAAGCGGAACTCAACCACCTGGCGGAGATCATGCGCCGGAACCCTTCTCTGAAGCTCGACATCTTCGGCCATACCGACAACATCGGGGACGCCGGCGCCAACCAGCAGCTGTCGCTCCGGCGGGCAGAAGCCGTGGGCACCTACCTGCGCGGGCTGGGCATCCCCGCCAGGCGGCTTTCCGCCAAAGGCTTCGGGGAGAAGTATCCCATAGCGTCGAACAGCCTGCCTTCGGGGCGCCTGAAGAACAGGCGGGTGGAGTTCCGGTTGTCCAGGCCGATACCTTGACGGGGGACGGGGGACGGGGGATGGTGGATGGATATTTCAACAATTCATCCCGGTGGTTGCATAACAGCCCGGGTACCCCTAACTTGTGCCGCTGAACGCAAAGCCTGTCCGATGAAACTGATGACCGCCCTGTGGTGCCTGTTCCCCCTTGCCCTGGCCGCCCAATCCTGGTTTGCCGAACCAGGAATTGCCTTCCGCTCCGGCATCTGGCAGTACAACCTGGGGGAGGACAGCCAGGGCAGGTACGCCGGTGAGGGCCTGCATTACAGCCACTTTTCCCCTTTCCTGGGAAGTTACCTGCAGGGTGGCTATGAGGGCGGACGCTTTACCCTCGCGATGGGCATGGCCTATACCGTTTTTTTCGACAAAGAGCTGCGGGTAAACCAGAACCGGCAGAATGGCGCCTATCTCTACGCGATCTCCGAATCATTCATCCAGCTTTTCCACTGGTATGGTTACGGCGAATGGCATGCCGTCCGCAAAAATGGCTTCCGCCTGGGGCCCTGCCTGCGGGCCGGCTTTTTTACGCCCACTACCTCTTTTCCCCGGCAGGAAGAATTGCAGCGGCGGCGCTTCATCGAGGGCGGCCTGGCCTGCCTGGCCCGCATCGGCCGCCCCTGGCTCGTCGTCAGCCCGGCTTATCAATGGAACGTGATCAGCGGCAGGGAGACGGATGCCCGGCACGACATCTTCTCCATGGGGCTGTCGGTAGGATTGAGGTATGGATTACAGAAAGAATAAGAAAAAGGCAAATCCCGCTCATGAATAAAATACTGCTTTTATTGCTCGCCCTGCTCTCCCTCAACGCCTGCGAAACCGTCCGCCCCTACCAGCGCGCCTATCTGAACGACCGAAGTATGGGGCTAAACCCCCTGCCGGAAGCGGCTTACGAGCTGAATATCGAAGGCTACCGGGAGGGCGCCAGCGGTGCCAATGGCGGTAAGGGAGGGGGAGGGTGTGGGTGTAACTGAGGAGGGAATTGACTGGATCGTTCCAGGCAGCCATATTGCTGAATTGTTGAATGGCTGGTTTGTTGAAGGCTGCGGGTAGCCTCTTTTCAATAAAATAACCTGGCTTTCGCGGACTTGCGAAAAGCGAACAGCGTATCCCGAACAGCGCCAACACCGTCTCACTCAAAAATCCCGCTCGACAGATACCGGTCTCCCCGGTCGCACACGATAAATACCACGACTCCTTCTTCCAGCTCGTCCACCAGCCTGGCAGCCGCAGCGCAGGCACCGCCGCTGCTCATGCCGGCGAAGATGGCCTCTTCCCGGGCCAGGCGCCGCATCATGGAGGTAGCTTCATCTTCCGACACGTCGATGATGCGGTCGACCCGTTCCGGTTCGAAGATTTTGGGGAGGAATTCGGGCGACCAGCGGCGGATGCCGGGGATGCGGGCGCCGTCGACAGGCTGCACGCCGACGATTTGCACAGCAGGGTTCATCTCCTTGAGGTAGCGGGAAGTGCCCATAATGGTACCAGTGGTGCCCATGGAGGAGATGAAGTGAGTCACCTTGCCTTCTGTATCGCGCCAGACTTCCGGGCCGGTAGTGCGGTAGTGCATGCCCCAGTTGTCGGGGTTAGCGAACTGGTTGAGCATCAGGTAGCCGCCGCCGGCCACCATCTCGTCGGCCAGTTGGCGGGAGTATTCGATGCCGCCCTTATCAGAAGGCGTCAGGATCACCTCGGCGCCGTAGGCGCGCATAGCCTGCGCCCGCTCGGCGGTGGAGTTGTCAGGCATCAGCAGGGTGATCTCCACCCCGAATTTGCGGGCGATCATCGCGAGAGCGATGCCGGTGTTGCCGCTGGTAGCCTCAATGAGGCGCACGCCCGGCCGGAGCTCCCCCCGGTCCAGCGCCCCTTTGATCATGCCGTAGGCAGCGCGGTCTTTGACGCTGCCGCCGGGGTTTTGGCCTTCCAGCTTGCCGTAGACGCGCACGCCGGGCTTTTTAATGATGGTTTCGATCTCGACAAGCGGGGTATTGCCGACGAGGTGGAGGACGGTGCTCATTGGTGAAGTTCGCTTTTTTATCGTATCAAATCGCACAAAGGGCACACGGGTGTTTTCAAACAGGCACAATAGCTGTAACCTTCAGCCTCTACTGTGCCATTCCCAATGTGAACTTATAATGGCGAACGCGTGGTTTTGTCAGGAACAAAACCAGCGATGCCAGTATATACTGACCCGGCGGGTTTTGTAGTCGACAAAACCTGCCGTGCGTCAGTATAAAAAATGCCTGAACGGAGCAGAAAGTTCGGCGCTTTTTTCCTTAAAACCAAAGATAGCCACCCATGTACCGAAGCTGTGAAATCCGTTGGTTTTTTTCCGTGGCGCCGGCAGGCCTCATCGCCTGGTTTGCCGAACCTGCCTGGTTTGACAGCCCGGATACTCCCCTGCGGACAGATCACTACCTGCTCGTTGCCGATGGAGAAAACATCGGCGTCAAACTACGCGAGGGCAATGTCGAGGCCAAACACCGGGTAGCCACTCTGGGCGAATGGGCTTTTCCTCTCATCGGCGCCAGAGGAGTGGCGGAACACTGGATAAAATGGAGCTTCCGCCTGGATGAAGCGGATGGGCTTTCTCAAAAGATCATTCAGGAGGGCAACGACAATTGGGTCGCCGTCGCTAAAGAGCGCCTGGGGTACATATACCACTTTTTGGAGGATGGGGCCATTCGCCAGGCGCCCATCGGCGAATGGGGCCCGGAAGGCTGCCAGGTGGAAATGACGCGAATACAGGTAAAAGGCAAAACGTATCACACTTTCGGCCTGGAAGCCTTCAGCGAGAGCGGCAACCTGGAAGGCAACCTGCGGCGGGGTGCGGAAACGGCCTTCTCTGCACTCCGGGAATGGGGCAGTGAGAATGGCTGGCCGGACGCCGGGTTTGGGTTTGGGGCGGGCTGCTCTATGGGATACCCTGCATTTTTGTCAGGCCTTTGATATCATTTGTTGTTCAGCAGCGAATCCTGCGGGGGGAAGGAGGCTATCCTTTCACCACCCCCAGCGGCTTCAGCCGGGCCACCCGTTTGGCGATCCCCGCCTGGTGCACCGTTTCCACCACCAGGTCGACATCCTTGTAGGCTATGGGGGCTTCTTCGGCAACTCCGCGATGGGAACCCGCCTGTACGTGAATGCCTTGTTCTTTAAGCTCGCGGATCAATTTGGGGGCGTCGACCTGCTTTTTGGCACCCCGGCGGGAGAGGCGCCGGCCGGCCCCGTGGCAGGTGGATCCGAAGGATGAAGCCATGCTCTCTTCTGTGCCGGCCAGCACATAGGAAGAGGTGCCCATGCTTCCGGGAATGAGTACCGGCTGGCCGATGTGGCGGTACGGCCCGGGCAGCTCGCCGTAATGAGGCCCGAAAGCCCGGGTGGCGCCCTTCCGGTGAACGATGACCTTCATCTTTTCGCCGTCCACTGCATGCTCTTCGACCTTGGCGATGTTGTGGGCCACGTCGTACAGCAGCCGCAGTTCGCCGCCGGATTTGCCGAACACGTTGCTCCAGGCCTTGCGGCATTCCGAAGTGATGGCCTGGCGGTTGGCCCAGGCGAAGTTGGCGGCGGCGCACATGGCATGGAAGTAGTCCTGCCCTTCCGGAGAACTCAGGGGGACGCAGGCCAGCTCGCGGTCGGGCGGCTGTATGCCGTATTTGGGCATGGCGCCCATCATGATACGCAGGTAGTCGGTCGCCACCTGATGGCCCAGCCCCCGGGAGCCGGTATGGATGAGGATGGTGATCTGGTGCAGCTCCAGGCCGTAAGCGGCGGCGGCCTCTTCGTCGAAAATCTGCCCTACGCGGCCCACTTCTACAAAGTGGTTGCCGGAGCCGATGGTGCCGAGCTGGTCGCGGCCCCGCTTTTTGGCCTGGTCGGACACCTTGGCGGGGTCGGCGTCCGGCAGGCAGCCGTGGCTTTCGGTATATTCCAGGTCACGGGGAAAACCATAACCGGCTTCTACCGCCCAGGCGGCGCCGTTGCGCAGCACCTGCTCCATCTGTTTGGCCGAAAGCTTGATAAAGCCCCCCTTGCCCATACCCGAAGGCACCTGCCGGTACATTTCTTTGGACAGTTCCTCCATCCGGTTCTTCACCTGGTTGTAAGAAAGATCGGAGACGAGCAGGCGCACGCCGCAGTTGATGTCGTAACCGATGCCGCCCGGAGAGATAGCACCGTCGGGATAGCGCGTTGCCGCCACGCCGCCGATCGGGAAGCCATACCCTTCGTGGACATCGGGCATCACCATGGAAGCCTTCACGATGCCCGGCAGGGTGGCCACGTTAGCCAACTGCTCCAACGAACGGTCGTCGAGGATGGCGTCCAGCAGTTCTTCCAGGGCGTACACCCGGGCGGGCACCTGCATGTCGGGCCGGGTTTCTTTGGGCAGTTCCCAGAGGTAATCCTGCAGTTTGATGAGTTGGTTCTTGTTAACAGACATCCTTTTTGATTTCAGTAAACAGAATAGGGAATGGACAGGAAGGCCGCCTTCGCGAGGCACTCAGGCCGTTATATTTATCACTGTTGTAAAAATAACGATTACTTTCGCAACGATTATAAAAATAACGATTACAAAAATAACGGTTTTCTGTCGCCGCTATTCCCCTTAACGGGGCCCGGCGGCAATCCGTTCCAATGAAATTGGATTTCCTTCCGCGCGGTTCAAATATCAAAGATGAGCAGTGTTTCCCACTGGCCGTTTTCATTCTGCCGGACGTTGGCCTCGTGGTAGGTCACGGCCTTGATGTCTTCTTCAAATCCGTTGGCCGGCCGGCCGCCGACGGAAGCCTGCAAATGGCCGGGGTTCAGTTCCTGGAAAACCAGCTCACAAAAAACGGCTTTGTGCTCATGACAGAGGGTCAGCACGTCGGACAGGAAATCGATCAGCAGGGCGGTATCATCCACCGAGCGGACCGACAGGGTTTCGCTGAGGAGGCAAGGGCACGGTTTCCGGCAGGCTTCGGGTTTGATGATCTGCATCATCGCTTCGAAGCCTGCCCGGAAGAGTTCTTCCCGGCTGTCGGCCTTCAGGCGCAGCCGGATATCGGCGGTATGTGAAAGGTGTTCTACGGAATACATCGTTGAAAAAATATAATCATGTGGCAATATAACCATTCCATCAATTATCCCAGTTTTTTAACTGCTTTTACCACCACGAACGACCCCTCGCCGTAGCCCTGCCGGGAGTCCTGCACCTCGTTGATCTCTTCCAGTTCCCCGAATAAGGTTTGGATAATCTGGAGGTTGGCAAACCCAGCCTTTTTCAGCATTTCTTCAACCCGGTTCGCCCGGTAGAAAGTAGCGTGCCGGTAAAAAGTACTCTGGTTGCGCCTTTCCTCATAGCGCTTCGCAACGACCCCGTCGCCGTCGAGGAAACCAACGATCAGGACGCCGCCCGGTTTCAGGACCCGGTAGGCTTCGGCGAATGCCTCCGGCACTTTGTCCAGGTGGCAAATGGTGACGATCAGCACAAAATCGAAGTGAATATCCCGGTAGGGCAACTTCTCCGCCCGGGCGTTGACCACCTCTACCCCACGCCTCACGGCTCGTTTGGCCATTTCTTCCGAAGGCTCGACGCCTTCCTTTATGCCGAGAGGCACCGCATACCGCCCGGTGCCCACGCCCACTTCCAGCCCCACGAGGTTTTCGGGCAGGGTGAGCATTTGCCGGCGCAGGGCCGCCAGCTCAGTTTCGTAGACAAACGGATGTTTTTCAAACCATTCGTCATATTCCGCCACATGTTTTTCAAATGGTGCGATCTGTAACATATTGCTTTGATTTTAAGGTGATCATAAAGGGCTGTTGCTGCCGGTGGAAAAGGCAGGCAATCGCCCTTCGGAAGTTAATCCGACAGATGGAAACGGCCAATGAGGATGCTCAGCCAGGGAATTGATTTTTGTCAGGATGGAACAGTGTAAACGGCAGCAATCATTAAACCCCTGCCTTCTGCCGCACGTACCCCTCGTAGTAAATGCGCGAATTAGGCGGTACGCTTTTGGTGAGCCACACGCTACCCCCGATGATGCTGTCGTGGCCCACGACGGTATCGCCGCCGAGGATGGTGGCGCCGGCATAGATCACCACCCGGTCCTCGATGGTGGGATGGCGCTTGGTCTTGGCCATTTCCTTGGCGACGCTGAGAGCCCCCAGGGTTACGCCCTGGTAGAGCTTGACGTCATTGCCGATCTCGACGGTTTCTCCGATGACGATGCCGGTACCGTGGTCCATGCAGAAGCTCTCGCCGATCCGGGCGCCGGGATGGATGTCGATGCCGGTCAGGCTGTGCACATGTTCGGTGAGGATGCGGGGGATCAGCGGCACGCCCAGGCGGTGGAATTCGTGGGCCAGGCGGTAAACGGCGATGGCCTTAAAGCCTGGATAAGTGCGGATCACCTCGGTTTTACTGACGGCGGCGGGGTCGCCGCGCAACAGGGCTTCGGCGTCGGCATGAAGCAGGCCATGGACGGTGGGCAGTTGCTCCAGGAAGGAATCCTCCAGCTCTTCTGCCGAAACGGGCAGCAGGTCCTCCATGGTCTCCAGAAGGGTGAACAGTTCGAATTTCAGTTGGCGATAGTGCTGTTCCAGTTCGCGGCGGCTGTTGTAGCGCCGGTTGGACAGTTCCGGGAACATGGCCATCAGCAGGCCGTCCAGCCAACTGCATACCGCAGACGGGGAAGGGATGCGCTGCGCGCTTTGGTGAGCAGTGTAGAGTTTGTCGATGAACAGCTTTTCTTCCATATCGCAGGGCATATTTATTCTGGAGGGGGGCTATCTATTATTAAAAAACGAAAGGCAGAAAAGTTGCGCTATTTGCCGGCGCCGCAAGGAAACCTCCACTTTGTGATCCTGATCACTGCCCGGCATTTGGCCAAACCTTAGATTTGGTTTTGAAAATGGCCCCGGTGGCCGCCCGGCAAAGCAGTGACAAATGTCATCAAAAAAGCCTGACAAATGTCAATCGGCAAAGATAGAAAACGCTTTTACTTTGCCTTCAAACTGTATAAATCTGTTTTCTGAAAACACATGAAATAATGTTCATACTTTGTTTTATTGCCATAAATTCATTTCCTAACCTGTAAATTTTTATCCAATTATGAAAGTAGAACAAATATATACCGGATGCCTGGCAGAAGCTGCCTACTACATTGAAAGCAACGGTGAAGCCGCGATCATCGACCCGCTGCGGGAAACCGAACCTTATATCGAACGCGCTAAAGCCGACGGTGCGAAGATCAAGTATGTTTTAGAGACCCACTTCCACGCCGACTTCGTTTCCGGCCACCTCGACCTGGCCAAGAAGGCCGGGGCCACCATCGTTTACGGGCCCACGGCTCAGCCCAATTTCAAGGCCTACGTCGCCAAGGATGGAGAAGAACTGAAACTGGGCAACATCAGGATCAAAGTGCTGCATACGCCGGGCCACACCATGGAGTCTTCCACTTACCTGCTGCTGGATGAGAACGGCAGGGAATACGCCATCTTCACCGGCGACACCCTCTTCATGGGGGATGTCGGCCGTCCGGACCTGGCCGTGAAGACCGACCTGAGCCGGGAGGACCTGGCCGGGCACCTCTTCGACAGCCTCCGCAACAAGATCATGACTTTGCCCGATGACGTGATCGTTTATCCGGGCCATGGCGCCGGCTCTGCCTGCGGCAAAAAGATGAGCAAGGAAACCTGGGGGTACCTGGGCGAACAAAAGAAAACCAACTACGCCCTGCAGCCCATGAGCCGCGAAGAATTTGTCCGGGAAGTTACCGAAGGCCTGGTTGAGCCTCCGCAGTATTTCCCGAAGAACGCCGTGATGAACAAAATGGGGTACGACAGCCTCGACGAAGTCCTCGAACGCGGCCTCAACCCGCTCAGCGTCCGCGCATTCAAAGCCGCCTGGGCAGAAGAAGAAGCGCTGGTCATCGATACCCGCCACCAGGATGAGTTCGCCAGGGGCTTCATCCCCGGCTCTGTCTTCATCGGCATTGATGACAACTTCGCTATGTGGGTCGGCGCGCTGATCACCGACCTGCAAAAGCCCATCCTCTTCGTCGTGGAGCCGGGCCGGGAAAAGGAAGTCATCACCCGCCTGTCCCGCGTCGGGTATGACAACCCCATAGGCTACCTGAAAGGCAGCTTCGACGCCTGGAAAAAGGCCGGGGAGGATGTGGATACCGTCGACGAAGTAACGCCGGAAGAACTGGCCAGGCTCTACAAAGAAAAAGGCGTCAACATCCTGGACGTGCGCAAGGAAAGCGAGTATAACGCCCAGCATATCGTCAACGCCCAGAACTTCCCGCTGGACTTCATCAACAAGAACATGAGCGAAGTGAGCCGCGACAAAGCCTACTACGTGCATTGCGCCGGCGGCTATCGGTCCATGATCGCCACTTCCATCCTGAAATCCCGCGGTTTTGACAACCTGGTTAACATCCGAGGCGGATTCAAGGCCCTGGAGGAACTCCAGCAACTGCCGATGACCGAGTTCAAAGAACAGATCACTGAGTTGTAGAATATTTGTTCGATTTTCAGATATGATTTACAGGACGGGCCACTTTCAGGTGGCCCGTTTGTTTTCAGACAGGATGAACAGGTTTTGGGGGGCCGGGCGTGCCATGCGGTGGTATGGACAGGATGTACAGGTTTTGGGGGGCCGGGCGGGCCATGTGGTGGTATGTAAAGGATGAACAGGTTTTTGGGGGCCGGGCGTGCCATGCGGTGGTATAGACAGGATGTACAGGATGTACAGGTTTTGGGGGGCCGGGCGGGCCATGCGGTGGTATGGACAGGATGTACAGGATGTACAGGTTTTGGGGGGCCGGGCGGGCCATGGGGTGGTATGGACAGGATGTCCAGGAGAAAGAAGTTGTGGGGGGTCGGGCGGGACATGCGGAGGTCGGGACAGGATGTACAGGTTAAACAGCACTTGTGGGGTCGGGGGGGGCATTCGGTG
>JAGFJD010000022.1 GCA_024102975.1 Phaeodactylibacter sp. | reverse complement strand
AGTCTCTTCTCCTTTTGCCCGCAGTTGCGTATCTTTTGCCCGCTTTCTTTTCCCTGCCAATACCAGCCAAATTCCATTATCTGGCCAATCACAACAACGAATGCAACCAAAGAAGAAGCGTTTTGAGAAACTCATGGTCGCCAACCGCGGAGAGATCGCCATCCGCGTGCTGCGCGCCGCCTCCGAACTCAACCTGCGCACCGTCGCCATTTACACCTGGGAAGACCGCTATTCCCTGCACCGGTACAAGGCCGACGAAGCCTACCAGATCGGCCCGGATGAAGAGCCGCTGAAACCATACCTGGATATTGAAGAGATCATTACTGTGGCTAAGGAAAACAAGGTGGACGCCATCCATCCGGGCTACGGGTTCCTCTCGGAAAACGTGCAGTTTGCCCGCCGCTGCCGGGAAGAAGGCATCGCCTTCGTCGGGCCGGCGCCGGAAGTGATGGAAGAGCTGGGCGACAAGGTGGCGGCCAAGGTGCTGGCCCGGCGCGTGCAGGTGCCCATCATCGAAGACAGCCGGCAGCCGCTCACCGATGCTGATATCGCCCTGAAGGAAGCCCGGCGCATTGGCTTCCCCGTAGTGGTCAAAGCGGCAGCCGGCGGCGGGGGGCGCGGCATGCGGGTGGTCCGGGAAGAAAAAGCCCTGAAGGATTTGTACGCCGAAGCCCGGGGAGAGGCCAGGACAGCTTTCGGCGACGACACCGTCTTCCTCGAAAAGTTCATCGACAACCCCAAGCACATCGAGGTGCAGATCCTGGGCGACCAGCACGGCAACATCGTCCACCTGTTCGAGCGCGACTGCTCGGTGCAGCGCCGCTTCCAGAAGGTGGTGGAGGTGGCCCCCGCCATTACCCTCAAGCAGGAGACCAGGGACAAACTCTATGAATACGCCCTGGAGCTGGCGCGCGAGGTGGGGTACAACAACGCCGGCACCGTCGAGTTCCTGGTCGACAAAGACGAGAACATCTACTTCATCGAGGTCAACCCCCGCATCCAGGTGGAGCACACCGTCACCGAGGAGGTCACTGGCATCGACCTGGTGCGCTCGCAGATCCTCATTGCTATGGGGTACCCGCTCAACCATAAGACCATCTTCATCCATGGGCAGGAGGACATAGAATGCCACGGCGTGGCCATTCAGTGCCGGGTTACAACCGAGGAGCCGAGCAACGGGTTCCAGCCCGACTACGGCACCCTTATCGCCTACCGCTCCGCCTCCGGCATGGGCATCCGGCTGGATGCAGGCAGCGCCTTCCCCGGCGCCAAGATTTCGCCCTTCTTCGACAGCCTGCTGGTGAAGGTCACCGCCTGGGGGCGCACCCAGAAAGGGGCCTCCCAGCGCCTGCACCGCGCCCTGCGCGAGTTCCGCATCCGCGGCGTGAAGACCAACATCGGCTTCCTGCTCAACCTGCTGCAGCACGAGACTTTCCAGGAAGGCCGGGCTACTGTGAATTTTATCAAAGACAACCCCCAACTGGTGGCCCCGCCCAACTGGCAGGACCGCGGCACCAAGATGCTGCGCTACCTGGCCGACGTCATCGTTAATGGCCACCCCGATGTCAAGCACTACGACCCGGACATTGAATTCCTGCCGCCTCCCGTGCCGGCCTACAACCCGCACGCCCCCGTACCTCCCGGCACCCGCCAGAAGCTGCAGGAGCTCGGCCCGGATGGCTTTGCCCAGTGGCTGAAGGAGTACAAGCCCATCCAATACACGGACACCACTTTCCGCGACGCCCACCAGTCGCTGCTGGCCACCCGCATGCGCACCTACGACATGATGAAGGTGGCGCGCAGCTTCGCCCTGCGCCATGCCGACGACGTCTTCTCCATGGAAGTCTGGGGCGGCGCCACCTTCGACGTCGCCCTGCGCTTCCTCAAGGAGTGCCCCTGGAAGCGGCTGGAATTCCTGCGCGAGGCCATTCCCAACATCTGCTTCCAGATGCTGCTGCGCGGCTCCAACGCCGTGGGCTACACCGCCTATCCGGACAACCTCATCGTCCGGTTCATCGAAGAGGCCGCCGAGGCAGGCATCGACATCTTCCGCATCTTCGACTCCCTCAACTGGGTAGAGGCCATGAAGGTGAGCATCAAAACGGTACGCGAACGCACCAACAGCATCGCCGAAGCCGCCATCTGCTACACCGGAGACATTACCGACCCCTCCCACCCCAAATACAACCTGCAGTACTACCTCGACCTGGCCAGGCGGCTGGAAGACGAAGGCGCCCACATCATCGCCATCAAGGACATGGCGGGCCTGCTCAAGCCTATGGCCGCCGAGCTGCTGGTCGCCGGGCTGAAAAATGCGGTCCATACGCCCATCCACCTCCACACCCACGACACCTCCTCCATTCAGGCGGCCACCTACGTCAAGGCCATCGAGGCGGGGGTCGACGTGGTGGACGTGGCCATCAGCTCCATGTCGGGGCTGACCTCCCAGCCCAACTTCAACTCCGTCGCAGCCATGATGCAACGGCACGAACGGGAACATCCGGTCGACCTGCAGTCGCTCAACGAGTATTCCGACTACTGGGAATCGGTGCGGCGGATCTACTACCCCTTCGAGACAGAGCTGCGCGCCGGCACGGCAGAAGTATATGACCACGAGATACCCGGCGGCCAATACTCCAACCTGCGCCCGCAGGCGCGCTCCCTGGGGCTGGAGGAAAAGTTCGAAACCATCAAAAAGAACTACCAGATTGCCAACGAGTTGTTCGGGGATATCGTCAAGGTGACACCCTCTTCCAAGGTGGTGGGCGATATGGCGATGTTTATGACTTCCAACGGACTGACGAGGGAAGACATCCTGCAGCGGGGCCACACCCTCTCCTTCCCCGACAGCGTCAAGGCCCTGATGCGGGGCGACCTCGGGCAGGCCGAGGGCGGCTTCCCGCCGGAGATCCAGAAGATCGTGCTCAAAGACGAAAAGCCCTACACCGAGCGCCCCAACGCCCACCTGGCGCCGGTGGATTTCGAACAGGAGTTCCCGGCTTTCCAGAAAGAATTCGGCGAACACCTGGACTTCCGCAATTTCCTCTCCTACAAGCTGTATCCCAAAGTGTACCGCGATTACCGCGAGCACTACGAGCAGTTCGGCCTGATCCGCGCCCTGCCCAGCCCGGCCTTTTTCTTCGGCCTGAAGTTCAACGAGGAAATCCTGGTCAGCCTGGCGCCCGGAAAGAACCTGCTCATCAAGTACCTCAACGTCACCGAGCCCGATTTCCAGGGCAACCGCCTGGTCTTCTTCCAGCTCAACGGCCAGACCCGCTCCATCTCCGTCCACGACCGGAAACTCAAGGTAGACGTCGTCGTCCACCGCAAAGCCGAAACGGAGAAGGAGGTCGGTTCGCCCCTGCAGGGCAGCATTTCCAAGATACTGGTCGGCGAAGGCGATGAGGTGGCCGCCAATGCCCCCCTGTTCATCATCGAGGCGATGAAGATGGAGAGCACGATCACCGCGCCGGCGGCGGGCCGGGTGAAGAAGGTACACCTGAAGGAGAAGACGCTGGTGGAGCAGGATGATTTGGTGGTGGAGTTGGAGTGAGGATAGGAGGAAAGGTTATTGGTTTATTGGTTTATTGGGTTATTAGGCTATTGGTTGTTAACTTGAGATCAGGCGCTTCCGTGTGGCTGAAGATGGTTATTTCCGCTGCGCCTGCAAGGCAATTATTTGATTGAGAAGGAATTATTCTGGCGGGCAATCCGTTTTTCCTGTAACTTTGAAAGAACAAACAAATATTAATCCCTAAAACCCACCCCAATGAAAACCGCCAGAATTCTCTCCGCCCTCCTTGCAGGGTTGCTTGTCCTTTCCTTTCTTTGCCTAAACCTCGACAGCTCGCCGGAAGAAAAATACGAATGGGCCGTAGCTACCGTATATGCCAACGACCCGCTTCTGAATTCGGAGGCGGAAGTGCTGGAAAAGTATCCGGAACTGAGGTTGGCCAAAGAGAAATTGCGTAGTGCCAATGAGCTTTTGTTATCCGGTTGGCAAGTTTCTTTGTCCGGGGATGAGCAAACTACCAGGCGCCACCGCAAAGAACAGGCCCAGCAGCTGCGCTCGGAAGCGGAAGGCATGCTCGATGGGTTTATTCGCGGGCATTTATGCGGGCAGGAGGAAGGATTGTCGCCTTAGAAGTTATTGCATCACCACCCCCTCAAAAACTTTTTCCATCTCTTTTCCGGAAAGCCCGTCCAGCAGCCATTTCCTAAGCAACTCTCTTGCCATGCCGGCACTGTCCTGCGACAAAGCAATAGCAATCACCAATTCCGG
>JAGFJD010000651.1 GCA_024102975.1 Phaeodactylibacter sp. | reverse complement strand
AAGTTATTTTGTGCGCTGGCAAGGCGCCAAACGCAGCCATAGCCAAAGCTACGGCGAGGCTTGGCAACGCTGCCAGCGTGCAAAAGAACGACTCTAAATGGGTAAGTTATTGTTGCGTGATCCCTTAGTGCCCCCCGCCCCCCGGCACTCCACTCACCGCCTCTCCCGTCTGCTCCTCCTTCACCAGCATCCAGGAGAGGGCGGAGATGCCCAGCGTCACGGCGCAGATGACGAAAAGCACGCTCTTGTTTTCCACCCTGCCCATGAACTCGCCGACGCCGAGGCTGGCCACCAGCTGCGGCAGCACGACCGACAGGTTGAACAGCCCCATGTACAGGCCCATCCTGGACTGGTCCACCTTCTGGGACATGATGGCGAAGGGCAGGCTCACCGTCGCCGCCCAGCCGATGCCGAGCACGGCCATGAGGGCGTAGATCATGGCCGGGCTGGTGCCCAGCAGCCAGACGCCGGCGTAGCCTACGGCCATGATGGCGATGCAAATCCAGTGGGTCGTCACCCGCCCGATCCTGCGGGTGACGGGCTCGAGGATGAGGGCGGGGAACAGGGCCGCTACCCCGTTCAGGATCAGGAAGGCAATGTCGATGACCCGCCCGTTCGCTTCCTGGCTGAAATCCGGGAAGCGGAACTGCAGGAAAGAGAACATGTAGATGAACATCGACTGCACCCCGACCCAGGTGAAGCTGTGGGCCGCCAGCACTTTCTGGAAGCCGATTCGCCCCGATTCCCGCTTGGGCTTTCCGGTTTCAGATTGCAGCAGGGATTGTATGATTAGAAATACGGTAAGCGCGGCGCAAAACAGTTCCACGTAGTGGTGTCCCACTTCGATCTCCATCACCCGCACCGGTACGCGGTAACAGGCGTACAGCAGGAACCCCCAAAGCGGTTTGATGGCCCGGAACCCTTCCCGGAAGCTGTGGCCCTCCCCGGAATCCTCGCCTTCAAAATTGCGCGGTTCTTCGACCAGGAAAGGCGGCACGACAGTGAACAGCAACACGAGGCCCGCCCCGAAATAGATCAGAAACAGCTTGCCGGTTATCGCGCCGATCACGTAGGCCAGCATGCCGAACGTGCCCGAGATGGTCTGCATCCAGGTGTAGCCCTTGGTGCGCCTGGCTCCCTCGGGCGTCACGTCGGCGATGATGGAGCGGGTGGGGTTGAAGCCTACGTTGATGGAAATATCCAGGGCCAGGGCCACGGCAATGGCCACCCCGAGTATGCCCTCGATGCCCAGGGCGGCGGAAACGATCTCCAGGTTGGGCAGGGCCAGCAAGCTCAGGGCGGCCAGTATGCCGCCTACGATGATGAACGGCCGCCGCCGGCCGCCGCCGAACCACACGTTGTCGCTCCAGACGCCGAAGAATACCTGGCCGAAGATGCCGGCAATGGGCCCGGCGGCCCACACCAGGCCAATGTCTTCGATCTCCAGCCCGTACTTGGTGCCCAGGATCCAGCTCAGGGCCGAAATCTGTATCGACAGCGCAAAGCCCATGGCGGTAGCCGGCAGGCTGAGGATGACGTAGAAAAAGTTGGTCAGTCGTTTTTGGATGTCCAGCATGTTTCGTGCGATTGAATGCCACTAAAATTTATCCGGCTCAAAGAGACGGACACGAAAACACTAAATCCGCACTAAAATTTTTGAGGGATTTGGCGCTATGTAGTTTTCGTGGCGGCTAAAGAAGGTTAATCATTTTTGTAACTATTCATCACTTGAAAGACACATTTTCTGCCTTTGTTTGCCCCAACTTCCGAAATGAATTCGGAGCAGGCTCTGAAGAGTGCAAAGGCAGAAAATGCTCTGTCACCCTTTAGGGTTGGGGCAAAACAGGGCATTTTCTGCCGCTGTTTCCGAAAATGCTGAATAGTCATTCGTTTTTAAATAATACCATGGCCGTTATGCCTGGCACGGCCAGCTTGTTGGTATCCACCGTGCCCAGCCCCTGCTCGGTGACGTGATCCCCGTCGACGGCGATCGTCCAGGGGCCGGGGGGGAGGGCGACGGTTTTGTACTCCGGGTTGGCGTTGTAGATCACCAGGATGTCCTTCCAGGCGTCGCCGTTGGCGTTGCCGGCAAGGGTGAACGCCACCACGTTGGGTTCGTTGGGTTCCAGGAATTGCAGGTGCTGCTGTATCATCTCCGCAGTGCGCAGGCGGAAGGCGGGGTGGTTTTTGCGCAGGGCGATCAGGCCCTGGTAGTAGTCGAACACCTCCTTGTATTTCGCCTTGCGCTCCCAGTTGATCTGGTTGATGCTGTCCGGCGATTCAAAGGAGTTCTCCACACCCTGTTTGGTGCGGGCCATTTCCACGCCGGCGTGCAGGAAGGATACCCCCTGGGAGGTGAGCAGGATGGCGCCCGCCAGCTTCTGCATGTGGACCCTTTCGTCTACCGACGCTTCGGGCCGGGAGAGTTTCAGGCGGTCCCACAGGGTGTGGTTGTCGTGGCAGGAGAAGTAAGTGATCGTCTGGGCCGGGCCGGGCGACCAGGGACCGTTGGCATCATAAATCTGGATGGAGTCGTAATTGAGCTGGGGGTGGCGGGTGGCAGCCACGACGCCAAACTGCAAACGCCCTTCCTGTCCCGGTTTGCCGCTGACAAAGCCCGGGTCGTCGTGGGTGAAGACATGGCCCTTGATAGCGTCGCGGATGTCGTCGCTGAAGGCGGCCACATCTTTCAGTTGGGAAGTATGCCGCTTCAACGCCCTCTTCTCCACCGGCAGCGGGCTGTCGCCGGCCGTCCAGCCTTCGCCGTACACGAAGATCGTCGGGTCGACCTGGCGGAGGGCTTCGCTCACCTGGTTCATCGTCTCGATATCGTGGATGCCCATCAGGTCGAAGCGGAAGCCGTCGACCTGGTATTCGGTGGCCCAGTATTTGACGGATTCGATGATGAACTTTCGCACCATAGCCCGTTCCGAGGCGGTTTCGTTGCCGCAGGCGGAGGCATTGGAGAAGCTGCCGTCTTCGTTGTGGCGGTAGTAGTAACCCGGCACGGTTTGGTTGAACACAGAGTTTTCGGTGGCGCCGGTGTGGTTGTACACTACGTCCATGATCACCCGCAGGCCGTTGTCGTGCAGGGTTTTGACCATCTGCTTGAACTCGCGGATGCGGGCGGCGCCGTCGGCGGGATTGCTGGAATAGCTGCCTTCCGGCACATTGTAGAGGTGGGGGTCGTAACCCCAGTTGAATTTGTTGTCCTGTAGCTTGGCCTCGTCTACGGACAGGTAGTCAAAAGAGGGCAGCAGGTGGATGTGGGTGACGCCCAGTTCTTTGATGTGGTCCAGGCCGGTGGGCAACCCCTGCGGGCTTTTGGTCCCGCCTTCGGCCAGGCCCAGGAATTTGCCTTTGTTCCGGATGCCGGAGCTGGGGTGGGTGGAGAGGTCGCGCACGTGCAGCTCGTAGATGATGATGTCGGTGGGGTGGGAGAGGGCCGGCCGCTGAGTGGTTGCCCAGCCCTCGGGGTTGGTGGCTTTCATATCCACCACCTGGCCGCGCTTGCCGTTGGTGCCGGCGGCGGTGGCGTAGGGGCCGGGGGTTTCGTCCAGCCATTGGCCGTTTGCCTTAACCTGGAAGGTGTAATACACGCCATTCAGGTTCTCTTCAAACTGAGCGGCCCAGGTGCCCTGTTCGGCTTTCTCCATGTTCGTTTCCCGGCTGGACTCCCCCCCGAGGGCCTGGCCGTAAAAGCGGAGCTTCACTTCTTCGGCGGTGGGCGACCACAGCCGGAAAGTGGTGGTTTCCGGCGTGTATTGGACGCCCAGATCGCTGCCTTCGTAAGCGGGATAGTCGTCGTAGGACGGATAGGTGGTTTCTTCAGGAGCGGTCCTGCAGGCTGATGCCATGATCGTTAGTGAGGTTAAAATGAAAAAAACGGCTATTTTCATGTTGGCTATTTTGGCTTAAAAATAGAGAATTTGGGTAATTATTAGACAGGATTCTAAGATTTACCCTGTGAAATGGCCCGGCATGAGCAAGCAATTATTTCACAGGGTGAACAGGAAAAAGGCATTTCCTTACGGAAATTTTTAGAATTAAGTCTATTTGCTATATAAGATGCATTAGGCAGCTCAATAACTTGGGGTTGTGCAAAAAGACCGAAAATAGACAGGATTAACAAGATTTACAAGATGTAGTGACCTGTTCCACAGGGGCGTATATATCCTGATAATCTTGTTAATCCTGTCTGCATACACTTATTGCACAACCCCGTAAATCAACACATTTGGCAGCTTACGCAAGTCTGCATGCCTTCGCCGCAGCTACGGCAGCCGGAGAGAGACTTGCTAATTATTCCGCATCGCGCCATACCTGTCCACCGAAGCTTTAGCGAAGGTGGAGGCGCTCGCGAACGGAACATAATTTAATTGTGTCCGGCCACTTATCTTTTTTAATGCGAAGCTTATGTCAAAACAACGTTTAGCACACTACCTCCGGGCCATCCCGGCCGCGTTGCTCCTCTGGCCCATGCTCTTTGCCTGCCAACGCAAGGCTGCCCCCGCCGGCGCTCAGCTGCCCGCCGGGGTGCCCAACATCCTCATCGATCAGGGCGGTTTCGTCGGTCCCTGCGAGCCGAGCATCGCCATCAGCCCGGCGAATCCCAACCAGGTGGTGGCGGGCGCCATCCTCGACCGGGTGTACCACTCCGAAGACGGCGGCAAAACCTGGAATAAAGACCGGCTGCGCTCTCCGTACGGCGTCTACGGCGACCCGGTCATCCTGGCGGATTACGCCGGGAATTTTTTCTATGCCCACCTGTCCAACCCGGGAAACAGCAGTTTCAGCGACGAATGGCTGGACCGCATCGTCGTCCAGCGGTCGGAAGACGGCGGGAAGGGCTGGAGCGATGGTGCCTACGCCGGCCTGCGCCCGCCCCGCGACCAGGACAAGCACTGGCTGGCCGCCGACCCCCGCAATAACCATCTCTATATGGCCTGGACGGAATTCGACGAATACGACAGCCGCGACCCCGAAGACCACAGCCGCATCCTCTTTTCCCGCTCCACCGACGGCGGCCGGAACTGGAGCGAGGCCGTTGCCATCAACCAGTTTGAAGGCGATTGCCTGGACGGTGACCAGACCACCGAGGGCGCCGTACCCGCCGTTGGCCCCAATGGGGAGGTCTACGTCGCCTGGGCTTACGACGAAAAAATCTACTTCGACCGGTCGCTGGACGGAGGGGTGTCCTGGCTGGAGGAAGACGTCGTCATTGCCACCCAGCCCGGCGGCTGGGCCTTCGACATTCCCGGCATCTACCGATGCAACGGCATGCCGGTAACGGTGGCTGACCTTAGCGACGGCCCTCACCGGGGTACAATTTATGTCAACTGGAGCGACCAGCGCAACGGCCCGGGCGATACCGATGTCTGGCTGGCGAGTTCCAAAGACGGCGGCCAGAGCTGGAGCGAGCCCGTCCGCGTCAACGACGACCCGCCCGGCAAACACCAGTTCTTCACCTGGATGGATATCGACCAAACTACCGGCTTCCTCTATTTCGTTTTCTACGACCGCCGCGCCTACAGCGACGAGCCCACCGACGTCTACCTTGCCTGGTCAACCGACGGCGGCCGGACTTTTGCCAACCGCCGCATTAGCGAGCAGCCCTTCACGCCCGACCCAGGCATTTTCTTCGGCGATTACAACGATATCAGCGCCCACGACGGCCATGTTCGCCCGATATGGACGCGCATGGAGGGCGGCAGGCTGAGCGTGTGGACGGCGCTGGTGGAGATGAAGGGAGGGGGGAGGTGATGCTTTAGTAGGTGTTGGGGTGTTGAGGTGTTGAGGTGGTGGGGCCCTTCCATTCGTCAGAGCTACAGCCGTTGCGTCTTTATCGGCAGGGAGGCAATAGAAAGTTGACCTTCCGGGCAAAGCCCGGCTTTAACATTGCTGCTCTTGTATGTATGCATCAATAACCGTAACTTGCAGGAGCAACTTTTGCACTGCTCTGATTTTCTGATTTCACGAACCGAAAAGTTACCCGGAAACCAGCGTATACTCGAATAACTGACTTTATACTATTTTATAACTCTAACGCTATGATTATCATGAAGAAAAGCTTACTGACATTGTTTGCCCCCCCCCCTGTCACATCTAAAAAGGTTTAAATTGTTTTTTGCTTGCTCTTTTCTGGCCGTTTCTGGTCATTACGCCCGTGCGCAGATCAGCTTTTATGAAGGAATAAGGGCCTGTGGCGTTACGGAAGAGACGCCCTCCTACGCTCCGGAATCGGCGCCGAACTTCTGTTTTGACGTAGACGAAATACAGGAAAGCTGCATCAAAGTCTGGATACGGATAAACCTGCATTTTTTCCTGGACGACAACTGCGAAGGTACGCTCGACCCGCTGGGCATCCAAAACATTCCTGGCGACGACGCCTACGAGCTGGCTGAAGACATTATTAAAAGGGCTAACGACGCCCTGGAAAACAACAGAGTCCAATGGGTGCAAATCCCGCTTTGGAATATTCAACCGGAAGATAAAAAAGAAGTGCAGTGCGTCCCTCTTCGTTATGTACTATCCGGGGTGTATGTGTGGTGTAACACCATGGCCCAAGACACAAGCGGGAGCGCCGTCGACTGGTTTCAGATCAATTTCGGGCAAAACACGGATACAGAGTATAATGCCTTTTTTGTTGAGTGGAAGCCAACCGGAAGTGTCGATGCCAACGGTCAGGCCAACGGCGAACCGGGCAATGCCTTCACCGCCGAAAATTTTGGCATTGGCGTGTTCAACCATGAAATGGGGCATTTGCTGAGCCTCAGGCATTCTTTCCTTAACGATGGCCTTGATGACACGCCACAGGTTGGGTTCCGGTATGATTACAACTGCGACGGCGATACGGTTGA
>JAGFJD010000635.1 GCA_024102975.1 Phaeodactylibacter sp. | reverse complement strand
TGATGAAAAAGTAAGTGAGGAAAGCCCCGGGCCAGGCGCAATCGCCCGGGCTGCCAAAGGCCGGTTCTTCCGTCTGCACCCCAAAGCCCAGCCCGAAGCCGTGGCAGATAGCTGGCATGCCGGGCGTATGCGGCAGGATGCCCTCTGGCAGGTGGTTTTGCATCATCAGCGCGACGGTTTCTGGACCGAGCAGGCGCGCCCCGTCCAGCTCGCCGCCGTTGAGCAGCATCCGGCAAAAGCGCAGGTAATCCCGGGCAGTCGAAAACAGCCCTTCTGCTGCCCCGTGGCGAAACCATGGGCAGCGCCGTGGTTGGCCCTTATGCCATTTTCGCCAGGGTCAACGAGTTTATGGCGAGCCAGGGCCAACCTGATGCCAGAGCGAATCGTCACCGACGACAGGGGCATTTACGCCAGCGGCGGGGCCTACTCCTCGCTGAACCTGGTGCTGTACCTGCTCGAAAAGTTCAGCGGCAAGGCGGCGTTCCAGATCGACCCCGGCCGCCGGTCGCAAAAACCATTCGTGATCTTCAGCAACCAGGGAGCGCACCAGGACGAGGCCATCGCCCGCGTACAGGAACACATAGAACGGCATTACCGGGAGGGGCTGACCGTCAGCGGGCTGGCCAGCCGCTTTGCCTTCAGCCGCCGCAACTTCCTGCGCCGGTTCAAGGAAGCCACCGGCAACTCGCCCATCGAGTACCTGCAACGGGTACGCATCGAAGCGGCCAAGCGCAACCTGGAAACCAGCTTCGGCGGCATCGGGGAAGCGTTATCCGCCGCCGGGTACAGCGATGCCAAAACGTTTCGGCGGTTGTTTAAAAAATATACGGGCTTTTCGCCCATGGAGTATAGGAACAGGTATCGATTCTGAAGTTGCCGGCCATCCTGAAAGGAGTTGCCATCGAAGGACGCAAAAAAGCGCTGTTCGAATTCCTGCCGGTAAGGGTTTCCGGTTGCTGCTTCGATGATCATGCCCAGCAGCACATCGGCCGGCCCGCCGAAAAACTGACCGCAAGGCCTATTTATTCGCCGTATTTCTCCCTCATCTTTTTCCAATAGTTCCGTATCCTGCCCTGCGCCTGCGGAGAGCGGTACTTTTCCAGAAATATTTCCTTCGGTGGTTCCTTATCTTCATCCGGCTCCCCTTCCGGCCGGCGTTCCTCAAAACCCAGTTTGCTCAGAAAGGCGATGCTGCGCCGGTTCTCCCGCTTTACTGTTGCAAACAGGTAGAGCCGGTCCATTTTCCGGAAGAGGAAATCCTGGAAGTACTGCACCGTCCGGAACGGCAGGCCTGTGCCCCGGTATTTTTCAACGAAAGCAAAACCGATGGCGCACTGGCGGTGGTTGTAGCCGAAGCGTTCGCGGCTGAAATCAAAGGCATGCAGCAGTCCGATGCATTCCTGCTCTTTTCTCACCAGCCAGTCGGCGCCGCCGTGTTTGGGGGAATAGGGCAGGACAATGCGCAGATGGGCCACGTATTCGTAGAGCTTTTGCGGGTCCTTGAAGCGCTCGTCTACCCAGGGATCGGGATCGTTTTCGAACATATCCAGCACGAAGTGGCGGTTCTCGAAGTCCAGCATGTCAAAGGACAAGCCATCCGGAGAGTCCGGGATGCGGGGAAACTCCCACAACGGCCGCCGGCCGATGTTGCGCTCCATGTACGACTGCAGCCAGGCGGGGAGGGGGTAACTGCCGAATCTGTTTTCTGCCATGCGGTTGGTGTTCCGGCTACTCTATCCTCACCCATTTCTGCCCATCATTGACAGCAACCAATACCTGCCCCTCCTTTCCTACCTCCAGGACCTCTTCAAACTCCGGCCTCAGCACTACCCTGCCCTGCTTGTCGATCAGCCCCCATTTGCCGTTCACCCAGCGGGAATATTCTCCATCTTTCTCGGTTACACAATCCGGGCAGACAGGCGCATAGCCGTTTACGAAGGGGTATGCCGCCGCATATTGTGGTTTTATCCGAACCGCTCCTGTCTCTTCGTCTGCATACCCGATCTTCCCGTTTTCCACGATCCGGAAGTAGCCGTCACTGGGGTAGTCCGGGCCATTGTCGTACAGGAATACCTGGTATAGCCGTTCCCCTTGGCTATCGATGCCCACGAAGCCGATATCCGGGTCCAGAACGATCGAGAAATGGCCGGCGCTGTCGGAAAAAAAGAGGGGATAAGGCTCCTCCCCGGCAGCTTCCATTTCACGGCCGGCATCGGCAGAAGGGCTCTCTCCCGGTTCAGCGGCGCCCCCAGCCTTTTTCGCTTCACCTTGTCCGGGAGCGCAACTACAGGCCAGCGCCATCAATAGCATACAAAGGGCTGACAGGGCAAAAATGTTGTTTTTCTTCATATCATCCGGGTTTGTAGCACTCAAGTTACTCATTTTCTCCTTGGCGAAGGGCGTTTGTCCTTTGCCATTATCTCATGATCGGCGCCGCCACAATGACCCGGCTCCTAACCCCCAGCGGTTTGATAACCTGCATCCTGTAAGGATCTCTTCCCCCAATACTTTTCAGTGACTCAAAGTTGTCTTCATGATACAGCGGAATGTCCGGAAAAGTGAAGGAAACCGTTTCATCGAGATCCCCTGTAATGTACCAGGTGGAATACTTCAGCTCTCCAGGATCGTTCCTACTCTGGAAAGGCCTGAAGGACAAACCCTGGTATTTCATTTTGAACTGCATGGCTTTCCCAGGCGCCGTAAGTTCAAATCCTTTTTTATCGGCCCTGCTTAATGAGTAATCGAAATCCGCCTCATCGATCGGCTCTACAAGAGGTACTTCATCACCATGAAGGTGATACTGAAAACTCCTGGCGCCTTCCTTTTCCTTTCGATGCCGGGCCAGGAACACACCGCCCTTTGCGTACTTTAGCCCGTTCATAGTTCAACGGAGTGGACGCATGGACAATGAACTCGTTGAGTTCGTCGACCCCATTGACCCCAATAAGCACTTCACGGGTTTCCACCTCCAGCTCCGGGCCCGGGCCGAAGTCATAATAATTATCTGCTGTCAGTTCATCGGCGATATCGTAATAAGTACACGCCCGGTAATACCGGTATCCAATGTTTATCTTCTCCGAAATGTACTCGTTGAAAATGGTAAAGTGGTAAGCGCCCACCTCCGGATCCCGGGTGAAATGCAGCCGGTAGTTTTCACTGAACCCGGGCTCTGCCAATTCTTCCTCAAAGTGGACAACCCCATCTTTATCCGATATCAGCAGCAGGCTCCTTACTGCATTGTCGAATATCCGGGGGTCAACCTCTATAATGGCCTCCTGAGCGACAATGCCATGAGGAAGGAAACCCAATACCAGAGCGAGCAACAGTGTTCTTTTCATTTCTTTAGCCTTTTTTATCCTAATGTTGTAACGCATTACGCCCCCCGGAATTGCCCGGAAATACTGAGACCGTCCACCGTCCCACCGTCCCACCGTCCACCATCCACCGCCCACCCTAAAACACCACTTACCCTCCATTTCCCGCCACCTGCCCGCCCCGCCCTGCCCGTTGCTGTACGGCTGTTTATTTCCCGTCATTCTACCCTGACCTTTGTCACAAATCATCACCAAAATATAAGCATCATGACTACGAATAGCGCCAACACCCTCACTCAACACCTGAACCCCAACGCCCTGAAACCCTTGTTCCAAACCCAACCGATGGTGCACGCCGCCGCCATTGCGTACAACTGGGCCATTATCCTGGGCGCCGCCTACCTGTGCACCCTGTACTTCCACCCGCTGGCCTACTTCCTGACGGTGATCGTCATCGGCGCCCGCATGCACGCCCTGGCCATCCTGATGCACGACGCCACCCACTACCGCTTTCTGAAAAACCGGAAGTGGAACGACCTCATCACGGATTACACGACGATGTACCCCCTGTTCACCTCCCTGGAAAAGTACCGGCAGAACCACCTGCGCCACCACAAGCATCTGAACACGGAACACGACCCCGACTGGGTGTCCAAACTGGGCGTCGAGGAATTCCGGTTCCCCAAAACCCGGCGGGAGTTCCTGTGGATCGTCTTTTCCTACCTCATCCTGTACCGCGGCGTTAAGGACGCCATCTGGTTCCTGAAGCGCTTCCAGTTAAAAGACGGCAAGCAGCAACCCAAAACGTTCCGGGAAAAGCTGCCGAAACTGATGTTCTATGTCGTGCTGTTCAGCGCCCTCACCATACTGGGCGGATGGAAATACTACGCCCTGTATTGGGTGGTTCCCTACTTTTCCACCTTCTTCATGTTCCAGTACATCCGCAGCGTGGCCGAACATTTCGGCGACCTGGAATACGGCCACGAACTTACCTCCACCCGCACGGTGAAGGCTACGGCCGTCGAGCGGTTCTTCCTGGCGCCGCACAACGTGGGCTACCACCTGGAGCACCACCTGTACCCCGGCGTGCCGTTCTACCACCTGCCGGACCTGCACGACCTGCTGATGGAAGAGGCCGAGTACAGCGGGAAGGCGCACATCACGCATGGATACTGGAAGGGATTGATGAAGGAACTGGGCGCGTAGCAAGCTTATTGGGCCTGGCAAGTTTTGGAACCCTGCCAGGTAGGTTGTTCAAAATAGCGGGTTTTTTGGAAAAAAACTTCCCTGTATTTTTGAGTGCCCTGCCTGGCATTTTTTCAAGTTCAAGCGCAAGTATCAAGTTCAAGTTCAATACGGGCACCGCTCTGGTTTTGGCCTTGATGTTTGCGTTTGATACTTGCACTTGAACTTGAGATGCTGACCCTTACCTGCGGTTCTTTCTGATCACCGGCGTATCTAAATTCAGTAAAGTATCTCTGTTTTCGGACCTGAACAACCTTGAAGACATCACACTGGCGCCCTCTGCAGCTACGCTGACCGGCTATACGCAGGCGGAACTGGAGCGCCACTTTGAGGAACCGTTCCGGGAAATAGCTAAGGCGGAGAAATTGGACTACCCCACTCTACTGGAGAAAGTCCGCCTCTGGTATAACGGCTACCAGTGGCATGGGCCGGAGCGGCTGTACAACCCCTTCTCCATCCTTAACCTGGCCAAACAACAGCGGTTCGCCAACTTCTGGTGGGAAACGGGCACGCCTACCTTCCTGATCAAAAAGCTTCGGGAAGGCTTCCACTACGACCTGAACGAACTGGAAGCCAGCCACGTCATGTTTGAAAGCTTTACCCTCGACGACCTCAACTGGCTGGCGTTGCTCTTCCAAACCGGCTACCTCACCATCCGCGGCTACGACCCGGAGTACAGGCTGTATACTCTGGACTATCCCAACCTGGAAGTCAAAGATACGATGCACCAGCACCTGCTGGCCGCCTTCCGTCAAACGCCTGTCACCGATAGCCAGCCGGTGCTCATCCGTATCAAACGAGCGCTGGATAAGGGAGACCTGGAATACTTCATTGAACTGGTTAACACTTTGTTCGCCTCCATTCCATACCAGATTTTCCTGCATCAGCAGGAAGCCTTTTTTCACGCTATTCTGCACCTAAGCTTCTCCGGCATCGGCATGCTGGTGCAGTCGGAAGTGAGTATCGCCAAGGGGCGGGTGGATACCATCGTCCACACCAAAAACCGGAGCTACGTCATGGAATTCAAACTCGACGGATCGGCAGCATCGGCCCTGCAGCAGATCCGGGAGAAACGCTACGGCAGCCCCTTCCTGGGTAAGGATAAAGCGGTAATCGCCCTCGGGATAAATTTCAGCTCGGCGGATAAGGAAGTGGCCGAATGGCAGGCGGTGCCTTATGAGGAGCTGCTGGTGGAGGGTTGAGGAGTAATGGAATGAAGGAATTTTACCCGACCGAGGCACGAGGGCGGGGAAGGAATGAAGGAATGAATGTAGCCTGCCCCCATCAGTCCTTCATTCCATAAGCAGCGGCCTTCATCCTCCGCCTCTTCTGAAAAACCGTAACCACCAGCGCCAGCCCCGCCGCTGCCAGCAGGGCGGTAAAACTCAGTTTCAGGCTGTCTATTTTCGACAGAAAACCTAAAAAGGCCGGGCTGATCAGAAAACCCACATAGCCAAAGCCGGCGACAAAAGAGATGCCTTCCGCCGAGGAGACGCCCTCCGTTTTGCCAGCCAGCCGGAACAGCTCCGGGATGATCACCGAGAAGCCCAGGCCCACCAGGCCGAAGCCGATCAGGGCAGGCGTGAGCTCCGCCATTAGAATACTCAGAAAACCCATTATGCTGACCAGGCAGCCCGCAATAATGATGTTGGTAGCCCCGTACCGTTTGCTGACGGCATCCCCGAAGAAGCGCCCCAGGGTCATCGTCGCCGAAAAGGCTACAAAGCCAAAGCCAGAGATGCGCTCGGAAGCGATGGAAACCACGTCCTGCAGGTACAGCTTGCTCCAGTGCTCGATGGCGCCTTCGCTGCCCATGATCAGAAAGGCGATGACGGTGAGGCCCAGCAGCGGCTTCAGCAGGCCCGCCTTGAACGGCTGCTCCTCCCGCTCGATCCTTTTTCCCGGGATGCCGAGGTAGGCTT
>JAGFJD010000625.1 GCA_024102975.1 Phaeodactylibacter sp. | reverse complement strand
GACATTTTCTGGTCCGTTTAAAAGTGTAAGCGTGTAAAGGTGTAAAAGAAATTGGCTCCCAATCATTTACACGTTTACACTTTCACACCTTTACACAAGTAGCCCCCAAAATGTCCAGTGGTCTGTACTTGTGTATCAATTTTTCTTGTGTACTGAAATTATTATACCAGCCAATATCTGTACTATGGATAACCTAAAACCTCTGTTATTGCTGGCTTTTGCCAATGATGCCAGCCAATATCTCGAGAACCTGAAAGAAGAGAGCGATGATATTTATAAGATTTTTCAAGACCTGGAGGAGGAAGGCAGAATATTGATTCTCCGGCTGGAAAATGCTGGTTTGGACGATATCCGGAGGGCAATCAGAGATAATAAAAACCATCTTACTATTTTTCATTACGGAGGCCACGCAGATAGCCAGTCTCTTAGATTGGAAGATGGCCAGGGTTATGGTAAAGGCCTGGCCAGAATGCTGGGAGAATTAAAGGATTTAAAATTGGTTTTTCTAAACGGCTGTGCCACGGAGGACCAGGTTCAGGGTTTGTTAGACGAAGGTGTTAAAGCAGTGATTGCTACGAGCGTCAGCATAGAAGACCGTCATGCCTGTGAGTTCAGCAAGGCTTTTTACGAATCGTTTGCAAAAAACTCTAACCTGAATGAATCTTATAAGCACGCTTGTGATTCGCTGTTGTTCAAATATGAAGATACACTGCCTTACCAGTTTGGCAAACGGCCGGTGACGCGAGGGTTTGATCTCAATTTCGATTCGGAACAACCCACATGGATACTTTTTTACAGCGATGAGCATGTATTGTCCTTTCGAGGTTTCGGAGTTGAATTGGAAAAAATCAATTCTGATGAAAGGCTTATTGAAAAAATCAATTCCATTGGCCGGAAAATCCCTGTCAATATCCTATTGGCGGCTTCTTCTGCAGAACAGTTGCCAAATGGAAAAACCTCTCCTGTTAACGTCAACAATGAAATTGCCCTGATCAAAGAGTATATTTTTAAATTATTTATTTACTCTAATTTAAAAGACAACTTTGCTGTAAATGTATATCAGTTGGAAAATCTCCGGGAGGCCAGGCATCTGATCAGTTCAGCTGGCGAAACTAACCGGCATAAACTGATCCCTATGCCGGAAATATCCGGTTTAAACTTGATCATATTGATTGCATGGCACAACCTTGGGGAATCAACGGCACGAGGAATTTCTCCGTTAGGATGGTTATATAAAGAGGTATATAATTTGCCGGATTCTCAGCGCCCGGGCCTTCAGCTCTATCGCCGGGGCGAGCCCATAAAAATTGACATCAACCATCCGGAAAAAGAAGCTGTGATGGAGCGATACCGGCAGGTGGAGAAGTTTTTTACGGACTTGCATGGCGCCAGGATTATTGATTATCATCCGGACCTTTTCGAGAATGAATTCGAGCACAATTTGAGGGCATGGATGAAGAAATATATTTTCAGCGGCCGTTTCGAAGATGCGCCTGATGGTATGAGAGAGTCTGTAAAACAGCCGTCCCGCAATCCTTACAGAGGCCTCAAACCTTACCAACTGAATGATGCTCCCCTGTTCTTTGGCCGCATCAATGAGATAGATATGCTGCGTGATCATCTGGCTGACAGAGAACATAAGGGCCTGCTTGCGGTGGTCGGCGCTTCGGGTTCCGGAAAATCCTCTATCGTCCGGGCAGGCCTGTTCAACAGGCTTATGCTTGACGCTATCCCAGGCAGCCAGGATTGGAAGATCATCGAGTGCAATATTTCCGGAAACGTTGCCTTTGAATTAATCAAGCTCACCAATAATGTACCTGAACTGGCCGAGGCTAACCGGCAATTCCTAAGGTGGGTGCGGCAAGGTGAAGCTGGAATAAATAATTTCCTGGAATATTTAAACGCAAATGACCCCGATGCAACTAAAACCGTACTTTTCATTGATCAGTTTGAAGAGGTTTTCACTTTGATAGATGAAAAAGAGCGGGTTTTAAAAGATCAATTTATTGATTTTTTGACAGGGCTTGCTCAGGCAAAGCAAGCCCAGGTAATCCTCACCTTGAGGTCCGAGTTCTACCACCGCTGCCTGGATTATCCTCGCCTGACCAAGTTGATGGAAACTGGCCAACAGCCTCTGCTTCCTCCCGATTCGGACAGCATCTTTCGCATCATCGCCCGGCCGGCTATGTTTAGCGGGTTGTCATTTCAGGATGGTTTGAAGGAAGAAGTGATAAAAGACAGCGGAGAGACGGAGGGGGCCCTGCCTTTGCTTTCCTATGTTTTGGAACAGCTGTACGAAAGGCGGTTCGGCAACCAGCTCACCCTCAAGGCCTATCGGGAATTGGGAGGAGTAGTAGGTGTTATTCAACGACAGGCAGAACTGGCAGTCCAGATCTTTAATACAGACGCCCCTGCCTTCAAACAAACCTTCAATTTTGTTTTCCGAAAACTTATTGCGGTAGGGAGCGATGGAGTGGCAACAAAGAAGCCAACTGTCATCAGGGAGAAAGACTGGCCTGAAGAAGCTTTGAGGCTGGTTAGAGAACTGCGCGATAAGAGGCTTTTAATTACCGATAACAACGAAAAAGGGGAGCCTGTTGTTGAGATCGCTCACGAAGCATTGATCAGGCATTGGAATCTGCTCAAAGAATGGATATTGAACTTCAAATCTTCATTGCTTTTAATGGAAAAAGTAACTCGAGAAGCAAAGGAATGGAGAGAAGGCAGAAGTAAGAAAAGTGATGAAGAACAGCAGCTGGATTTTGACAGAAACCGGTTATGGCCACAATATCGTTTAAATGAGGTTTATAGCGCGTTATCTCTTTTGGGCATTGATTTAAAATCAAAAGAACTCGACGAATCTTACCCGGGAATCCGAACATTTATACGACCTGAATCCGAACGCTTATTGGCGGAGTTGGAATATAAGTTTGTAGGGCATCGACGCAGGGCTGAAATAGGCGATCGTTTGGCTATTCTGACGGATACCCGTCCCGGAGTTGGCCTGAAGAATGGCCTTCCTGATATTGTTTGGTGTAAAGTGCCCGCCGGCCGGGTTAAAATAAATGAAATAAATGAGGTGTTCGAATTGCCTTCGTTTTATATAGCAAAGTATCCTATTACCTTAGAACAGTACCAGGTTTTTGAAAAAAATCACTACTATAATGAACGTTGGTGGGAAGGGCTTTCTACCACACCACAGGAAAATAAACCTTATCCTCAACCGTCTGACAACCTGACTAACCGGCCTTATGAATTTGTCAATTGGTACCAGGCAATGGCTTACAGCCAATGGTTAAGTGTTGCACTTGGGTATGAAGTCAGGCTTCCATACGAATGGGAATGGCAACAGGCAGCATGTAATGGCAATACAGATTACTTGTATCCCTGGGGCTCCGAATGGAATCCTAATCTTGCTAACACGAATGATAGCAGCTGCGTAGGACATTTGGTTGCGGTAGGTTTATACCCAGAAGGAAAATCTGTCAACGGAGCTATGGATATGTCGGGAAATGCTTATGAATGGTGCAAAAATGCTTTTGAGGATATTCGTATTCGTAGTTCTAAAATAACCGACGGCATTGAAATAACTAGTCGGGGTGGTGGATGGATAAAGGTTGGCAAACCAGCTGAAGAATGCTCGAAAGTATCTTTCCGGTTTCGTGATTTACCGACCGGAGAAAATGCAAATGGAAATAGAACAAGGGTTTGTTTCCGTTTGATGGCTGAGAAGGTACCAGTATAATCAACTTCCTTCAAAGAAATGCATTTCCAAGTATTTCAGGTTGGGTTGAAACCTGGCTTTCATTGTATTTTCAAACAATTGCCTAAAATCTGTATCGGTAAAGGAGAAATGTTCCGCTAATAATTCGTATTCTCCCAACATATTGCATCCAAATAATCCCGGATCATCTGTATTGATACTGTAGCTCAAATTGTATGCCCGAGCTTGAGGTAAAGGGTGGTTGTTCAAGCTGGCAATACTCCCGGTTTTCAAATTACTGGTCAGGCAAAATTCAAGATGTATGTTATTTTGAACTACTCGCTGTATCAGGCTTTTATCCTGAAACAGCCCTACCCCGTGACCAATTCGATCAACAAACCCAAAATCAAGTGCATCCCTTACATTTTCAGGCCCGGAATGTTCTCCAGCATGAACTTCTATACCCAAACCAGAAACCTTACACGCTTCCAGTGCTTTTGAAAATCTCTGAATGGAATGATCGTTTTCGATTCCGACGATGGCAACACCTACGATTAAGCCCAATCGATAAAGTTCAATATATGTTTCTGTATTTTCTTCAATTTTTACGTCCGACAAGGTTCTTGGCATCACCATGATAAATTCCACCTGAATGAGGCCGTCTTCCAGCTCATCTACCCAAGACCTGAAGTTCCGAAAAGAATTTATCAAATCAGATATTTCATTTGGGAACATAGTTGGGGAGATCATGATCTCTGTATAAAGCACACTTTGAGCGATCAAATTACCTATATGGTATTCCAAAATGAGTTTGAAATATTTCCAGTTGGCTTCCTGATAAGGTTCAAGAAATTTTATCCACCTTTGGAATTTTGCTTTGGTCTCAACGGGAAGTAAAACCTCAAGTTTTTCAGGTTGGATCAAAACAGGGGCATTTTTCTCAGCTATGGCAGTCAGTAACTTAGGGTGAATAACCCCAATTAAATGACAATGAAGTTCTGCTTTTGGTAAATCTTTAATCATGCAGGCAAAAGGAAAGGTAGCTCACGTCTAATTCTCATTGAAAAATTGCAGTGCAGATTCATAAATATTTCTATTCTCCTCAAATTCCACTTCATAATTTTTAAAAGAATTTAAAGCTTTTTCAAAGATGCTCCTTGCCTCGTCCGAAACGAGGAAAATAGCCAGTATTTTTTCATCATTGCTTTCAAGGAAATTATTGTAAGCTTCATCCAATTCTTCCCGAAAAGAAATGGAAGATGCCTGTGCAATGACTCTGCGGGGGTAAGGCGGAAAACCCCCGATAGGACGCGTATCAATGGCTAACCGCTCAAAAGCCTTGCTGTATTCAACATCATTCTGCCCGAACACAACTCTTTTTACAGCTGTCATTGTTATCATTCCGGCACACATGACACAGGGTTCCAGAGTAGTATAAAGGGTATGTCCCGATAAATTAAAACTCCTGGCTTTTTCCAGGTATTGCGTAATCGCTCTTACTTCTCCATGCTGAGTCGCATTATCAGTTGAATTGATACAGTTCAAGCCATAATATACCGGCTCATTCTGAGCATTTACAAGCAAAGCGCCGATGTTATATCCCCGCCTTTCCTGACGGGGAACAGAACCGGCTTGCCAATCCCGAAAAACCAGGGAATAAGTCAACAAGATAAATATATCGTCTACCTCTTTTTGGATTTCACTGACATCATCCATATTTAAAACAGGTTCAATAATGCGATTGTGGTAATATCTTGAACAATTACAAGCAATTAAAGCTATGAAGCTGATATGCCAGAAAAGCCTGAAGCTCATTTTACATGTTAAATTTAAACTAAACCCAATCTCAAAAGTAAATAACTTTGAAAAAAACTTAAGCTTTGCAAGTAGAATTAATCATCCCCTCTAAATCAACCCCCTCGACTTCAACTCCAGATACTTATTCACCGTATTGATCGACAAATCTTCCGGCCGGGTGAGGATGGCCTGGATGCCATATTGCTGCAGCTTCTGCACCATCTGCGACTTCTCGGTGAGGAACTTTCGGGCGATGGTCTGGTGGTAGATGTCCTCCAGGGTTTCTACGCGGGCTTCGACGAAATCGCGGATCTCGGTATTTTCAAAAAAGACAACGACCAGCAGGTGGAAGGTATTGATGCGGCGCAGGATGGGCAGTACGCGCTCCAGGGCGTAGGAGCTTTCGAAATTGGTGTACAGCAGGATGAGGCTGCGGCCGTTGATGAGCTTGCGGGCGGCGTAGTAGAGCAGCTCGTAGTTGGCTTCCAGCGGGCGCTCCTCTTCCTTGTAGAGGGCCATGAGGATTTTATTGAGCTGGGTGGGTTTGCTGTCGGCCTTGATGGTGGCGCCGATCTTGTCTGAAAAAGTGATCAGGCCGGCGCGGTCGTACTTTTGCAGGGCGATGTTGGAGATCACCAGGCTGGTGTTGATGGCGTAGTCCATCAGGCTGAGCCCTTCGAAGGGCATGCGCATGGCGCGGCTTTTGTCGATCACGCAGTAAATCTGCTGGGCGCGTTCGTCTTCGTACTGGTTGACCATGAGGACGTTGCGGCGGCTGCTGGCCTTCCAGTTGATGCTGCGGTAGTCGTCGCCGCGCACGTAGTTTTTGATCTGTTCGAACTCGTAGCTATGCCCGATGCGGCGGATTTTTTTGATGCCCTTGTGGTGGGTGGTGCGGTCGAAAGCGCGCAGTTCCAGCTGTTTCATCTGCAGGATGGAAGGGTAGACCGGCACGTTCATCTCCTGGGGTATGATGTAGCGCCGCTCCAGCAGCCCGATAACCGAAGCCAGGAAGGTATTGATCGCTCCGAACACGTATTCTCCCCGCTCCACCGGGCGAAGCTCGTAATGGGCCCGCTGCTGCTCTCCCGGTTTCAAATAGAGGCGCTTTTCAAAATCCCGGATTTGAAACTGGTAAGGCAGCTCGTCGATGAGAGTGATGGACAACGGCAGGCGCGAGCGGTTTTCCAGCTCCAGCCGTACGCTGTTGGCATCTCCCAGGTTGAAGATGCGCGGCAGATGGCGTTCGCCCCGCAACGCTACCCCCCGGTTGAACAGCAACACCGCGTCCAGCACCAACAGGGCCAGCGCCAGCACAAAGACGCCCTGCGCCACCGGAAAGAGGAGCGGTGCCCAGAAGCTGGCCACGAAGAACACCGCCAGGGCGCCGAACAGCCAGAAGAAACGGTCGGTGAGGTAGAGGTTTTTCAAATGATTCGTGTGTTTGTGTATACGTGTATTTATATATTAGTGCCTGACCGAAAACGCCAGGAGTGGAAATGCATTGAAACGCTGTGGGCAAAGCGACATTTCAGTACATTTCCATTTATTTCCACATATTTCCACATATTTCCATGTATTTCTATACATCTCCACGCACCTACACATATCCCGGCACATTTCCACCATTTCCATGCATCTCTACACATTTCCATATATTACCCATCAGGGCTACCCGTCTAAGGTTGGACACTGCTGGAAGCCAATGAGTTGAAGCAGCCCGCCGCTGTTGCGAACTCCGAACTCCGAACAGCGAACTCGTCCAACCCTGGAATGGTAGCCCCCATCAGCCCACTGCTTCCTGCAGTTCAACAATATAAACATCAAGCAATTCCCCTTCGCATCCTACCTCGGCACCTCAATCTTCTGAATAATGCTCTTAATCACATCCTCCGTCGTATACCCTTCCATTTCCCGTTCCGGGGTCAGGATGATGCGGTGGTTGAGCACGGGGTAGGCGACGTATTGTATATCATCCGGGGTGACGAAGTCGCGGCCGTTCATAGCGGCGACGGCCTTGGCCATTTTCATGATGGCCAGCGACGCCCGGGGGGAAGCCCCCAGGAAGAGGTCGCCGTTGTTGCGGGTATCGTGGATGATGTGGGCAATATAATCCAGCAGTTCCTCCTTGATGTGCACCTGTTCGATGAGGGCCTGGCACTCCCGGATTTCTTCGGCGGTAAAGACGGCTTTGACCTCGGCGTTCTGCGACATCCGGAAGTCGCTCCGGAAGCGGCGCAGGATGGCCTTTTCCTCGTCCAGGCTGGGGTACCGCAGTTTGATCTTGATCAGGAAGCGGTCGAGCTGCGCCTCGGGCAGCTTGTAGGTTCCCTCCTGTTCGATCGGGTTCTGGGTGGCAACCACGAAGAAGGGGAAACCCATGGGGTAGGTATCGCCGTCGACGGTAACCTGGTATTCCTCCATCACCTCGAAGAGGGCAGCCTGGGTTTTGGCCGGCGCCCGGTTGATCTCGTCGATCAGAATAATATTGGAAAAGATGGGCCCGGCATTGAAGGAAAACTCGGAGGTTTTCATATTGAAAACTGTGGTTCCGAGCACGTCGCTGGGCATGAGATCGGGGGTAAACTGAATGCGGGAAAAGCCCACGTCCAACGTCCGGGCCATCAGCTTGGCGGTGAGGGTCTTGGCGATGCCGGGCACGCCTTCCAGCAATACATGGCCGCCGGAGAGCAGCCCTGCCAGCAGCAGCTCCATCAGCTCTTCCTGCCCGATGATGACCTTGCCGAGTTCTTCTTTGATGCGGTTGGTTGCTATCCTTATCCTGTTCAGGTCCAGGCGGTTGCGCCTCCAGCTTTCCGGGCTTTCGGTTTCCGGTTGCTGCGCCTGCTCGTCCTGCGGCTGCCCGAAAACGCTTGTTTCTTCCTCTGATCCTTCCGGTGCCCGGCTTTCGTTCTCATTGATCTCGTCAAAAGGCATAAAACAGATTTTTGGTTTTTGCCGGATGGCGCAGGCTTCAACAAGGCCCGCCCGATCCGGCAAAAATGATATTCATTTGCAGTTTTTGTAAAACCCGTCCAGAATACGATGAAATTCGATCAGCGTATTGTCCGACACGAAGGACGAGTTCCGGATATTCTTATACAAAAGTATGATCTTCTCAATGGTTTCCTTAGGAATTTCCGATTTATGGGCCAGCCGGGCCATAAAAGCCTCGTCCAGATCCCGCGATTGGATGAAATAGCGCTCCCGGAGGAAAGCCCGGAAGAGCTTCATCTGCTGCAGGGCCAGCTTTTTATGGTTGTTCTGAATGAAATACAACCGCCCGATGGTCGACAGGAAGGCCAGGGAGGTGTTGGCATTGGGGTCCAGTACCGGGATGATCCGCTGTTTGCGCTTGGCGCGGAAGACGAGGAACAGCAGGCCCAGGGCCAGAAGCATGTACCAGGCCCAGGCCAGCGGCGGCTGGCCCAGGATGTACTGCAGGGGGCTTTCTTTGGACAGTTCCCGGTTGGCCAGGTAGTTGTTGCGGTTGTTCATCCGCCGGCCCATCCATTCAGGCGCACGGCTGTATCGGTCCCAGTATATGGTTCCGGGCTGCAGATGAGAGAAGGCCCGGTTGGCATACTCCAGCCCCTTCTCTTCCAGCAGCTGAATATTGGAAAAAGCGATCGGGGTGGTGTGCAGGTAGAAAAACCCCTGCCCGTAGCGCACCCGGGCAAAATTGGCCAGGCTGTCCTTCATCATGCCGACCGGCGCCAGCCCCTCTTCTTTATCGCAAAAGTAAAAGGGCTCAATGTAACTCCAGGAGTAAGGCGCCGCCGCTTTCCGGGACACGTACTCAAAAAGGTAACCGGTATCCTGGTGAAGTTCAGGATGATCGAAGTTGAGCCGGACGGCCGTATCGTAGAGGATGTTGTAATCTTCCCAGTAGATATCGTCGCACTCTTCGTAATACAGATGGAACATGAGGTCGTATGGGATGGTCTTGCTGGAGATGAAGGCCAGGTTGCCGGCCTCCACGAAACCGAGCAGGGCCCGGAGGTCGAGGGAATCCATGTAAAGGGCCTGGCCGACGAAGACGTAGTTGGCGGGTTCCCGCTCGCCGGGCAACACGCCGCTGAGGCTGTCTTTCAGCAATTCCACCTGCTCGCCGGGGAAGAGGCCATGGAGCAACTCGTAAATCACAAACGTGCCGTAGGGCTGGCGGCTCGCCTCGTCATAGGTCTCCCGCCAGTCGAAGCGCCGGGACGGCTCCCTGAACAGGAACATCAGGAGCGCCGAGGCGAGTACCGCCGCCACTGCCAACACTGCTATGTTTTTTCTTTTCAGCATACTCCTTGACTAGCAACCATTAATAACGCCGTTCCGGCATCGCTACGCCGGTTCACCCGGCCTTAATCCTTCCGGCCAGCTTCCGGAAACCGGGTTCCAGCGCCTGGTATTCCTCCTTCCCCAGCTGCCGCCCGCCGTACCAGGCCTGTTCGAAGATGCGGGTCGCTTCTTCAAAGGCGCCGCCGAGGGGCGACCGCTGCATTTCCAGCACGTACTGCCGGTTGGTCTTGTCTCTTTTCCAGTGGATAGCCTTGCGAAGGGACAACTCCTTCAGTATGGACAGGTAGTAAAGCCGGAGGGCCAGCGCGTATTGCTCCTGCTCCAGTGCCCGACGGATATAAGCCTCCAGGTCCGACTCATGGATATTCTCCTCAATCTTTTCCAGGCTGATCACATTGCCGGCTTTCTCTTTCCCGATTTTTTTATTCCGGGGGTTGTTTTCCAGCCCGAGTACGCCGCGCAGGATCAGGGCGAGCACGATGGCGAGAATGAGGATGGAGAAGAATTTCAACAAGCCGGAGGCCAGTTGCGGATTGACCTCCACGTTGCTCCGTTCCCGGGGGGGCGATCCGTCCTGTTGCCCCTCCCCTCCGCCGGCCGCCGCCTCTTCCGGTTTCGGCGCTTCCTTTTTCACGGCTGCTTCCGAAAAGTCGAGGCCTTCTTTCGCTTTTTCCCATTCTTCCTTCTCAAAATGCTGGCTGCCCGGGCGCTCCCGCAGATACTGCTCATACGGCCCCGCCGCCTGCGCCGCCAAAGCTGCAGGAAAGACGGATGAAATCAGGATCAGATATAAAATTGCTCTCATTATTCGGTTGTCGCTAAATCTGCAAACCATTTCCACTTACTCCTGCTCCAGGCCCTTGATACTCCTGCGTTGGCCAATGCGTTTTATCCGTTCCATCAGAGCCGGCGCTTCTTTTATCTCCAGCAGGGAGTAATACAACACGCCGCCGCCGATAAGGATGATGGCAAAAACAAGATACAGGATAAAAATCGTAATAAATGCCAAAAAGACCGCGCTGAACTGCTGCATGGCCGATTCTTCCAGCAGAATGACCCAACTGGCCAGATCCAGATAGAACCAGGCCAGGGTGCTGTCGGCCAGCGCAAAAACCAGGAAGCCGACCAGCATGAGGATCAGGAACAGGCCATAAACCTTGCTGTAGGACTGGCTGATCAGGGATATGCCCCGAACCAGAGCAGTGACGGGGTTGGTGCCTTCCCGAAGGCTGGCGTACGCCCAAATGACGGGCACGGGCAGCAATGCCAGCGTAAGGAAATTGGTGAACAACAGCAGTTGCAGCACCCCCATCGGGATCAGCATCTTAAACAGGCCCGCCACTATGCCATCCCGGAGCCCCTCCTGCTCCTCCAGGATAAGGCGCCGAAAGACGACGTACCCCATAATGGAGAAACACAGGATATTGATGACCGGCAGGAAGGGGATCGTTTCATTGACAAAAAACTGGCGGAGCGCTATGGCCGTGCCGAAAATGCGGTCGGCAAAAATGAACTGTTCGGCCGGCGGCGCCGTACCGGACAGGAATACCGCAGCCGTATACAAACCAGCCGTGAACAGGGCCGCCAGCACGATCCGCCCGGCGTGCCGCCGGAAAAAGACGAAAACCTCGGAAAATATTTCTCCCGAAGATTTGATCTGCGAAAAATTGATCCACTGATCGGCATCCGCGCTGATGCTGGTGTCCCGGATCGGTTCTTTGAAGCCGGCGCGGGCTTTCCGGCGGGGATACCACACGAAATAAAACAAAACAAAGGCCAGGCAGGCCAGTATGAAGCCGCCCCGGAGTATGGCGGGCGCGTCGGTGTGCCGTGTCAGATACCCCTCGATAAAGCCGGCCATGATGATGACCGGAGCGATGCCGATCATAATTTTGATGCCGCGCCGGGCAGACCGCTGGAAGGATTGAAGCCGCGTATAGGTGCCCGGAAAGACCAGCCCCCTGCCCATGGTAATGCCCGCCGCCCCGGCAATGATGATGGCTGAAATCTCCAGCGTACCGTGTATCCAGATGGTCAGGAAGGAATCCCAGAAGAGGCCCCGTTCGATAAAGAAATACTGAAAGGCGCCCAGCATGATGCCGTTGCGGATGAGCAGGGCCAGCGTCCCGACAGTAAAAAACACCCCCATCACAAAGGTCAGAAAAGCCACGAACAGGTTGTTGAGGGTAATACCCAGAGACATGCCGAATGCGCCTTTCTCCTTATACACCGCCATGGGGTCGCCCGACTGGATGTTCTCCACTGTCATCTCCACATAGGAATCCCCCAGGATCACATTTGCGAACTGGCCGTCCATAGCGCTGGACACCACCCCGATCAGGCAGGCCAGCAGAAAGATCAGAAAGGAGGTGCGGAATTCGGCCCTCGACTCGTGGATGAGTTGCGGCAACTCTTCAGTCCAGAAGGTCAGCAGCCGACGGGCCCGCGAACGGCGGTTCTTATAGATGTGGAAAAAGATGCGCTGCGCCAGGCCGTTAAGGTAGACGCGCACCGAGCGGTTGGGGTAGAACGTCCGGGAGTAGGAAAGGTCGTCCGTGATCTGCACGAAAAGGTCGTTCAGTTTGTCGGGGTCTTTCCGGGGGCTGTCCAGGATATGCTCAAACTCCCGCCACTTGTCCTTGTTCTGCTCGATGAAGTTCGTTTCGCGCATTTATTTGGGGTGGTTAAAAGATCGCATGTTAGGAAAAAAAACGTACATATACAACGGAAGATTGAGGCAGAAGGTACGGATTGGAGGGATTTTCAGGCGGGAAAAAGGGGAAACGGCTATTCTTCTACCTGCGCCACCAGCGAAGCAGGGTCGATGACCGGCAGGATGGCGTTGTGGAGATGGGTGCCCCGGAAGGACATGAACATGATGCCCCGGGCGGTGGAAAGGGCAATGGTGTTTAATGTTGTCAGAAAAAGAACCGAAAAACACTTAAATTTGTAACAGCACCATTGTTACCTCAACATGCAGCATTCTACGAATCACAGAATCCGAACTAACTGAACTGGTCAACTACGCAAAAGAAATCCGGGATAATGCTGCAAAGAGCAATATGCCATTTTCAGGAATGATAAGATCAAATTTTCCTCATTTGCCAAAATAGAGGAATCGGAAATAGAAGCTGTAAAAAAAATGAAAACCATAGACATACGCACCACCCAAAACGTCGTCATCGAATACGAGCTGGCGCCCCTGCGGGAGCGCATCTTCGCCTTTTTTATCGACCTGGTCATCCTGCTCGCGCTGTACTTCTTTCTGTTCCTCACGCTGCTGAATGCCCTGGCCCGGGGCTTTGAGGAATCGCCCTTCCTGGGCGTTGCCCTCTCCTTCATGATGATCTGCGGTTTCATGGTATACCATCTCCTGTCGGAAGTGCTGGCCGACGGCCAGTCCTGGGGCAAAAAAGCGATGGGCCTCAAAGTGGTGCGGCTCGACGGACAGGAGCCCGGCCTGAGCGATTACCTGCTGCGGGCCGTCTTTCACGTTGTGGACAGCCTCTTCTCGGTCGGCATCCTGGGTTCTTTGCTGATCAGCTCTTCCGAGAAGAACCAGCGGCTGGGAGATATGACCGCCAACACCACCGTCATCCGGGTGCGGCAAAACCTGCGCTTCCGGCTGGAAGACATCCTCAACATCAATACCCTCGACAATTACGAACCGCAGTTCCCAATGGTGCGGCAATTGTCGGAGGAGGATATGCTGCTGATTAAAAACATCGTCTCCCGCTACCGCAGCTACCGTAACCACGCCCACCAGGAAGTTGTCGACCAACTGGTAGCCCGCCTCGCCGGCCTGCTGGGGCTAAAAGAGGAACCCCGGGATAAGATCGCTTTCCTGAAAACATTAATTCGGGATTATATCGTGATTACACGATAATCCAAAGGGGGAAGCGGGAAAGGGGCTACAGTTTTGCTCCGCCCTCGTGCCGCGCCAGGCAAGGTTCCCGCTTCCCACTTCCGCCTTCCCTAAGGCCTCGCCTCCCTCACCTTAGCGAAATCTCCGGCCTTGACCAGAACCATCTTATCCGGATTCAGATATTTTGCCATCACGGCGTTGATCTGCTCCGGCGTCAGGGCCTTAACCCGGGCCTCCAGTTCGGCGTCCCATTCCATCGTCTTATCCAGGTCGAGGTAGCTGTTGAGGGTGCCCGCCAGCGTATTGTCCTGGGCGCGGCTGACCTGCTCGCCTTGTATCCAGCCGCTTTTGGCGGCTTCCACTTCTTCGGCAGTAAACCCGTCCGTGACGACTTTTTCGATCTCCTCCCGGAATGCCTTTTCCAGTGCTTCTGCGTTTTCCGGCGCGTAGATGGCGTAGGCGCGCCAGGTAGCCGTTTCGTCGCGGGCGTCGGCATAGAACCGGGACCCCACCCCGTAACTCAGGCCTTCCTGCTGGCGGATGCGGGTGGCCAGGCGGGAATTCAGGAAGCCGCCGCCCAGCATGAAGTTGCCCAGCAGCATGGCCGGATAATCGGGATGGTCCACATTCATAGGAAGCTTCTGAGCGGCAAGGAACATGGCGTTGGACTTATCAGGCGTTTCGATCTCTACGCTGGCGGGTTCGGGTTGATAGAATTCATCCGTCAGTCGCTCGTACGGACGGGGGCTCTCCCAGGCGTTGAAGTTCTGGTTGAGCGCTGCGGCCACTTCTTCGCTGTCAAAATCTCCGACGATGGCGATAGTGGCGTCGGAAGCGCCGTAGAATTCCTCGTAGAAAGCCTTCACTTCTTCCAGGGTCAGGTTTTTGATGGCAGCCGCCTCTTCTTCAAAGCTCATGGTGTATCGCGGATCTTCCTTGGCGTAGGGCTCCAGGCGGCGCTGCAGCTCCTGGGAAGCCAGGGCCATAGGCTCCGAGCGCTGTTCTTCGATGCCGGCCAGTTCTTCAGAACGCAGCTTTTCGAACTCCTCTGCCGGGAAAGCCGGCTTTTGCAGCATTTCCGCCACCAGGCCGATCACCTCCGCGATATTGTCCCGGCCGGTTTCAATGAAAGCGTAGGCGCCGGAAGCGCCGCCGCCGACCCGGACGCTGGCGTTGAGTTCGTCGAGTTTGTCTTCCAGGTCCTGGCGGCTTTTTCCGGTGGTCCCTTTATCGAGCATCCTGCCGGCAAAGCGGGCGGCTATTTGTTTGCCTTTCAGGGCCTCCAGGCTGCCAAAACGCAACGACAGGCGCGCAACGACGACATCTCCCCGGGTTTCCTTCGGCAACAGCGCGTACTCAAGGGTGGTGCCGGCCGCGCTGCGGGTAGTGCGGCTTTCGATATTCTCATAAGAAGGGTCAAAGGCTTCGCCTTCGGCAAAGGCCTCTTTGCCCTCATAGTCTTTCAACAGGTTTTCCAGGTCGGGCGCCTCCGGCACTTCCACCCGGTCCGGGCTGGCGTCGGGCAGGAAGCGCCCCACAGTTCGGTTGCTGGGCTTGAAGTAGCGCCGCGCTACAGCTTGTACCTGCTCGGGCGTCACCGCTTCCAGGCGGTCCCGGTAGAGGAAGGCCAGCCGCCAGTCGCCCTGGGCAATATATCCGCTCATGGAAAGGCCCACGCGGCTGCTGTTGCGCAGGAACAGGTTGAAGTTCTTCAACAGGCGCTTCCTGGCGCGCTCCACCTCTTCCTGCGTCGGCGGGTTTTCCTTCAGTTCGTCGATGGCCGTCATCATGGCTGCTTCGGCTTCGGCCAGGCTCTTTTCCCGGAGCACATCGGCAGAGAAATAGGCAAAGCCCGGTTCGCGCAGGCCCGCCGCCCAGCCGTACTGGGAGCTGGCCTTGCCCGATCCCACCAGCGCCTGATACAAGCGGCCGGCCGGCTCGCTGGTCAGCAGTTCCATCAACACCTGGATAGGCGCAAAATCGGGATGGCTGCCCGGGCAGATATGGTAGGCGCAACTCACCACCTGCACGTCGCCCACGCGCTTCAGCTCCACGAAGCGCTCGCCATCCTGCACCGGCTCGCGGGTATAGGTGGGGATGAGTTCCCGCTCGGGCTTCGGGATGCGGCCGAAGTACTCCTTTACCATGGCCAGCGTCAGTTCCGGATCGATCTTGCCGGCAATCACCAGGTAGGCGTTATCCGGCTGGTAGTACCTGCGGTAGAAAGCCTGCAGCCGTTCGATGGGCACATTCTCCAGGTCGGCGCGGGCGCCGATGGTCGACTTGCCGTAATTGTGCCACAAATAGGCTGTCGACAGGACCCGCTCCATCAGCACCCGGCTGGGGCTGTTCTCGCCCCGCTCGAACTCATTGCGCACCACCGTCATCTCGCTTTCCAGGTCTTCGGCGGCGATAAAGGAATTGACCATGCGGTCGGCTTCCATGTCGAGCGCCCAGCGCAGGTTCTCCTCGGTAGCGCTGAAAGTTTCGAAGTAATTGGTGCGGTCGTACCAGGTCGTCCCGTTGGGGCGGGCGCCATGCTCGGTGAGTTCCTGCGGGATATTGGGATGGTTGGGCGTACCTTTGAAAACCAGGTGCTCCAGAAGGTGGGCCATGCCCGTCTCTCCGTAAGCCTCATGGCGGGATCCCACGAGATAAGTTACATTGACAGTGATCGTCGGCTTGGAATTGTCGGGGAATAACAGTATGCGCAGGCCGTTGTCTTCCAGCACATACTCAGTGACGCCTTCCACCGAGGCCAGCCGGGCGATGCCTGGCGGCAGTTTTTGTTCCTGAGCGGACATACTTAGTGAAATTGTGGACAGGGCCAAGCAAATCAGCCCCGCCTTGGGAGGTAGCTTTATCATCAGAAGTTGCGTTAAGTAATAAAAAATATGGTTAAGCCCGCAAGCCGTTATTGGCAGGAGGCGTAGCGTATTTAAAATGCTCAAAGGGAGAACTTGTTTTTTTGCCGCTATTTAAATGTAAAATAAGGCGGAAGATAAGGAAAACAGTGCAACCATACCCTCACTTTCGTACTTTTGCACTTTCAAATGCAAAAAACAACTTTCCTTTTGGCGAACTGTGGGCGGGGAAGTTTTTCAAAAAAATGACAATGGGACGGAGAAGGAAGCCGAAATTAATACCCGAAGTAACGTTCACCGGCATAGCCGACAAGGGCCGGAGCGTGGGCCGGAGCGAGGAGGGGCAGGTCATCTTTGCCGACAATACAGCACCCGGAGACGTGGCCGACGTACTGGTCCTCCGCAAAAAGAAGGGCTTCCTGATGGGGGTCCCGCAGCATTTTCACCATTATTCGAAAGACCGGGTCACGCCCTTCTGCCGGCATTACGACCAGTGCGGCGGCTGCCAGTGGCAGCATCTGTCATACGAAGCTCAGGCCCTCCATAAACAGAAGGTAGTGGAGGACGCCCTGCGGCGGATCGGCAAAGTGGAGGCGGAGGAGTTCCTGCCCATCATTCCCGCCGGGCGCACCCGGTATTACCGCAATAAACTCGAATTTTCCTTTTCCAATAAACGCTGGCTGAGCCGGGAGGAGATCGACAGCAATATTTCCAATGAAGAGGACGTGCTGGGCTTCCATCGCGCCGGCGCCTTCGACAAGGTAGTAGACATCAGCCATTGCTGGCTGCAGGAAGACCCGTCCAATGAACTGCGCAACGGCATCAAACGCATCGCCATCGGGCAGGGGCTTTCCTTTCACGACGCCCGCGAGCACCAGGGCCTGCTGAGGCAGGTGATGTTCCGCATTACCACCCTCGGAGAGATTCTGGTGTTGCTTAGCTTCCACAAAGCAGACGACACGCTCATCCGCCCATTCATGGACGCCGTACTGGAGGCCTTTCCCCAAATCACCACCCTTTGTTACTGCATCAACCCAAAACTGAACGATTTCCTTTACGACCTGGACATGGTCACCTACGCCGGCAAAGGTTATGTCGAAGAACAGTTGGGGCACGTGCGCTTCAAAGTCGGCCCGAAGTCCTTTTTTCAAACCAATACCTACCAGGGCAAAGCCCTTTATGACCTGGCCGTAGCGTTCGCCGGCCTGAAGGGCGACGAGAACGTCTATGACCTGTATACCGGTATTGGCAGCATAGCCCTTTATGTGGCCGGCCAATGCCGGCAGGTGGTTGGCATCGAAGAGATCCCGGAAGCCATTGAAGACGCCCGCGCCAACGCCAGCCTCAACGGCATCGGGAACGCCCGTTTTTACGCCGGCGACGTCAAAGATATCCTGACCGCAGATTTCGCCGCCCAACACGGCAGGCCCAACGTACTCATCACCGACCCTCCCCGGGCCGGCATGCACCCCGATGTGGTGAAAATGCTGCTGCAACTGGAAGCGCCCCGTATTGTTTACGTGAGTTGTAACCCCGCCACTCAGGCCCGCGACCTGCAGTTGATGAGTGCCAGGTACCTGGTGCGGAAAAGCCGGCCGGTAGATATGTTCCCCCATACCCATCATGTCGAAAATGTGGCTTTGCTGGAACTGAGGGACGCACTAGTATAACGGGACAGTTATTGGTTAATTGGTTATTTCCAAACCGGGAACCTAAGCGGTTGATTACCAGCAACCACTAACGGCATGTTGGTCCGGCAGCGGAATAACTGCCCCGCTATTTAGTGCCGAAAGCACTAACCCGGCACAGCCCTGCTGGACATTATAGCGGGGAATGATTATATTGCTTGTCCACCAGAACAACCCAAAAGCTGTAGCCTATGCGTGAAAATTCAGAGCGTTCTCAATATCACCAACTGGAAGAAGCATTTAAGCCTTATGCAGCTTTAATGGGCAGAGCCGCCGATGCGATCCTCGACCAGGATGTTTCCAACTACCCCATTTTCGTAGCCCACCAGTATCAGGTTGACATCGGCATTCCGTTGATTGTGAAAAAGGCGGGCGGCCCGGAATGGTCCATCCATGCTTCTACGCTGGAGGAACTGGTGACAAAAAATATCATCGAAACATCCCGGGTCGACCATTTCAGGTCGATATACAAAAATCCGGAGAAGCACCTTTGCCTCTTCGTCCTGAGCGAACTGGGCGCGAACTTCATTTTCCTTCCCCGTGACTGATCCGTGAAAGGTAATACCTTAAAGCTGATTTCATGATCGAGCCGATTTCCCAATTAGAAACCCCCCATAAAATATTGCTGATTGAGGACGACCCCAATTATGCCCGCCTGGTCGGACTCATGCTCTCGGATTCCGGGCAGTTGAATTGTTCCATCGCACACTATAAAACGCTGGCAGAAGGCATCGCCTTCCTCAGCCACAACGGGGCCCGCGAGATAGCTGCCGTATTGCTGGACCTCAGCCTGCCGGACAGCCAGGGGTTTGAAACGCTGGGCCGGCTCATTCGGCAATTCCCCAACCTCAACATCATCGTACTGACCGGACTGGACGATAAGGGCCTGGGCATGCAGGCCGTACGCGCCGGCGCTCAGGATTTCCTCGTAAAGGGATACTTCGACGACGGCCAGTTGTCCAAAGCGCTCCGGTATTCCATTGCCCGCAATAACATACTCCGGCGCCTGGAAGAAACTCAGCGCATTGCCCATATCGGCAACTGGGAATGCAGCCCTGCCGACCATTACTTCACTGCCTCGGAAGAAGCCTACCGCATCTTCGGCCTTCCCACCCACAACTCCTTCACCTGCGAAGAACTGATGCAGCCGGATTGCCCCTTCTTTCCTCTGTTAAGCCTTCAGGAAGAGGCCCAGCAGGCGGGAAAAGTCCAGAGGGATATCTGGATCACCCTGCCGGACGGAGAACGGCGATATCTGGCCACCGTTTGCACAGCCAGCCGGCTCAGCAATGGCGCTTTCCTTTTCAATGGGATCATCCAGGACATCACGGAAAGGAAACAGGCTGAAGAGCTCAGAAAGGCCAGAGACCTCGCTCAGCAAACGGCCAAGGTGCGCGAGCAATTCATCGCCGGCATCAGCCACGAAATGCGCACCCCCATGAACGCCATCCTGGGCCTGAGCAACCTGCTGGCTCAAACCGGGCTGGACGAAGAACAAGCCGGCTATGTCCATTCCATCAAACAATCCTCGGAGCTCTTGCTCGGCATCATCAACGATATTCTCCAGGTAGCTACCATACAAAATGGCAAAATAAAGATCGAGCGTAAAAATTTCCACCTCCCCTCCCTGCTTGGGAACGTGGTGGAAGTGCTGAAACACAAGGCCCTGGAAAAAGGACTCACCCTCAAGGAAGAACTGCAGCCCGGCATTCCGGAGCAGTTGCGGGGAGACGCCCTGCGCCTCAGCCAGGTTCTTTACAACCTGGTGGGCAACGCTTTAAAGTTTACCGAACGCGGCTTTGTGAAGGTCGCCGTCAAACGGCTCGGCGAAGAGGAAAACCGGATCCATCTGCAGTTCGAGGTGAAAGACACCGGCATCGGCATCGGGAAAAAAGACCTGGAAACTGTCTTTGAGGCATTCTCCCGGGCACCCCAACCAGACCGGCTGTACGAAGGCACGGGCCTCGGCCTGCCCATCGCCAAGAGCCTGATCGAGGCCCAGGGTGGAGAAATCCGGGTGGAAAGCTCCCCGGGAAAGGGCTCCCGGTTTTGTTTCAGCCTCTGGTTCGAACAGGGCCGCCCCGAAACCACCAGCCCCGCGATCCGGCCGCCAGGCCCTGCTTTGCCTCCCGACGCGGCCTTCCGCCTGTTGCTGGTCGAAGACCACAAACTCAACCAGGCTGTCGCCCGGAAAACCCTGGAAAAAAAGTGGAAAAACATCGAAGTGCTGATCGCTGAAAATGGAGAGGAAGCCATCCGGCTGCTCCGGCAGCAGCCGGTAGATATTGTGCTGATGGATCTGCAGATGCCGGTCCGCGACGGCTACTCGGCTACGAAATTTATCCGCCAGAACCTGCCCCCTCCTGCTTCGGAAGTCCCCATCCTGGCGATGACCGCCCACGCGCATATCTCACAAGATGGCGCCTTCCGCCAGTACGGCCTCGACGACTACGTCCTTAAGCCTTTCGAACCGGAACAGCTATTCCGGAAGATCGAATATTACCTAACCTGTACGCCCTGAACCAGCCATGGGTTACCAACACATCCAACTGGATTATCTCGAAAAAATGGCGGCGGAAGACCCCGACACCCGGCGGGAACTGCTCCTCATGGTAGTTGCCGACCTTGAAACCAGCGCCCGCCGGCTGAAAGCGCTGTGGGAAAATCAAAACCGCACGGAGTTGCAATGGCTATGCCACCACCTCAAATCGACCCTCCCTTTTGTGGGGAACGAACAGCTGGCCAGCGCGAACCGGCTGCTGGAACAGCATCTCCGGCAGGAAAAACAAACCAGCCCTATCCATCTGCTGGTATTCGAAATGGGAATACTGATCCCCGAAGTATTGAAAGAACTTCGCCTCGAACTGGAAAAAAGATAAACCAAGCGACAATTTTTTTATCTTTAATCCATTTGAGAGGTATATCCGGAAAAAACCTATGGCAAACTTGAAAAAAATCCTTATCTGCGAAGACGAAGAAATCCTGCTAACAGCGCTGAAATTCCGCCTGCAGAAACAAGGCTATGAACTGTTTCTCGCCGTCGACGGCAAAGAGGCCAGAGAACTCATCCAAAACGAAAAGCCCGACCTCATCGTAACAGACATCGACGTGCCCAAGATTTCCGGCATGGAACTGATCACCCTGGTGCGCAACGATATGGACATGAGCGTCCCCATTGTCATCATTGCCCCGCTGGAAAACGAGAACCTCATCCTCGAAGCCATGCAAATAGGCGCCGATGATTTTGTCACCAAGCCCTTTAAACCGGTGGAACTGGTCCTGCGCATCCGCCGGATTTTTCAGGACATCGCCTCGCGGGTGGGGTAGTTGGTTTGGTTGATTGAGTTGATTGGTTGATTGAGTCCGGGCGCCCAATCAACCAATCAACCAATCAACCAATCAACCCAATCAACCCAATCAACCAATCAACCAAATCAACCACCCATGAAAGGAATCATCCTGGCCGGAGGGCTGGGCACGCGCCTGTACCCCCTCACCCTGGCGGTGAGCAAACAACTGATGCCGGTCTATGACAAGCCTATGATCTATTATCCGCTGTCCACCCTGCTGGCGGCAGGCATCCGCGATATTTTGATCATCTCTACGCCTCACGACCTGTTCAATTTCGAGAAACTGCTGGGCGACGGCAGCCAGATCGGATGCCATTTCTCTTATACGCCCCAGCACGAACCCAATGGCCTGGCCCAGGCCTTCGTCCTGGGCGAAGGTTTCATCGGACAGGATCCCGTTGCCCTGATTCTCGGGGATAACATTTTCTACGGCGCCGGGCTGAACGAAATGCTTCAAAGTTCCACCAACCCCGACGGCGGCATCGTGTTCGCTTACTGGGTTGCCGACCCGCAACGCTACGGAGTCGTCGATTTTGACCATAACTTCAACGCCCTGTCTATAGAAGAAAAACCGGCCAGGCCTAAATCGCACTATGCCGTCCCCGGCCTCTACTTCTACGACAATGAGGTGGTGGAGATTGCCAAAAACCTGAAACCCAGCGCCCGCGGAGAATACGAGATCACCGACGTCAACAAGCATTACCTGGCGGCGGGCAGGCTGAAAGTGGCCGTCCTGGGCCGCGGCGTAGCCTGGCTGGATACCGGCACCCACAAATCACTCATGCAGGCCGGCCAGTTCATTGAGGTGATCGAGGACCGCCAGGGGCTCAAGATCGGTTGTATCGAAGAAGTGGCCTACGAGATGGGCTTCATCGACGCCGGGCAACTCGAAAAACTGGCGCATAAATACCTGAAAAGCGGATACGGGGAGTACCTGCTCAATTTGCTGGCCCGGGAAGAGGAGTAGTATGGGAAATGACAGGGGCCTGTAATATCCCTGGAGACCCGTAAAATTATAAAACCTAATGATCACTCATAAAATCAAAACTAAACTTTATGTTCGATAACCGCCCCGTAACAGAATGGCTGCCCATCACCCGGGAAGAAGTAGAGATGAGAGGTTGGGAGGAGCTCGATGTGGTGCTCATCTCCGGAGATGCCTATGTGGACCATCCGGCCTTCGGCACGGCGGTTATCGGGCGTATTATGGAAAGCGAGGGCCTGCGCGTCGGTATCGTGCCTCAGCCCAACTGGCAGGATGACCTGCGCGACTTCAAAAAGATGGGCCGGCCAAGGTTGTTCTTCGGTGTCACTTCCGGCTGCATGGACTCGATGGTCAACCACTACACGGCAGCCCGGCGCAAGCGCTCTACCGACGCCTATACTCCCGGAGGCGAGGCAGGCTTCCGCCCCGACTACGCCACCACCGCCTACACCAAAATCCTGAAAGAACTCTACCCCGATGTGCCGGTGCTCATCGGCGGAATCGAGGCCTCCCTGCGGCGGGTGACCCACTATGATTACTGGGCTGATAAGCTCTTCCCGAATATCCTGGAGATGAGTGGGGCCGACATGCTGGTGTACGGCATGGGCGAGATGCCCCTGCGCGAGATCATCCGCCTGCTGGAAAAAGGCGTACCTTTCGAATCCATTGATACGGTGCCGCAGACGGCTATCCTGCGCGGCAAAGAAGAAATACCCAGGAACAAGAACTGGGAAGACCTCTGGCTCAACTCCCACGAGCGCTGCCTGCGCGACAAGCTGGCCTTTGCCGCCAACTTCAAGCATGTCGAGCAGCAATCCAACAAGGTGCAGGCCAAACGCATCCTGCAGGAAGTGGGCGGCCGGGTGCTGGTCGTCAACCCGCCCTACCCGCCCATGACGGAGAACGAGATCGACACCTCCTTCGACCTGCCTTATACCCGCATGCCGCACCCCAAGTACAAGAAGCGCGGCTCGCCCCCGGCTTACGAGATGATCCGCTTCTCGGTGAACATGCACCGGGGCTGCTTCGGCGGTTGCAGCTTCTGCACCATCTCCGCCCACCAGGGCAAGTTCATCGCCAGCCGGTCGGAGGAGTCCATCCTCAGAGAGGTGGATGCCGTCACCAAAATGCCGGACTTCAAAGGGTACATCAGCGACCTGGGCGGCCCATCCGCCAATATGTATAAGATGAAAGGCAAGGTACAGGAAATCTGCGACCGTTGCGTGGCGCCGTCCTGTATCCACCCGGTCGTCTGCTCCAACCTCGACACCAGCCATAAACCGATGACCGAACTGTACCGCAAGGTGGATGCCCACCCCGAGGTGAAAAAGGCCTTCGTCGGCAGCGGCATCCGCTACGACCTGCTGGTCGACAGCTACAACAAAAACAACGACGGCAGCCTAGATGAATACATGGAACAGGTGGTCACCTGCCACATCAGCGGCCGGCTGAAGGTGGCGCCCGAGCACACCTCCGACGCCACCCTGCGCATCATGCGCAAGCCTTCCTTCAAGTACTTCCACGAATTTAAGAAGAAGTACGACAAGATCAACAAGAAGCACGGCCTCAACCAGCCCCTGATCCCCTATTTCATTTCCAGCCACCCCGGCTCCCAGATGGAAGACATGGCCAACCTGGCCGCCGAGACCAAAGACATGGGCTTTAAGCTGGAACAGGTACAGGACTTTACGCCAACGCCTATGACCGTGGCCACCGTTATTTATTATACAGGCGTTCACCCCTACACCCTGAAGCCGGTCTACACCGCCAAATCAAAGAACGAAAAGCGGCAGCAGCACCTCTTTTTCTTCTGGCACAAACGGGAAAATCACAAAGCCATCCGGGAAAAGCTGGAGAGCATCGGCCGGGAGGACCTCATCGGGAAACTGATCGACGAGAAGAAGAAACACGACAAGCAGGAATACATTAAAGGGCGGAGCCGCAGCCGGAAAAACGGCAAGCAGCGCCGGGGAGGCCGCAGCCGGAAATGACCCGGCTGTCTGTATCCCCGTAAACACAGCCGCTTCCGGCAGCAATTTTTTCAAAAGTTGCCGGAACTTTTTCCCGCTCCGGGCTGTTGATTTTTTGCGCCAGACAATAAATCCGGCGACTCACCAAATAGTGCGGAAAGATTGAAAGCGTGAAAAATTTTTGTGCGGTTTTTTCTCAATACCACAAAATTCTAATCGCCAGAAGTGTCTCGTCAAAGGGCGGGAATGCGAAACAGGGTTTTGCCAAAAAATATTCCGGCCACCCTTCCTTTTTCCCGGACAAACAAAATTTCATGTGGCCTTGCAAAATCAAAAACTGGCCATTACCTTTGCATCCGCTTTTAAAGAAGGGCAGGATTTTGCGGGGCGGCGAAAGAGGAGGGAAGTCGGAGAACAACATGCTTCCGCGAAAAAAGGGCAAGAAAGTTGCCCGAAAATTTTGCCGGGAGTTGGAGTTGAGTTATCTTTGCATTCCCTTTGCGGGCGAGCAAAGCAAAAACAAAAAAATACCCTGTAGGGGTTATTGAAGATAAGGGGTTTTCCCCGGCTGGCCGCACAGGCTTTCGCCGGGAGAAACTCAAGAGCGAAGCAGCGGCCTTTCGATGGCCGCAGCAAAAAGTTCATTGACACTGTGAGAACAGAAGGTAAGCGCTAGGCAAAATACTAGCGCTTGAGGTTTTTTTAAATCGCGTTAGATTCAGTTGAGTTAGAAACAATGCCGTAAAGGCATCAAACTTATTCACTATGGAGAGTTTGATCCTGGCTCAGGATGAACGCTAGCGGGAGGCTTAATACATGCAAGTCGA